>JAFXDC010000002.1 GCA_017516345.1 Clostridia bacterium | reverse complement strand
GAGCCCATCGCCACCACCGAGGCTACCCCTGCGCCCACTGAAAACGTAACAAGCCAACCCGGTGACGTTCCCACCGATATCGCTACTCCCGACGGAGATAATACAGGCCTTATCATCGGCATCGTTGCGGCGGTCGTTGTGGTCGTAGCTGTAGTAGTGATCGTTTTACTTGGAAAAAAGAAGAGTGCCAAATAAATCATTATAAATACACCTTACATCAAAAGGCTTCCCCCTTAGTTATGGGAAGCCTTTCTTAATATAGTTATCATTTGAACGGCATTCAATGTTAGTTTTGTCTAGTCAAGTGTTAATTTTGTACTATAAAAGCATTAAAGGAACGAATTTTGCACGAATAACACGATAATTCAGGTTAGTTTTGTTCTTATTTAAGTTGGAATTATGTCTTTATTATTCATAAGATTTATGTTAAAATTAATTATAAAATGAAGGAGGTATTTTATGATACACATCTTTAAGCTTATGATCATTGCTGTGATATGCGCATGCATGACGCTTGCTTTTACTGCATGCAGTGATCCTATCGCCACCGACACCCCCACTCCCGGTCCGTCAGACGGCCAAAGCGATGCACCCGAGATCGATACGGAGCTGGAATACCTTAGATCGGGTGATGAATTCAGACTTTATCATTGGTGGCTTCAACCCGGTCAGGAGGAGGACGAATTCTCCGACGATTCCATTGTTTCCCGTTACCGTCAAAATACAATGAGCACCCTTAAAAACGATTACGGAGTAACCATAAAATTTATCCCAAATACAGGAAGCTATTGGGATCAGGTACGCTCTTCGGCATATTCGGGAGAGCCATTGGCTGACGGCATGCATGGCGGAAGCGTGGCAAACGCAATTGACCACTATTGGTATCTTGAGCTTCCCGGCTCCTGCCTTGAGCCCATAAGCGACCATAATATTTCCTTTGATGACGATGCATATTGGGACGTCGAGCAGCAAAAAGAGTTCTGCACCTTCAACGGAAAGCTTTACGGCTTTGTTATGAACACGGTGGGAATGAAGAGCGTCGAGACTGCCAAGGTGACCTTCTTTAACTACAATCTTATTCAATCTGCAGGCTACACCCCCTCTCAGCTTTATCAGATGGTAAAGGACAAGACCTGGAATTGGGAGATATTTGAGGATATCTGCTCCAAGGTGACCGACCCTGACAGGGGCATTTACGGCACCACCTGGTATGATCTTGGTCTTCAGCTTGCAATGAGCAACAACGGCAAAATAGTAACCGAATCGAAAAACGGAGACGTCTTTACAGGCTACGATGCCAACAGCACCAAGGCATGGGATTTTCTCAAGGGTCTTTACGATAACGGCTATACCCTTCCCCTTACCGAGGGCACCTATGACCAGGATATCGTGGGTCAATTCAAGAGCGGAAACGTAGCGTTTATGATCAACCATTGGCGCAGAAGCTGGGATAGCGGACGCGTTATAGAAAATTGCGGATGGCTTCCGGTTCCCATGGGTCCCGATGCTACCGATTACGTATCCGAGGAGCTACCCGGCGAGTGCTTCGTCATCTTTAAGGGCTGCAACAATCCCGACGGATTATTAAAGACCATGAAGATGCTCTACCGTCCCATTTACGCTAAGGGATCTGCAGATAACGATCAGCTGTTCAACAGCGAGGTTGCACTTTACTGTGAGGATCAGGATTCCATCAATTTCCTTTACTATCTGCAGGATATCACAGTTCAGAGCAAGGCAGTATATTACGGCATCAACTGGCAGTACATGGGTCTTGAGAGCACCTCCAAGATCCTTACCGGTGAGGTATCCGCATCTCAGTACTTTGAGTCTGTTGCACCCGTATACAACGAAATGATAGACAAGGTAACAAGACGCGATCTGCAATCGTAATAAGAAATCAATAATACATACAAAAAACGCACCTTTACGGTGCGTTTTTTACATTTTGATAATTACCGTCAGACCGGGAAGGCGATGGTGGTCATAAGTGCAGTATCGCTTGCAGAGGTATCAAGACGGGAATACTGTGCCACTATGGGACAGGAGCTCTCCACCAAAATAGCATAAGGAGTATCTCTTGGTACGAGATTGCCGTTTTTATCGGTGATCTTGTCCATTCTAATATGATGGGTGCGCTCCGCAGGACAGGTCGACCTAAAGGTAATGGGGTCTCTGTCCTCAAAATACAAGGTAAGGGTTATTTTTGCCTCCTTGCCGCAGAGGTTTAACACGCACACTGCATCATGGCTTGTCTGACTTCCGGACTTGCTTGAGATATAGCCGTCGGGGATTATCCATTTGGTTTTTCCAATCGATTCCATCAGTTTTAGCTCCTTTTCCTTATTTAAATGATGTTAGCCGAGTAATCCTCAGGATCGAAGACCAAAAGATCCTCCTTGCCCTCGCCCACGCCAACGTAGCGGACGTTCAAGTCAAATTCCTCTTTAATTGCAACTGCGACGCCGCCCTTTGCGGTGCCGTCAAGCTTTGTGAGCACGATGCCGTCAAGCTTTGTGGCCTCGTTAAACATCTTGACCTGGCTTATGGCATTCTGGCCCGTAGTGGCATCAAGCACGATATAGGTCTGCTTTTCGCCTTCCCAATTACGGTCTATTATTCTGCCCACCTTGGCAAGCTCGTCCATAAGGTTCTTTTTGTTCTGAAGTCTACCCGCTGTATCACAAATGCATACGTCCACTCCCCTTGCCCTTGCGGCGGAGAGTGCATCAAAGATTACAGCTGCGGAATCGGCACCCTCACCGTGGCGAACCACCTGCGCGCCGCTTCTTTCCGCCCACACCTCAAGCTGCTCTGCGGCGGCGGCACGGAAGGTATCTCCCGCGGCAAGTAGGACCTTTTTGCCCATAAGGGAATATCTGTACGCCATTTTTCCTATGGCAGTGGTCTTGCCCACGCCGTTTACGCCCACCACCAGAATGAGCAACGGATAGACTTCATCCGGAGCCTCAGCACGCATTATATCGCTTATACATCCGCGCAAAAGCTCGTGAATTCGAGCGGTATCGCTTATCTTTTCATTCTTACAGCGTTCACGCACGGTATTAATTATTTTCTCGGTGGCCACGACACCCATATCAGCGCTTATGAGCACCGCCTCAAGCTCCTCAAAGAACTCGTCATCAATCTTATCATAATAAGCAAGAAGATTGCCAAGCTTTTGCCCTAACGAGCTTCTTGTGCGCATAAGTCCCTGCGCCATTTTACCAAGCAGGGAGGTCTTGGGCTTTTCGGGGGTATCGGTTACCGTCTCTGCCCCTTCCGACTCCTGCTTTTTCTTTGACCATAAAAACGCCATAATAGATCTCCTTAAAAACCGTTTTAATCGTTGTTAATATCCGAAAGCTTTACCGAAACCATGCTGGAAACACCCTTTTCCTCCATTGCAACGCCATAGAGGGAGTCTGCCTCCTCCATAGTGGGCTTGCGGTGAGTAATGACGATGAACTGAGTTTTATCGGTAAACGCCCTTAAGTACTCAGCAAAATTATATACGTTTGCTTCATCCAGCGCCGCCTCTATCTCATCAAGAATACAGAACGGAGTGGGCTTAAGTCTTAACATTGCAAACAGTATGGCGATTGCGGTAAGTGCACGCTCGCCGCCCGAGAGCAGAGAGAGCATCTGCAGAGCCTTCCCCGGAGGCTGAGCAACGATATCTATGCCGCTTCCCAGGATATCATCGGAATTTTCAAGGCGAAGCTCTGCCTTACCCCCTCCGAAGAGCTTACGGAAGGTCTCTCCAAAATACTTATTGATGATGGCAAACTGCTCAGCGAAGCGACTTTCCATTTTCTTGACCATATCGCTTATGATCTTACGAAGATCCTGCTCCGCCTTTTGCAGGTCTCCAAGCTGAGAGGTAAGGTTTTCCTGACGCTCCTTGGTGGCTACGTATTCCTCAATGGCGTTTACGTTTACCGTACCAAGCGCATTAATATCCCTTCTCAGGTGATTGATCTCGCTCTGTGCTCCCGTCACCTTGAATTCGGCGTCCCTAAGCTCTGTTGCGCTAAGGTATGTAAGCTCGTATTCATCCCATATGCGTTGCTCCATAAGAGCGATATCCGCATCCACCTTTTGGAGATTGAGCTCAAGCTTATGCTTTTTCTCCTGAGCCACGAGAAGATCCTTATCAAGCTCTTGAGCACGACGGTTGCGCTCCTTTGCCTCGTCATTCATGCCGTCCTTTTTGCCCTGAAGCTGCTGTTGCTTGTTCTGCATGGTGCAAAGCGACTGTCGAAGCAGGTCGATCTGCTTGCCAAAATTGACACTTTCATCGTTTATGGCTTCTATCTGTTTATAGCAATCTTCAAGCTTTGCACGCTTGTGGGATGTACGTTGATCGATATCCGATAGCTCCTTCTCCACACGCTCGGCATTATTTTTCATTGCGGAAAGCTCCTGAATAAATGCAGAGAGCTGGACCCTCATATCGGTCAAATGCTGAGCCTTGCGCTCGCGGTCAAGCTTTCTTGAGTTATACTGAGCGGTTTTGCTTGCAAGCTCCTGCTGTGCTTTTTTATTATCCTGCTCAATATCCCCTGCCTTATCGTCCGAGCCGCTAAGCTGAGCATGGATATCCGCAAGCGTGTCATTGTGCTCGCTACGCTCCTGCTCAAGATCCATCAAGGTCTCCCTTATGGCATCGGCATCACTGTTAAGCTTGTTGAGCTTTTCATTTTCCGCGGCAAGAAGCACCTCGTTTTCATGAAGCTCCCTTTCAAGGTCGGTCAGCTCTTTTTCCTTTTTATCGCGAGCCGTTACCGTTTGGGCAAGCACTCCCTTATAGCCTTCGCATTTAAGGGCAAGCTCCTCCTCTGCCGCAACCGCCTCCTCAAGCTCCCTGGTCCTGCCCAGCACAGAGGTAAGGCGGCTTTGACTGCTTCCGCCCGTCATGCTTCCGCCCGGATTTATTACGTCACCGTCGAGGGTAACGAGACGGAATGCATGCTTGGTATCCCTCGCTATTTTAATGCATACGTCAAGGCTCTGACAGATAACGGTTCTGCCAAGGAGGTTTTCAAATATATTACGGTATTGATCATCAAAGGAAACAAGATCGCTGGCGATGCCGTAGCATCCGTTTTGCTTAATGGCATTTTTCTCGTTATTTTCAAGCCTTCTTGCACGAATTGCAGACATGGGAAGGAAGGTAGCTCTGCCAAGCTTGCCGTTTTTAAGGTATTCGATAAAGGCCTTGGCATCCTCCTCGGTTTTGGTGACGATATTCTGCATTGCACTGCCAAGAGCCGTTTCTACAGCCTTTTCATATTTCTGCGGTACACTTATAAGCTGCGCGATCACCCCCATAAAATAGGGCTTTATGCTCGGTGCTTGACTGTTTTTTAATATATGCTTGACCGAGTTGTTAAATGACTCGTAATCATTTTGCATTTCCCTTAGCATGCTTGCTCTCTGGCGGGCGGCGTGAAGCCTTTCCGCAAGCTCCTGCGCATCTTCACGTCCCGAACGCACCTGCTGCTGAAGCTTGGTAAGCTCGGCTCTTAATTCATCCCTCTTATTTACAAGCTGCCCGTGTCTGTCTACTATATCCTTACCGCTTTCCTGCTGACTAAGTAATGCCTGAGATACGTTATCAAGCATATTTTTAGCATCCTGCTCCTGACGGGAAATCTGCTCAAGGCGCTGCTCAAGCCCGCTTTTGATGGCCTCGCAACGGCTTTTGTTGACCTTGACGTCGCTGAGGCGGTTCATGGCATTCATTATTTCGGTGCGCATTTTTTCAAGCTCGACACCTTCAAGCTCCAGCTTTTTGTCAGCATCGTCCAACAGACTCTGCTCCTTGTCAACGTCAAGCTTCATCTGCTCTATCTGACCCGCTTTATTATCCACCGCCTCAAGGTCTCCCTCTCTTGCGGCAAGCATGGTGGCCTTCATATCGGCATCAAGCTCTATTTCCTTTTCAAGTCGCTCCGCATCCTCTGTAAGGTGAGCAACTCTTTCGGAAAACACCCTGCTTTCGCCCGAGCCCTGCTCGATCCTCGCGGTAAGGTCAAGCACCGCCTTGCGGACAGAGTCAAGCTCCAGCTCAAGAGCATCCATCTGCTCAAGAGAGGTCTCGTCCTGCTCTCTGATCTTATCGCGAAGCTGCTCCTTTTCGAAATACTCGCCCTCAACCGACGAGAGGCTTGCGTTTATGTCCTCCTTGCGTTTTGCCGCCATATCATACTGATAAAGATAAAAATTGACCTCAAGGGAACGAAGTTGCTCGCGTATAGCAAGATACTTCTGTGCAGTTTCGGACTGCTCACGAAGGGGATCGATACGGTCGTTTATCTCGCTTAGGATATCGTTAAGACGCTCGATGTTTTCACATGTACGCTCAAGCCTTCTTTCCGCCTCAAGCTTCCTGGTCTTGTACTTCATTATGCCCGCAGCCTCCTCAAAGACACTGCGGCGCTCCTCTGCCTTGTTGGAGAGGATATGATCTATCTTTCCCTGGCCTATGATGGAGTAGCCCTCCTTACCGATACCGGTATCAAGCAACAGTTCGGTAACGTCCTTAAGCCTGCACGGAGTACGGTTGATGCAATACTCACTTTCGCCGCTACGGTACAGTCTTCGGGTAATAGCCACCTCGGTATAATCGATAGGAAGCATACGGTCCTGATTGTCAAAGACCAGAGTCACCTCACAAAATGAGAGCTTTCTCCTCTTTTCGGTGCCGTTAAAAATAATATCCTCCATCTTACCGCCGCGAAGCTGCTTGGCGCTTTGCTCACCAAGAACCCAGCGCACCGCGTCGCCGACGTTACTCTTTCCGCTTCCGTTAGGGCCAACAATTGCAGTGATGCCGTTAGTGAAGCTCAATTCGGTCTTTTCGGCAAAGGATTTAAAGCCGTAGACCTCCAATCGTTTAAGAAACAAAGAAATACCTCCGATCAAAACAGGGAACCGTATAATTTATGCTATAAAAATACAAATTACATAATATATCATCTTATTATAACACAAAAATGTTTTTCTGCATAGCGCAAATTAAATAAAGAGCAAAAGGATCGCCGTTATACTCCGAAAAATGCACAGGCATCAATAAAATCTTCGGTTTTTTTAATATTGTGATAAATTTTCAAGCAACCATGTTTACTTTGAACAAATAATGTTCGATTCTTAAAGCTTTATAAAAAAAATGTTTATTTGTATCAAGAAAAAGGCAGTATATAATTGACAATTTACACGTTTATATTGTATTATTTTATAATAAAGATATATTTATAAATAATATACTCTTTATCATCAATTTAATAGCAAAACATAGGAAAGGATCTTGTTTCATGGAAATGATTCTAGTAACAGTAACAGCCGTCATCGCTCTCTTGTTTGCTTTGTTTACAGCAAAGAAGCTTGCCAAAAGCGATGCAGGTACAGAGGACGTCCGTAGAATCTCGGGCATCATCAGAAAGGCAGCAAATGCATTCCTTAAGCGTCAATATACCGTTGTGGCTATATTCTTCGCAGTCATCTTCGTACTTTTATTGATCCTGGCAGCATTTGGTGCAGGTAACTGGTTTACCCCCTTTGCTTTCCTTACGGGCGGTATTTTCTCAGGTCTTGCCGGCTTTATCGGCATGAGGATCGCCACCTCCTCCAACGGTCGCACGGTCATGGGCTGCAAGCAGAGCCTCAACAAGGGTCTGCGCACCGCCTTCTCCAGCGGAACCGTTATGGGCATGGTCGTTGTAGGTCTCGGACTTCTCGACACCAGCCTTTGGTATCTTGGACTTAAGCATATTGCCCACATGGATCCCTCTCAGATCGCCAACACCATGGTATGCTTCGGTATCGGCGCCTCCTCCATGGCACTCTTTGCACGTGTAGGCGGCGGTATCTTCACTAAGGCCGCTGACGTTGGAGCTGATCTATGCGGTAAGGTCGAGGCAGGCATTCCCGAGGATGACATCCGCAACCCCGCAGTTATTGCAGATAACGTTGGTGATAACGTAGGCGACGTTGCGGGTATGGGCGCAGACCTTTATGAGTCTTACGTTGGCTCCGTGCTTTCCGCAAGCGCTCTGGGTGTTTTTGCAGGTCTTGAGGAAATGGGCTTTATCGTCCCCTTCCTTATCGCAGTAGCGGGAGTTATCGCCTCTATAATCGGAACCTTCTTTGTTCGCACCGGCGAAAACGCCACCCAGAAGCAGCTCCTTGCTTCCCTCAGAAAGGGAACCTACATTTCCACCCTCATTATGGTGGTAGCCGCAGGAGCAATAATCTACTTTATGCTTAGCGGCAAGGAGGGCATCAACATATGGGGTCTTTACGGCTCTGTGCTTTGCGGTCTTATTGCAGGCGTTGCAATGGGCGCAGTTACCGAATACTTTACATCCGATACCTACAAGCCTACTCAGAAGCTTGCTAAGGCATCCGACACCGGAAGCGCTACTGTAATTATTGACGGTCTTGCACTGGGCATGCGCTCCACAATGCTTTCCATCATTATTGTTGTGGCCGCTATCGCAGGAAGCTTCTTCCTTGCAGGCGGAACGATAAAAGACCCCGGGATCGGACTTTTCGGTGTAGGCATTGCGGCAGTGGGTATGCTCTCAACTCTTGGTATCACCCTTGCCACCGACGCTTACGGCCCCGTTGCGGATAACGCAGGCGGTATCGCCGAAATGACCGGCCAGGAGCCTTACGTGCGCGAGCGCACCGACGCTCTTGACAGTCTTGGTAACACCACTGCCGCAACCGGTAAGGGCTTTGCAATCGGCTCTGCCGCACTTACGGCAATAACCCTTATTGCTGCGTTTAAGAGCACAGTTGAGGGTCTGGGCTACACATTCAATCTTAATATCCTTAACCCTCAGGTTCTCATTGGTTTCTTTATCGGCGTAATGCTCACCTTCCTGTTCTCTGCAGTTACCATGCAGGCAGTAGGAAGAGCTGCAGGCAGAATCGTTACAGAGGTTCGCCGTCAGTTCAGAGAGATCAAGGGTATTATGACCGGCGAGGCTCAGCCCGATTACGAGGCTTGCGTTGACATCTGCACCCGTTCCTCACAGCAGGAAATGATCCTCCCCGCAGTTATTGCGGTCGTTGCTCCCATTTTGGTTGGCATTCTTCTTGAGTTCAACGGCATCGCCGGTATGCTTGCCGGTGCTGCTGCATCAGGCTTCTGCATGGCGACCATGATGAGCAACAGCGGCGGTGCATGGGACAATGCCAAGAAATACATTGAGTCCGGCGCCATCGGCGGCAAGGGCAGTGACAATCACAAGGCTGCGGTTGTTGGCGACACCGTAGGCGATCCCTTCAAGGATACCTCCGGACCCTCCATCAACATTCTTATTAAACTCCTGAGTGTTGTATCCATCGTATTTGCCCCCATTATTCTTGTTATCATCAAGGCTATCTGGGGAATCTGATAAACGAATACAAAGGTTTAGCATCAACTAAAAAAGGCTTATGTATTGTACATAAGCCTTTTTTGTTTGCATTTTTTAGTGTCATTATCCGTAAAAAACGACTCCGCAGTTGCATATTGGGAGTAATTCTGTTATAATAAAATATAAACTATACAAATAAGGAAAGTTGAAGCAATATGGAATGGTTTGAAATAAGCATTGATACGACTCACGAGGCAACCGAGGCAATTGGCGGTCTGCTTATATCCTGCGGGATATCGTGTTGGGCAATAAATGACAAAAGCGACCTGACCGAATTTATGGAGAATAACCGTGAGCTTTGGGATTACGTTGACGAATCTCTTCTAAGCGGCGACGGCGGTGTAAGAGTGCAGGTATATCTTCCCGATAACCAACAAGGCAGAGACACTCTCGTTATGCTTAAGGACGCCTTAAAGCAGTATAAGACAGATGAAAAGGAGCTTGACACGGGCAGTCTCGAAATAAGCATAGGAAGCGTTAATGAGGAGGATTGGGCAAATACCTGGAAAAAATATTTTCATCCCCTTGAGATCGGCAACAAGCTTACCGTTCGCCCCTCGTGGGAGGAATATGATAACCGCGACGGTCGCACCGTGCTTACCATTGACCCGGGCAGTGCCTTTGGTACGGGCGGACACGCCACGACCAAGCTTTGCCTTGAGACCCTTGACAGTATTGATTGCCTTGGCAAGCAAGTTCTTGACGTAGGATGTGGAAGCGGCATACTTGCCGTGGCCTCGCTTCTTCTTGGTGCAGAGCACGCATTGGGCGTAGATATCGACCTTAATTCAGTCAACGTAGCCATTAAGACCGCAGAGAAAAACAAAGTATCCCACAAGGGGGAGTTCCGTCAGGCCGACCTTGTAAAGGGCGTAAGCGGGAAATATGACATCATAACAGCAAACATCGTGGCGGATATCGTCATCCGTCTTACTCCATCGATCCCCTCTCTTTTGGCAGAGGGCGGCACTTATATCGTTTCGGGAATCATTGACGAACGCAGGCAGGACGTTGAGGAATGCCTTGAGAAATACGGCTTTAAGATCCAAAAGGTACGTGCTCAGGAGGGATGGGTAGCCATTGCCGCCACAAGATAACACTTTTTGTGCATTGGAGGATCGATATGTCTAACCAAAATATATTATCATATATTGGAAACACACCTCTTATAAAGCTTGATAAGCTGTGTGAGGTAAGCCACGTTGACAAAAATATCTACGTTAAGCTTGAGGGGGAAAATCCCGGCGGAAGTGTAAAGATACGCGCAGCACTGTACTGCATTGAAAAGGCCGAAAAGGCAGGGCATCTCGGTGCGAATCAACAGCTCGTTATTGAGGCGACCAATTTAAACACCGCCGTTGGACTTGCCATAGTATGCGCGGCAAAGAATTATAAGCTTGTTATCGTAATGGCGGATACCGAGGATAATAAGCACTATTCCCTGCTTCACGCATATGGCGTACAGGTGATCCTTACTCCCGGCTCTCAGGGATTGATGGGGGCAAATAAAAAGGCGGATCAGCTATGCAAGAAATATCCCGAAGCATACCGTCCGCGCTTGTTCTATAATACCACAACGATAAGCGCATACCGCGCTATCGGTCGCGAAATATGGCGTGACACAGACGGCAAGGTGGACATAATCGTGGCGGGAGTAGGTAGCGGCGCCACCATAACAGGCATTGCCGAGCATTTAAAACGAAAAAATAAAGATATAGAGGTAGTAGCCGTAGAGGCAGAGGAATCCCAGCTTCTGCTCGGAGGAAAGGAGCCCGCTTCTCACGGGATACGCGGATTTAGCACTGATGAATATCCACCCCTTATAAACCGCAAGGTCATCGACGAGGTCTATCCCGTAAAGAGCCTCAATGCATTTGGCGGATGTGTAGGCTTGGCGGCAAACGACGGAATACTTGCGGGAATATCAAGTGGAGCGGTGGTACACGCGGCACTTCAGCTTGCAAGAATGCCGCAAAATGCAAGCAAAATGATAGTTGCCATCCTGCCCGATACGGGGGAGCGATATCTCGGAACCGGTCTGTTTGACCAAAACGAAAGCTATATAGTTATATAAAATATAAAAAGCACTTACGAGGTTCATCTCATAAGTGCTTATTTTTTCAGTTAAATGAATCTCTGAAATCCTGCGCGCTTTTAAGCATTTCCTTTGCATGCGCTACCGCTATCGAGGTGGTGTCACCTCCGGAAAGACGAGCTATCTCACTTGCCCTTCCCTCTCCCTTAAGCGGCTCAAGAGTAGTGCGGGTGCTTCCGTCCCTCTCGTTTTTTTCGATATAGAAATGAGCGCTTGCCATAGCGGCGATCTGTGGCAGATGAGTAACGCATATCACCTGGTGCCTATGAGCTATCCTTGCCATTTTTTCCGCGGTGACCTGAGCCATTCGCCCGCTGATACCGGTATCGATCTCATCAAAGACCATGGTACCGATGTTATCGTTATCGGCAAGTATGCTCTTTACCGCCAGCATAAAGCGACTCATTTCACCACCGGATATTACCTTTACAAGGGGTTTGAGGGGTTCACCGAGGTTTGCGGAAAAAAGAAATTCCACTACATCAAAGCCGTCAGCGGTAAATTCGGGATCATTCAAGCGCTCGAAGCTTATTTTAAACTCAGCGCTCCTCATGCCAAGCTCCTTAAGCTCGCAGGAGAGCTCCTTTTCCAGCTTTTCCGCGGCTTTTTTGCGCTTTGAGGACAATTGCTCACACGCATTATTCAAGGCCGCCTTGGCCTTTTTTAGTGCTTTTTCAAGCTCTGTCACCGTTGCCTCGGCATGCTCAAGTCTGTCAAGCTCCTTGCGGGCTTCCTCCATAAAGGCAAGCACGGCAGCAACGTCTGCGCCGTATTTGCGCTTAAGGTCTCGGATAAGCTGAAGTCTTGCCTCCACCTTATCAAGCTCTCCCTCCGAGCCGTCCACACCGTCAAGGCAGGAGCTGACCTCCTCGGATATATCCTGAGCGTCATAGCTTAGCGAACGAAGACGCTCTGCAAGGGTATTATAATAATCATCCTTATCCGCAATACGCTCCATGCTCTTTGCCGACTCGGACAGAGCTTCACAGACACCGCCCTCGTCGTTCAGGCTATAATGCACCTGCTGAAGGGTCTCCGCTATAAGCTCGATGCTCTGGAGGAATTTCTTTCGTTTTGCAAGCTCCTCTTCCTCCGAATCATAAAGCTCGGCTGAGGCTATCTCCTCTATCTGGAAGCGAAGAATATCTATGCGACGCTCCCTCTCTGCCTCACTTCCCCAATCCGCATTAAGCTTATTTCGCACGCTAATATACTGCTCGTAGCATTTTTGACATTCGTTTTTTTCTACAGAAATATCATCCGCGGCATAATTATCAAGAAAAACAATATGATTTTCCTTTTTCAGCAGTGCTTGATGCTCGTGCTGACCGTAGATATCCACCACGTACTGCATACCCCTTCTGAGTGCTGAAACAGTAACCGTTCTGCCGTTGACCTTGACGGTGCTTCTGCCGTCGCTTGTAACGCTTCTGCGCACCAGAAGCATATTATCCTCCTCAAGCTCAACATCAAGCTCCCTGCATACAGACTCCGCAACCGCGCTCGAAACAAAGAACACCCCTTCGATCTGTGCCATATCGGTTCCGGTACGAACAAGGTCGCGGTCGGTCCTGTCGCCAAGCAGAAGATTGAGCGAGTCCACCACTATGGATTTACCCGCACCCGTTTCGCCGCTTAGAACGTTAAAGCCATCCTCGAGGGTGATGGAGGCATTGTCGATCAACGCAACGTTTTTTATGCTCAGACTATAAAGCATTGGCTCCTCCTTAACGGATCAGATCCTTAATAAGATTCTCTATGCTTGCCACCTTTTCGTTGGAGCGGACAATTATAATAACGGTGTCATCTCCGGCAACCGAGCCAAGGATATCGTCATTATTTAACGAGTCTATCACCACCGCAACAGTATTGGCACTTCCCTGCATGGTCTTAAGCACGATGATATTGTTTGCACTTTGCACCTTAAGGACGGTGCTGGCAAATATTTTGTGGAGTCTATCCTGTTGATCCTGCTTGACTCCGCTTACAACGCTGTAGCGATAGCTACCGTCGGCCGAAATGGTCTTGATCAGATTAAGCTCCTTAATATCCCTTGAGACGGTGGCCTGAGTTACGTCATAGCCTTCGTTTTTAAGAGCATTAGCAAGCTCCTCCTGAGTCTGGATGCTCTTATTCTTAATAAGCTCTAAAATCCTTATCTGTCGTGATGCTTTCATTTTTTTATCCTACCTATTCATGATATTATTTTTATTTATTCTACTGTGCTCCACTCGTTGAGCTTTGAGGAAAGAACGCTGTAAAAATTTTTATTTTTAAGGGATATAAACCTTGCGTCAAACTCGGCACGCCTTACCGTGACCGTTATGCCGTCTCCCCTTTTGACCTGAGCACCGTCTATTGCAAGGGCGCTTATAATGCCCTCCTCGCCGTTTATCTGCAGCACCTCTTTGGCGCTGAAAACATAGGGTCTTGCCCGCAAGGTATGTGCGCTGATGGGAGTAAGCAGCATGACCTCGGCATCGGGGGCGGCTATAGGGCCTCCCGCAGAGAGATTATACGCGGTACTGCCCGTTGGAGAGGCAACCAGTACGCCGTCGGCGTAAAAGCTACCCACCGACTGTTCTCGGGCGCTAAGCTTTATATTGAGCATATGCTCCGCCATATCTCGGTGAAGCACCACCTCGTTAAGGGCATAATAGACCTTATCCTCCACTCTGCACTCTAACATCATTCTATTGTTAACGACATACTCGCCGTTCTTGAGTGCACGGATAGCCTTATCCACGTCCATAAGCTCCACCTCGGACAAAAAGCCCACTCTACCAAGATTTATACCCAGCACCGGCACCTGAAAGCGTGCGCAAAGCTTGGATATCATCAAAAGAGTGCCGTCTCCGCCAAGGGTAAAGACCGCATCGACGTTTTTGATAAAGCTTACTATCTCCTCGGTCTTACAGCACAGGCCCGCACAGCTAAGTATTCTTGGGGTAAAGCCGTTATCAACAAGCACCTGCGCAATATGATCGCAGGACATATTTGTATCCTTATCGGTATTTACGTATATTCCTATTGTTTTAAGCATGATATGCTCCAAAAATAATATTTTAAATGCTTTATGTTGATATTATACTACAAAATGAATAAATATACAATAGTGAATAAAGAAAAAAATTAAAAAAAGGTCGAAAAAATCGACCTTAAATTACTTATATTATGATTTTTACTTATAAGATCCACTCTCAGCCTAAGTGCGAACGGTATTTTTAACAAGCTCAGCTATGGAAGCCGCGTCAAGTCCTGCTGCTTTAAGCTGAGCGAAAACATCATCATGGATATTAAAGCCCGCCTCGCCGCTTACCGAAGCAAAGTGTTTTATACTCTCATTATTCTGCACAAGACCGGCTATAGCCTCGGCAAGCCCACCTGCGTATGCGTTGTCCTCAAGCACGAAAAGGCTGTTTGCAGTGATATCCTTTATGTATTGGGCATCAGGAGCCAGGAAGCAGGCATTTACAACCTCTACACTTATTCCTTCCGCTTCAAGGAGCCCCGCCGCCTCTAAGGCCTGAGAAAGCAATGCCCCAAAGGTTACGATGATACAATCCTCTCCCTTTTTGACACTCTGCCATCTGTCCGGGACAAGCTCGCACTGCGGCAAGCAGCATCCGCCTCCCTTTGGGTACCTTATAGCACAAGGGACATCAAGAGTGAATGCATAATTAAGCATCTGTTTAAGCTGATACGGATCTGCCGGTGCCATGATCTTTATTCCCTGTGCCCTGAGTATGGCTATATCGTATGCGCCCTGATGAGTCTGTCCGTCCTGACCCACAAAGCCCGCGCGGTCGATGCACATCACCACCGGAAGCCGTTGAAGGGCAATATCGTGGAATATCTGATCCGCACCGCGCTGAAGGAATGTGGAATATATCGCAACAACGGGGCGCATCCCCCCCTTGGCAAGCCCCGCGGCAAGTCCGAAGGCATGCTGCTCGGCAATGCCGACATCAAAGAATCTGTCGTGATGCGCATCTGCAAAGGCTCTAAGACCCGTAGAATCGGTCATTCCTGCAGTAATGGCGCATATTTTTTCGTTTTCCCGTGCCATATCCGTAAGAAACGCACCAAAGCTTTTGGTAAAGGTCTTCTCCTTTTTACCGTTTGCGAGCGCGGAAGCCACACCGTGGTAGGCTACAGGATCATTTTCCGCCTTTTCAGCTCCCTTACCCTTCAGGGTACGGATCTGCACCAGCACCGGCACAGTCTCTTCCTTTGCTCTTTGGAGGATATTTTTAAGCTCCGGGATATTGTGTCCGTCCACCGAACCGATGAACTTAATACCCATATTATCAAACACAGTGGTGCCGATAAGCATACGTCTGAAGAAGTTTTTAACGTTAAGCGCGGCTTTAAAGATGAAATTCCCACACGGAAGTCCCTTTAAAAAGCGTTCCATCCCCTTTTTGAAGCCTACGTAGCCCTTTGCGGTACGAAGCTTGAGCATATGTCTGCTGAGCGCACCAACGTTACGGGAGATGGACATACCGTTATCGTTAAGCACAATTATAAGTCTTGTAGGGTTAAATCCAAGGTCGTTTACCGCCTCAAGATTCATTCCTCCTCCGAAGGCACCGTCCCCCACGACTGCAATTATATGAAAATCCTCATCCTTTATATCCCTTGCGCGCGCTAGTCCCAGAGCGGTGGAGACGGCGGTTGCGCTATGTCCCACGATAAACGGATCATGCTCACTTTCGTTAAAATCGGGGAATCCGCTGACTCCGTTTGCGTGGCGCATACCCTCGAGGCTTCTGCCCGTAAGCAGCTTATGGGTATACGCCTGATGTCCAACGTCGAAAACCATCTTATCGCGTGGGGAATCAAAAACGCAATGAAGCGCCAGGGTAAGCTCTACGGTCCCGAGATTCGAGGCAAGATGTCCCCCGTTTTGATCTGTAGCCCGCACAAGCTCCTCTCGTATTTCCCTTGCGGCATCATTGAGCTGAGCAATATTCATTTTTTTAACGTCACTTATGCAATACACGTTATTTATCACTCTTATCGGCTATAGAAAATACTCTTCCTATCAGATACACGATATCCTTACTTTTTTTATGTGCGAGCTTTTTGCCAAAAGCCTTTCCTCCTATGGTGAGACATGCTACCGAGGCGCTGAGCAGGATGGATATCCAAAGACGGGCTCCCTCGCCGCCGGAGGAGATTATCATATACACTATTGCAGTGGTTGCGGCACCTGTTACGATACCGCAGATATCACCGATCACATCACAGCACACGCTTGCTACCTTTTCGCTGTTATGGATAAGCCTTAACGCAGATTTTGCTCCCCTCACCTTACGGCTGGACATTGCCGCAAGAGGGGTCGCGTCACACACGGTGACCGCAGTACCCACAATATCTGCTATTATGCTTATTATAATGAGCACAAGGATTATCAACACGGACAGCACCACAGATGCCGCCTCGGTTACTGATTCCGCCAAAAATGAAAAAATAACGGTAAGCACAAAGGACAAAACCGTAACGGTTGCAGTCCATCGCGCTCCCGAATTCTTTTTATTATGCTTTTCTTTAATTTTCATTATTGTTCTCCGCTTGTGAAAAAGAGCATACGGCATATGCCGTTTGAAATATAAAAAATAAGGTGGCAGTCTGCCCTGTAAACCTTGCGGCTTAGGTCGAGCCGGATTTCCCTACGGTCTGCTCCCCGTCGCCGATGAAGCGGTTTCCCTTTAAAGACCGCACAAACGCATCACTGACGCTTGCGCTCGATAACCACTTAGACCACACTATAATCCATAACAGACGATCAGTCTAGGGGATTTCCCCGACAGCAGAGACTGTCCCTAGTCTCTTTTGCAGTAAGGATTTCAAAGGGCCATCGCAGACAGCTCCATGGCCGTGGACGCAGCTGCGTATTCCCATTTCCCTCATTACCACTTCAAGACAGGCTACACTGTACACAGCGGCAAAGCCACCGCATAGCAGGTTCTTCATACCCAGTAGCATCTGCCTGAGCAGACAGCTACCCAAGTATGTCTCCACGGAGGCTGGGTCAACGCCCGCATGCCATTGCGGATCGCCCGTCCTCCTTAACTCCCAGCACAGACCCAAAACTGGGCGTTTCAAGCCTGCACCAGAAACTTCATCGATATGCCCTTTGACGATATTTTAGCCCCGCCTTCAAGACAACCAATGCTGACTAGAATACTGTACCACCAAAATTATTATATCACAAACAATTCAAAAAAACAAGTCTCGTAACACCGTAGCAGATGCTGAAAAATACATAAATCAACGCGATAATATAGAAATTCGCCGTATTTTTAAGCCACGAGAGGCAAAATTCGGCGAATTACAGCTTTAAAGGGTGGATTCTCTCTCCTTATCGGGCGCATGGTAGCACACCGACAACACCAAACCTATAGCCGCCATATTTGTTATCATGCTTGTTCCCCCCTTGCTTATAAAGGGCAAGGGAATGCCGGTTATGGGCATTATGCCTATGGTCATACCGATATTTTCAAAGACGTGGAACATGAGCATAAACATTATACCGTAGATTATAATGGCACCGAATCTGTCCTCCGTACGGCGTGCGATGAGGAAAAGCCTGAATATCAGCACGGCATAGATAACAAGCAATATAAAGCATCCCACAAACCCGAAGGATTCAGCAATGGCAACGAAAATAAAGTCGGTCTCGAGCACGGGAACATAATCAAGCTGACTGAGTGCACCCACGCTGAAGAGCCCCTTCCCCGCAAAACCGCCCGAGCCTATGGCGGCTATGGAGTGATTGAGCTGAAGGAAGGCATCGCTGTCTCCGGTACGGTTAAAGAAGTTTATTATTCTGGACTGTTGCTTTGGTCCAAGCAGAACAAACCACGCAAAGACTCCGAACGCAAGTGCTGCCCCGGCAAATATCCCCATATGACGAAGCTTCATACCTGCAAGAAATGCCATGCCAACGAAGGCAACCACGTAAACTATAGTGGTTCCGATGTCCATCTGATACAGTAGTACCGCTATTATGGCAACGAACACACCAACCGCGGGAAGCACATCTGTAAATTTTTCAAGCGGGCTCTCTGCAAGAAATTTAGCGCAGACAAGTATCATGGCAAGCTTGACTATCTCAGAGGGCTGTACCGTAAAGGAGCCGATATATATCCACCCCTTTGTGCCGCCCAACGCACTTCCGAACACCGCAACAAGTCCCAGAAGCGCAAGGCCGACAAGCAGGACAAGAAACCATATCTTACTGTAGATGCGGTAATCAACAAACATAAGCACAAGCATTATAGCCACACCTATAACAAAGAATATGGCTTGAAGTCCCACGATGGAGAAATCAAGATTCGCCATTATCTCGCCGAAGGTGAGCTCCTCCCCGGTAAAGGGGCTTGCGGTGGCTATGGTAAGGGCAACAAAGCCCACCAGCACCAGCACCAATACAAGTGCGGGGACGATATATTCAATTTTTTTGAATTTAATACCCAAAAAATTCATTTTTTGTCCTTTTTATGCTTGTTTTTATTATTGTATCATAAATACGGACAAAAATCTACAAATAATTTATGAATAATTAATTAATATGTATTTATATTTTCACTTATACATCTTTTGGGTATTGCTTGCGTAAAAAACGGTATTTGGAGACCTATTTTATGCAGCCGGGGTCTGTATTCCCGCAAATGAAGCATTCACCGTAAGCTCGGTGCCCTCGCCGCTTCGTTTACTGCTTATCGCAACGAGTAGCTCCCCCGCGCCAAGCTCCGATGTAAGGACCTCCTCAAGCGCGCCCTGTATCCTTTGAATAAGGGAAGGAGAAACGGCAAGCCTGTCGCAGGAGATTATTTGCTTCAATCGACACTTGACCACCCTAGCGCTTCTTTTTTTGAACAATCTTTCACACAGTTTTTTTATAAACGTCATCTTACACCTCATCATCCCGCATCCGAGCCAAAGAGTCTTCGCAGCATCAGTCTTATATTTTTACTTTGAGGCTCGGTCTCGCGCAACCCTAAAAGCTTATATGCCACCTTCTTATATTCTCTGCTTGCACCCGAGCGCATCCAGTTTACGAGCGGCTCGCCGAGGTTTGCAGCCCTTACCACCATCGGGTCATCGGGTACAGCTCCTATAGCGGTAATTCCCATTATCTCCTCTACGTCGGTAACGCTCATCATCTCGTGCTTGCGGACAAGCTCGTTTTTTACCCTGTTTACAAGCAGGCGCACCTTATCCACCTCACTGCCCGCAAGCAAGCCCGCCACGCGATCGGCATCCCTTACAGAGGCTATCTCCGGAGTGCAAACTATGATCGCCTCATCAGCACCCTCCACGGCGTTGCTGAAGCCCTTTTCAATGCCCGCGGGACAATCTATCAGGATAAAGTCATAATTGCTTTTAAGCTCGTTTATGAGCTTTTGCATCTGCCCGCTTTTTATCGCATCCTTATTCTTGGTTTGGGATGCAGGAAGCAGTGCCAGGCGCTCGTTGCTTTTATTTTTAACTATTGCCTGACGCACCCTGCATCTGCCCTCCAGCACATCCACCACATCGTAGACTATTCTGTTCTCCACTCCCAGCATAAGGTCAAGATTGCGAAGCCCAAGATCCGCATCCATCAGCAGAACGTTTTTCCCGCTTTGAGCAAGCGCCGCCCCTATATTTACCGTGGCTGTGGTTTTGCCCACTCCTCCTTTTCCGGAGGTAATAACTATTGATCTCCCCATAATTTTTCCTTTCCGCACAAAAAACATATTTTTGGCTACATATGTATTTTTCATTTTTATATTCCTTGACCTTACTCATTTTCCCTTTGAATGATTTTGACTTTAAATCACTATTATTGACGAAAGTTAATGTGCAGATAATATTACGTGCTCACCTGTTAACACCGCTTTGCATAATTTATATCATGAAATATTCGGTCCACCGTCTTAAAGACAAATATAAAGGCCAATCATCATAAAAACAAGCATAAATCTTTATTTTTTTCATTAAAAATGCGAAAAATGCTATTTTTTTGATTAAAAACGCTAGTCAAACATCACACTATTTGATATACTGTTAATTCGAGAATAATATTTATGTTTTAAACGTGTATTGGCTTTAAGTACAATGTCACAACAGGAAAGGTTCAGGTGAAAACATAAAATGAAAAAGATCGGTATACTTACAAGCGGCGGCGATGCACCGGGCATGAACGCCTGCATACGTGCGGCTGTACGCACTGCTATATATCACGGCATGACCCCCATCGGAATCGAGTGTGGCTTCCGCGGGCTTATTGAAAATAAAATGCACGAAATGGATCTTCGCTCGGTTGGGGATATAATCAACCGCGGCGGAACCATGCTCAAGACTGCACGCTGTCTTGAATTCAAAACCAAAGAATGGCAAGCGGTGGCTCTTAATAATATCCGCGAGCGCGGTATTGAGGGCATAGTTGTCATCGGCGGCGACGGCTCCTTCCAGGGCGCACAGGTGCTGACAAATTACGGCATTCCCGCCATCGGCATTCCGGGCACCATCGACAACGATCTTGCTTACACCGACTATACCTTAGGCTTTGACACAGCTCTTAACACCATACTTGACGCCATTCGCAAGATACGCGACACCATGACAAGCCACGACCGCGTAAGCGTTGTTGAGGTAATGGGTAACAAATGCGGTGATCTTGCCCTTTATGCAGGTCTTATAGGCGGCGCCGAGTCCATCATCATTCCCGAGCGCGAATGGAACATTGATTATATTTGTGCAAACCTTCTCCGCGGCAAGGAGCGCGGCAAAATGGCCTCCATCGTTCTGCTTGCAGAAGGCTGCGGAAGCGGTCACGAGGTCAGTAAGATAATTGAGGAGCGTACCGGAATGCAAGCACGCGCTACCGTGCTTGGTCACATTCAGCGCGGCGGTGCACCTTCAGCAAGGGACACTCAGCTTGCAAGCATGTTCGGCTTCTATGCTGTAAATCTTCTTGATAAGGGCCTGGGCGGACAGGTAGTGGGAATCAAGGACGATCAGATCTTCCATATGGACATCCACTCTGCTCTCAAGATCGAGCACGAGGTAAACAACAACATTTACAATCTTGCAAACGTTCTTTGTATATAATGCTTTAACGGCGGTTAAACCGCCGTTATTTTTTTGTCACTTTTAACCTGTAGCACATACAAGGACCCTGTAGAGAAATTAAGATGCACACAAAGGCAAGCACCACGAGCCGCGGCGGAAGGTGGAGCGCAAGCGGAAGCGGAAGTCGCGCGGCGAGCGTGTGCGCCTCAATTACTGTAGTGCTAAAAAGAAAAAGACTCTCGCGAAAAGCAAGAGTCTTATTTTTTTAATAATACTAATTCAAGACTTATCCCTCAGATTCAGTAAGGCGTGTCATCTCTCCCGTTAAGGGGTCACAGCTTATTAGCCCGTAATAATCATCCGAGCTTATAAAGAAGTATATGTTCCCCTTATAAAACAGAGGAGACGAACAATTTTGAAGTCTGCCAAGCTCTAACACCACGTGCTTATCCGTTGCCCTGATAAGAGCAAAGCCATCATTGTTGACCACATAATAATGTACTCCGCCGTCAAGCACCAAGCCGTAATTATTTATTGAGCTTTGTACCACAGTACCCGATTCAATGCCGTAAGAGCTAAGTGCACTGTTTTCTTCGGTGGAATAATATACCGTCTGCTCGTCTGCAGAGATATTATTGGGATAACATTTATCAATCAGCACGCTGTACTGCTCTCCCGAAGGATCAAATCTGCACAGGTTACCGTCTATTCCCAGGTAGATGGCTCCGTTTGCGGCGTACGGATCGGACAATTCCCCACTTAAGATATCTTGAGTTGAGGTATTCTCTATCTTATATAGGCTTGAGTGATCCTCCAGATAAAACACCTTGCTCTGCGCAGTCAAAAGACAATTAATGTTGCCGTTTGCATAGATAGCAACGCTTCCGTTTGTAAGATCCACGCTTCTGATCTGATACTCAGCGGGCTTGTAGTTCTCCCTCTTGCTTACACATCTGAAATAAAGAATATCTCCAACAAGGCAGAGATACGATGGCTCATCGGCGGTCACCACAAGGGAGACCGTTTCATCATAGCAAAGTATGCTATCCGAAAGCGCATAATATATCTTATTATCTTTTACCGCAAATCTACCCGGAACAACGTCGTTTACAACGCCAACAGGAATATCGGGCGTTGTAGCCGGAGGCGGCGTGGTATCCTCGGGTACTGTATTATCCCCGCATCCCGCCAAAAGCAATATGCACGCCACCGCAGCAAGACTCAAAAGCTTTTTATATATTGACATTTCTCCATATCCACCTTTCGATCTTCCAGAAAGCTTACCCCTTCCTCAAGAAGCAACCTTCGTTGCTCCTCCTGCCCTCCAAAGGCAAAGGCATCGGTCAACGAGCCGTCCTTAAATACCACCCTGTGGCATTTGATATTTTCCGGATCGGGGTTTACGTGAAGCGCATATCCTACTATCCTTGCCCACCTTGGATTTCCCGCAAGTCGAGCCACTTGACCGTAGGTTGCAACGTATCCCCTTGGAATAAGCTTTACTGCATCATAAATTTTATCAAAGGTATTGCTCATTTACAGCTCAAAATTCCTTTTTTATATTTCTAAGGAACATATCGTTTATCACGGTCTTGATGTCCGCACCGCTGTAGATCACCTCGTACACGCCGGTGCATATAGGCATATCCACGTCGTAAAGCGCGCTTAAGACCATCAGCGCCTTGCTTGTGGATCTTCCCTCCGCAAGACTGTCAAACTGCTTACCCTCTGCCAAGGCTCGTCCGTATTTGCGGTTATGACTAAACTCGCTAAAAAGGGTCGCCTCATAATCTCCAAGATGAGCAAGCCCGTATGCCGATATCCCCTTTCCGCCCATTGCAGCTATAAGTCTGCCCACCTCGCGGGCACCTCTTGCCATCAGCGCACCCTTGAGTGCGGGGCATCCCAGTCCGTCAAGAGCACCTGCGGCAATACCTATAACGTTCTTTGCGGCTGCACCTACCTCGTTGCCGATTATATCATCACCCTTATAAAAGCGTATCAGATGACTTGTAAGATCCTCCGCGAGGAACGGAACAAGCTCCTGCTTGGCGGAGTCTATTACCATGCAGTTAGGTCTGCCCGCAAGAAAGTCCTGAACGTGGCCCGGACCAACCCAGATCGCTACGTTTTCGTGACCGTGGAGCGTGGAGCTAACTATGGTGGAGAGTCTCTCCCCTGTGCGCTCCTCAAGCCCCTTCATGCATAGCACGATGATCTTTTCCTTTTTGACACCCACAAGGGCCAATTGACGCATAAAATCCCTTACCGCCTGGGCGGAAATGGACACGTATATGGCGTCGGCATGCTCTATCGCTTTTTTAAGATCGTCGGTAAAGCTTACGGTATCGTTATATTTAAGATGTTCGTTACCGCGCTGTGTCCGAAGTGCGTTAAAGCGCTCGGAGTCCCCTCTGCCATATATTAGCACGTTTTTACCCAGCGTGCTTAAATACCAGGCTATAAAGGAGCCCCATCTGCCGCTGCCGATTACAGTTACGTTATTGTTGTTCATTTTTTACCTGCTTTATATTACTTAATTTGTGACCTTATAAATATTAACGTCGCCGCTTGAAAAGACAAGCTCAAAATTCTCTGCGAGCATATTCTCGTTTATCTCGGTCGTATAGCCCGGATATCCACCGCTGTAAAGCTTATAAAACTCTCTGTATGCAGAGCGCTCATAATTACTTACAAGGATATAATCAACGCTGTATTTCTCCATAAGGTCATTAAACCTTATAGGATCCATAAGCATAAGCATTGCGTCCTGTTGGCTTTGGTGATAGTTTACCCCGTGATAATAGAGGAACGAGCTTGAGCCGCATACTATATTTCTGCCCGTAAGGGAGGAAATTGCATTATTATGTCTTGTTTCGGTCAAAACCACCGCATCGGAAGGCGCGTTTTTCTCAATATACTCTGCCGCGGCAAGCTGATGCTTATCGTAGAGCACGTAATCCGACACCTGCTCCCTATGCATGGTAAGGACCGCAGAGAAGGTGCACAAAATAAGCACTATGACGGCAAGCACGCGTCTGCCCTTGATATCGGCTTTTTTCAGGGCGCGGTAGGCATCCACCATATAGCTTGCGACAACGCACGCCACAAGCGCATAGCTGACGTAGAGAAGCTTATTGTTATCGTAGACGTTGGGCTTGAAGACCACGAACTCGGCGATGAAGAATATCACTAATGCGGGAGCCACCACCTTAAAGTGCTTTTTGGCATTTAAAAGCGCAGGAACCGCCAGAAGAGCCACGACGCCGATATTTTTAATATAGAACCAAAGGTAATTATCGTTAATATTGCCCCAGTTAAAGTGTCCCTTAAGCATTGTGCCCTCGCCCACCTGGGAGAAGGTCCATTTCACAAGCTGAGGCACGGCAAGCACCAGCGTGACGGCAAGAAACACAAGCCACGTGCACGCAAGGTCCTTAGCCCTGCCATTGATAACGTTAAGCACGAGTAGCCAAACACCGGCAAGGAGCAAGCCCGCAACAAGGCCGATGGCGGGAAGCGCGATGTACAAGGAACGCGAGGCAGGATCAAGGCGGTCGGCATCGTTAAGGACAAGATTAATAAGTGCGTAGAGCAGACAGATCACGGTGGGGATCGCAGCTATCAACACAGCGGTATTTATATACTTTTTACCTTGGTTACCGTGCGGATGGTCATCCAAAACACTTCTTCCAAGCCTCCAAAGGAGCCAGGTCGCGCAGATCAGTCCCAGTGCCAGGAAGGAATGGGTATGGATCATGGGCAAGCCGCCGGCAAATATTGCGGCGGGAAGAAAATATTTATCCTCATTTTCAAATACCGCCTTATACAGCACGGCAAGAAGCGGGAATAGCACCGACCAACCGAAAAGGGTGGCACGCTGAGGAATAAGCATATCGACTATTATATTTACCCAACGTATATTGCCCTCGTCCACAAGGTTGGTGGGAGTGTTATAGAACGCCTCAAATATGCGCAGAAAGTTATCGGGATCCTCGCGGAGTCGATCCATAAAATAGATAAAGCCAAAGCCACCGCAAAGGAAGAACAGAACGCTTGCCACGTTGGCCTTTGCCTTGTCCTTAAACCAGTTACGCACAAGCAGCCAAAAGCCCGACATAAGCTGAAGCATCGCAAGCAGCATGGGCGCCATATATGCAAAGCGCAGAGAGCAACCCATCAGATAAAGGCTTGAGGATACCGTATCGCAAAGGAAGGGATAGTTAAGGGGCGTACCCGGAAGAATGGAATACTCGGGCGGAAAGTAGCCCTGAGTAGCAACGCTTGTGATGAAGCCAAGGTGCATATTCATATCTCCATAGGTGCACTGGCCGGTATGCACGTCCCCACCTATTATCGGTATGGTGTGTGAGGAAAGGGTAAGCGCATAATAGATGAAAACAAAGCCAAAGAAGGTAAGCGCGACCACATCGTGAACGCTTATAACCGGCTTCTTAACGGCAAAGCTTCCGTGATGCTTAACAAGCAGGGACACCGCAACGGTAACCGCCGCCATAAGCACGAAGGCAAGCAGATGGGACCAAAGGTTAAAGCCCATGAAGAAAGAGAACAGAGACGGGAACCACATGAGCATAAAAGAGCCCATTGTCGCTCCTACCGTCAGGCGGGTCAACATATCCTCCTTATAAAAGATCCTATTTGCTACCGCTACACCGCCAAGCACGAAGGCAAGCAGATATACTGCGGCAAGAAGATCTCCAAAAAAGCTTCCCTGCATATTTAATCTCCTTAATTATATGCTGCAAAAAGCAATAATATTGCATTATACCGATATATTATAACACGAAAAAGAGTAACCTTCAACGAAAAAGTTGCTCTTATCGGTCTTTTAACGTGTGAATTTTTAATAATTGAGTAAAAAACGGTCAAAACGTCGTTATATTTTTATACTCTGCGATTTTTGGCTCTCGCGCTGGTGGGCGGGCGGGAGCGAGAGCCAAAAATAAAAAAAGTCCGCAACAATGGTGCGGACAGTTGGTTTCAGGCTTTTTTTCTGATGTTAAGTATTCTGACTATCACAGGGCTCAAGATGATATTTATCAACAGCTCCACCAGGAAGTTGCCACCCGCAAGTCCAAGGAACATATAAGCCGCCACGTTCTGATACCCTTCGGCCGCGCCCCAAGAGGCCACCGTGGGAAGGAAAAAGACAAGGCATCCAAGTAAAAACACACCGGTATTTACGATCGGGCAAACTATTGCGGAAGCCACCACTGCAAGGTATCTGTTTTTCTTTTCGAGCAGCTTGTATACAAGGCCCGCCACGAGGCCGCACAACATGCCCTTTAAAAGCACAGTGACCACCGTTCCCGCTACGTCTATTGCCAGAAACGATGCCGCATCCCCCGAAACAAGCACGGCTATACCGAAAACGGTGCCGAGCCATGCGCTTATCTTCCAATTACAGGTCGCCGCGCCGATAACTATGGGCACAAGCACAAGCGAAATGGAAAACGGTCCGATGTGAATAAAGGAGCCCAGCATTTGCAATAAAAATACAAGACCCGTGAGTATCGCTCCAAGCACAAGTGTCCTGGTCGACTCTCTTTTTGTGATATTTGACATAAATTCCTCCTTGCTGTCGTCCTTAAAAGGTACAACGCATAAATTTATATATTACCTTTCAAAAAGCTCATATGCTCCTTAAAAAGCGAATATCAAATATGTTTTTAATATTATATCATATTTTTAAAAAATGGCAAATAAAATCATGGCTTAATGAGGATGGCTCTTGTGGGGGCACCGTCCGAGCCCGCAAGAGATAGCGGTGAGGCATTTAAAATATATACCCCCTGCTCTACGCAATTAAGGCGGATCCCTTCAAGAAGCACAACATTTTTCCCAAGCAAGGCCTTGTGCACCGCCATGGGCGCACTTTCATTTCCCACGGTTTGCGACTCGTTTCCAAAGAGCAATATGCCTTTTTGGGCAAGCAGCTCTGCCGCCTCAAGGGAAAGCTCGGCATCACCCGCTATCAGCAACCGCTTTGCCGCCTCAGGGTGTGAGATCTGAGCCTCATGCAATATGCCCAGAGCCGCATCACGGGTAATTATGCCGTCAAAGCGCGCTACGTAGCAATACCCCACCGTCACTTCAAGAGGGATATCATCTATAGCGGGGCCATCCTTAATAAAATGCTTTGGCGCATCGACGTGGGTGCCGTTATGGGCACACATGGAAAATGCAGTAAGGTTATAAAGAGCGCCCTCCTCCATATTTTGCAGTATCTCCTTATGCGGTGCAGGGTCGCCCGGATACACGCAAGCAGAAAAGACCTCCTGAGAGATATCAATGATCTTCAACGCACTATTCCTCCAGCTTCCAGCCAAAATCGTTATGGTATATCATAAGCTTTGTCATTCCGCCGTCCACGGTTATATCCTCTCCGTTTATAAATGCGGCGTTTTCCGAGCACAAAAACAGAACCGTTCGGGCAATATCCTCGGGCACCCCCACCCTTGCAGAGGGATGCTGAAGCGCGTCGGCACCGCTATAGGCATTGCCGTAGGTGTCTATCCACCCCGGTGAGATACTGCACACCCGCACCTTGCCCGCAAGAGATACAGCCATGGCATGGGTAAGCGCGCTTATCCCGCCCTTTGCCGCGGTGTAGCTCTCGGTCTGCGGTTGACTCATTGAGCTTCGCGTGGACGAGATATTTATTACCGCCGCACCCTTTTTAAAGGCGGGCAAAAACAGCTTTGTCAGGTAAAACGGTGCGGTTACGCCTACGCTCAGGGCTTGCTCGAATTCTTCATAGGAGCAGGAGTCTATTCCTCTCATTGCGGGAGGTGCGTTATTGATCAGATAATCCACGCCGTCAGCGTTTTCAAGCACGTGTTTTGCAAAGCGCTCCAGCGTATCCTTTTCAGAGATATCTCCGACAAAATGATCCCCTTGGGCGATGTCAATGACAAAAACCGTCGCTCCTTGCTTCTTAAATGCCTCAGCGGTTGCCCTTCCTATACCGTGCGCGCCGCCTGTAATTACAGCTACCTTATCCTTAAACATAATTACTCCTCAAATGCAAGCTTGATGCCAAGCTCGGTTATACGCTTATTATGATCCTTTATCCTCTCGGGGAGATAATCCTCCACGCGGTGGCCGTCAAAGCCAACGCTGAGGCGCACCCCCGATGCACGCACGATATCCTGCTGCTGCTCGTTTTTAAAAAACTCCAGCATATACGGATGCTCCCGATAGCCGTGGATGCTATCGTAGGAAACGTTCATTTCCCAGAAGATGTTTTGCTCTGCCATGCGGGAGAAGTATTCAAGCGGATCCTCACCAAGGCTTTTTATAAAGGCAAACATATCGGTATGGGCCACACCCACCGCGGGGCAGCCGCACCTTTTGGCAAAGGAGAAAAGATCGCCCTTAGCAATGGAGCTGGAGTCGTCAAGGTTCTCTATAAGGCAATAATCAAACATGGAGATATCCTCGTTTTCGGGAAGCTCGGCCTTGTAATCGCGGGTCTGAGTGGCAACCTCCACGCCGCAAAGAACTTTTATATCATCCTTATATTTTTCCTTAATGAGGGATATGTGATCGTAATACTTTTGCATCAGCCAGCTTATGGCGGTGGGCGCAATAACGCTTCTTGGCTGAAGATAGGCATCAAATCGAGCCATACCTATTCCGTAGTTATGGTCACAAATGCCGAAGAGCTCTATTCCCCCCTTTATTGCCGCCTCAACCACGGCCTGCGGAGAATCCTTACCGCAAAAGGAATAGTAGGTATGTGAATGAAGGTCTTGTATCATTATTATATCTCCCTTGTTGATTCAGGGTTAAAATTACGGGCTCATCGCACATATGCATATATGTGCATAATTAAATCTCTATTATTGTATACCTGTTTTGCTCGCCCTCGCACATTGCGGGGAGGGTGGTATAGATAACGCCGTCGATGGTGACCTCGTTGCCGGGATGGAAGTGACCCGCAAAGGCACGCATTACGTTACCCGCTTTTTTAAAGATATCCCGCACGGCTTGTCCGTTTCTTACGGTATGCACAGGCTCAAGGGTATTTTCAAGGGGCTGATGGGAAAAGATATAGGCTTTTTTATCCTTATCTTCGCCAAGGACGCGCTCAAGCTCATCAAGCTGAGCCTTTGGAAGATACGAGTTTGTCCAATCGGCTCTTTTGGGGCTGTATGGCTCGCCGTCATCGTGATGGTTACAGTCAAGGAACACAAGCAGACTATCCCCCATAATGATGCTGAAGGGGGGTGTTGCTCCGGTTATGCGGGCAAAATCCTCACGGGTAAAATCAAGGTGGTCGTGATTTCCCATAAGGCAATAAAAGGGAATTCTATAGCCGTTTATAAGCTCTGTAAGCTTTAGCGCGTACTTTACGTTTCCCTCGTAGGAGTCGCAATCGTCAATAAGATCGCCAAGGCAGATTACCGCATCCACGCTTTCCTTTGCAAAATGCTCCATTGCTTCTTTTATTTTTTGATATGACAAAAGTGATCTGCGGGTGACGCAGGTTATTTCCTTATTGCAATAGTGCGGGTCGGTAAAGATTCCGAGCTTCATTGTTTTTTCTCCTTTTTATGCTTTATTATTAAGCTCCTCATTCACTCTGCGGGAGCATTGCAAGACCGTCGAATACGGCTTATCTTTGCGGGTTAAGGCTTACTTATTTTCGTAATCGCTGAAAGATATTTCTCTATATGCAAGTTCCGTACTATAACAAATATCTTCTCCGTAAACGCTTTTTAAGGTTTCAACATTTATGATATCTTCTGCCCGTCCTTGCGCTAAAATACTTCCGTTCTTTAACAAAAATACGTTACTATCCAAATACAAAGCGTGGTTAGGATTATGTGATGATAAAATAAACGTTTTTCCTTGTTCCTTAGCAATTATCTTAATGATAGATAAAACGGAGTGTTGATTTTTAATATCAAGCGCCGAAGTTGGTTCATCCAAAATAATTAAATCAGCATCTTGTACTATTGCTCCACAAATAGAAACAATTTGTCTTTCACCGCCACTAATTTCGCCCAGTTTTTTATCAAGCAAATGCTCAATCCTAAACTGATTAGCACAATCCAAAACTTTATTTTTATCATCTTCTTTAGGCGATTGATAAAAATTCATTTTATTAACAGTCCCGAACAACAAATAATCCATCACGGAAAAATCGTCAACTGCATTAGAACGTTGCGAAACATATGCCATTATCTTTGCCCGCTGCTTTATCGAAAGCTCTTTCAAGCTTTTACCATCTATATAAACCTCACCTTGATAATTTTCTAATAATCCCGCTATTGTTTTGATTAAAGTTGTTTTTCCCGAGCCATTCAATCCAATTAAAACATTTACCGTGCCCTTTTCGCAAGCAAAATTTAATTTATCTAAAACAAGTTTTCCTTTTCTTTGATATTGAAAGGTAAGATTCTTAACGTCAATCATTTTCACTGATCGTATTCCTCCTTACAAAAAGTAATACAACGAAAATAACCGTACCAAAGAAACCCGTTACCGCTGACAAAGGAATTTCTGCTGCTGTAAATACACGAGAAAGAATGTCCACTATCACCATAAACGTAGCTCCAAAAAGCATACACATAGGAATTGTTTTCTTCGTATCACGTCCAACCATTAGTCTAACGATATGCGGAACAACCAGTCCTATCCAACTGATCGTTCCGGCAAATGCAACCGAACTTGCAGTAAGCAACGTAGCAATAATGATAATAAGAGTACGATAAAATCTATAATTTATCCCTTTTGTTTGTGCTTCTTCTCTACCTAAAGCGACAATATTAATTCTCCAACTAATAGATAAGATAGTTATTGAACACACTGCCACAATCGGCAACAATATGTACACATTTTCAATTATGGAATGTTCAAACGAGCCCATCAACCAAAACGTAATACTCGCAAGCGTTGTTTCCGCGTCGGCAAGATATTTAATAAACGATAATACCGCGCCCATACAACCACCAACGATAATGCCCGAAAGTGTTAATACCATTGATGATTTATTTTGAAATGCTTTTGCGACAAACATCGTTGCGAGCACCGTCAAAACACCAAATCCAAAAGCAAAGAAACTTACAAATACCGACGATAAACCAAGTACGATAGAAAGTGCCGCGCCAACGCCTGCGCCCGAAGACACGCCAAGCAAATCGGGCGAAACCAACTTGTTTTGAAAGGTTTCTTGATATAAAAGACCCGAAACGCTTAAGGCAAGTCCCGTAAGCGCCGCGATAATCGTTCTGGGCAAACGCAAATTCAGTACAATGCTTCGCTCTATTTCATATCCGCTTTGACTAAATAACATTTCGAATAAAGTCTCGATAGATATATCATATCTACCTATTATCAGAGCCAAAATGAATACACCCACAAGGGTAAGACTCACAAGCGTAAAATATACGCCCATTGTCAACCTTTTCTTTTTATTAAGCAAGCAAGTTCCCCTCCATGCTCAAACCGTTAAGCATATTTTGTGCTTCCGTATCCGTAAGTATCACACCAAAGAATTCCTTGCTTAAATCTTGAATTTGCTTTTTAACGTCGTAATTGAAATAATCAGGATAAAGCTTATTAGCTTGATCGCAAAGGAAGACCGGAGAGAATACCCCTAATTGTTCAAACATCGTAAGCCCGATAGGAATATTGAAAACTTGTCCGTTTTTTACCGAATCAAGGTTCTTATAAGGCTCTTCTTGCAATGCGTTCATTAAAGTTTTTTGGTAAATACCGCCAACTACGAACACATCGGGGTCCTGCTGACAAATCTCTTCCGCGGAAGGCTTATTTGATACAAATTGGTCATTTAAAGGTTTCATACCAAGCACTTTATAGGCATATTCCGTAAATGAGCCAACCGTATCCGTATAGCCTACGCCCTTATTTTTATCACCGCGCACGTAATAAACCGTCCTTTGCTCGTCATTATGCTTTGCAAGCTCCGTTTGAATACCCGAAATAGTGTTTCTCATATGCGCTTTCCAAGCATCTACTTTTTGTGCTACTTCTTCACTATCCCAAATTTGTTTTACCAAATCAGCAAAGAAATAGACGTATCCGCTAAAATCAGGGTTACCATACAAGCTAACGTTTAATGCTTTAATACCGTGTTCTTTTAATCCATCGGCTATGTATTTTTCAGGAGCAAATACAATATCTACCCCACGGGAAATATAAGTTTCATAACTTTCTTGATATGCTAAGCTATATCTTTCGTTTGATTTTGCATCAAATACCGACGCCCATTCATTATCAAGCAATGAGTAATAAACACAGTCAATACTATCTGCTACACCAAACGCTATCAAAAGGTCGTACGTAGTTCTTGACGCGCAAGCAACCTTTTTAGGGTTCTTCTTAACGGTTACTTGCTCACCAAGCATATCCGTTACAGTTACCATTTCAACATTATTTAATGGATCGTTACAACCCGTCATTGACAAAACAACTGTAAGGCTCAAAACAACTCCGAGTAGCATTGAAACAATTTTCTTGATTTTTGACATAGTTTTTCTCCTTTTTATGCTTTATTATTAAGCTCCCAATTCACTCCTCAGGGGCATTTAAGATCGAAGAATACAGCTTATCTTTGCGGGTTAAGGCTTACTTATTTTCGTAACGTTTTTTACGAAGCTTGTATTTGCATAGCAGTTAAGAGCCACCCGCTTATTCAACATATCCTCTCTTATCTCTCTTTTGACAAATTCCAGCATCTCGACGGTTGGAACGTCGTAATATCTTTTGCCGTTTTCGTCCGTTAAAATAATACATACTATAGCGGTGAAATGCTTTGATATGGGGCGGGTAATGAAGCTCACCCTTTTACAGGTGATCTCAACCGTTTGCATTTCCGTGCCGCTTATCTTATTTAATCTTAAAAAAATCAAAAGCCTGCGAAGAAACAGATACGTATAGATAGCGGCAATGCAAAGAATGACGGGCGGGGCATAAAGGATCGATTGGTTGGAGCGTAATTCATCCCCGCCAAAAAGCGCTACCGCCAATACGGCAAGTGCCATTACAACGAGTATGACCGTAACCCACAAATAATCCAAAAAGGCTTTTTTCACCGTCTGCTTTTGCCGCTTTAAAACGTTAGCGCCCTTTTTGTGCTTGCTCTTTTTTAATGCTTTTTTCATATTGACTCCGTTTGTTGATGATCAATATAATACCGCTGCGAGCTGCAGCAAATACTTATTAGTGCAAATTATTGTCGCTAATTTTTTAAGGAGTATTCTGACCTATTTTAGACATATTTGCAAATTTGATAATACAATTTCAGCAATCTACCCTCATAATATTCTCTAGGCTTTTCAAAATCAGCTGGTTCTTTTTCTGCATAATCATCATCATTTATAAACAAATTATGAAACTTATCTAATATGCCAACATAAACACAATGGCTATAGTTCATAAATTCAAGTTCATCATGAAATTGATCGCCAGTAATATCTACGATAATTCCATTATTTGTAATTAACCAAGCATGAGAGATATTATGATAAGCACCAGATGCATATTTGGTTTTAATGCCGTTATTCAATAAATACCGTGCCAACAAATCACTCGTATCCCCGCAACAACCACTTGGAAAATTTTTAAACACAACATCATCAAATTCTCCTGCACTTTTTGCTTTGACGATGGCTTCTCGAAATTTGGTTGCTAATTCTTCTATTTGATTTATGCTATACACTAAAAAACACCTCTTAAATTTGATGTTTAATTATCGTCTCTTTCAATACACAATCAACGATACCCGTCCAACATATCAAAGACTTATTTAAGTAAAAAATTGGTTTGTATAAAGCCTTTAGCCTTATAGCCGAGCAGGAAGAAGCTATCCCCCGCTTTAAGCTCACATATTAAAAGCTCGTCCTTTAAAAGCTTGGCGAGGGTCATGTCCTCTTTATTAAACGCATAGCAGCCACAGTCACTCTCGCCATGGAAAAAGCCGTTTATTATATCCACCGTCATGCGAAGCTCGCCGTTTGAGACAAATATGCATACATCCTTACCTCTGAAGGATGGGTTTGAGGAATCGTAGCATTTTGTTATGAGATAAGGCTCTGTCAGTCCGTAATACTCCCTCAGATGCTTGCAAGCCTTGGCGAGTATCTCTTTTTTCATTACGGCGGTATCGCTTAAGCCCCTTGCACGCAATGGCAAGCTTATGCGGTAGGCTAAAGCTGCGCACAACGGAAAAGCCGCAATATGGTCTATGACCATAGAAACAACAACGAGGGTCTCGATCCACGGGGTTTGCGGGATGGGGGTAAGTATTGCAAGAGCTATAACCGAGCCATAAAGCAGTAAAAACGATACTATCTGAGTGGCACGGTAGATCACGTGCCACACTTTTTTATTTAAAACCGTACGCTTTTCGCACTTGGTAAGGGTGTTATATTGCTCCTTTAAGGCATTTTTTCTATTTTTATTTACGTTTTTATACTTAAAATATCGCATTTGACCATCCTGATACTTTTATTGAGATCATTTAATAAACTGCGCATCAAAGCCTTTTAAGAGCAAAAGCTCTTTAAGATCATTTAGTGAATCCTTTATAGAAAAAACCATGCTTGCACCGTCACAATGTGAAATAATAAAGGTTTTATAGCCTTCGATACGCATATCTTTGATGCTTGAATATGGGAATTCATAGCTGTAAATTCTGTAGAAATGACAAAATACGATGCGCACCTTTTCTTCATCGAAATATATGAAGGTCTCGCATAATTCCTGCTTTAAGCCTTTTCCGCAATTTAAAAAGTGCGCGCAAAATTTATGCTGAAAGGAGATGCTTTGCGATTTTTCATATTCGAGCAACATTCTTTGGGCTTTGGGATTCTCAAACGTAAAGGGCTTGGAAAATTTTTCAACGATGAGCCAAACAACACAAAACGCAACCGCAAAAAACAGCCCGCCAATCAAGCATATTAGGGCTAAGTCCCAAGTAAAGCCTTTGTCTGCACCAAAGGCCAGAAAGAACACAAGCCCGAACAGCAGTCCCCCACCAAGGCACAAAAGATAGAACACTATGTTCGTTTTTTTGTCCATATATAGGCCTCCTTGATAAACCTTAGTATAGTATTAATAAATAAACTTCAATATTATTGCACCTTTAGTATTTTTATGCTTCCTCAAGCACTGACAAAGCTTGGCAGTCCTTATATTCAAATTGTTCAAGGCGTTTTTTTAACGTATTCGTACATTTTATAAAGCTTTTTTGAGATATTACCCGCATATAGCATTTTAAACACGCTTTTTTCCGCCCCATTCAGCTCTGCAACAAGCTCATCAGGGGTCATATTATACTCCTTTTCAAGAGCAAGAGCTTCCCCCTGAAGATCGGCGGGGTCTTCTATGCCAAACACCGTGCTTACCCCTACATTTTTCACCGGGTTTCTGAGCTTTGACATTTTGGCACCAAGCACGGTATAGAAATCCGCCAAAACCGAGACCTTATCGAAATGAGCCTCCATTGCAAGCATCAGATCTTTAAATTGCGCCTGCGTAAGATACATGCTTACGCCCTCCATTACAACGTACGCTTGCTCACCCTTTGGAATGGAAGATATCCAATCGGAAGAAGTAACATCGATCGGAAGCATTTTATAGCTGTCGTCATCGTTATAGTAAATTCGCCGTTGCTTGATCACCTGAGGGAGATCAATATCAAACCACATTGCGCGAGGAGCCTTTACCCTCAAAGCTCGGCTATCAAGCCCGCACCCGATATGTATTACCGTGGCATTCGGGTTTAGAGTTAAATTTTGCGTCAGCCATTTATCAAAAACCGCGGCGCGCATACCCATATAATAAGCAAGCCACCTTGAGCTTGCCCTTCCGTTTAGCTCAAAGCCCTCGTTTTCCCAAATTGCCTCCGCCTTCTCATCCTTCAGGATGACCCCCTTTTTACTTACGAAGCTCTTCCCGTAAAGAGGAATGTACATGGTCTTATTAATATCGCTAAGTTGATCTCCTGAAACCGAACTATGACCTTTTAACAACATATAAACCTCCTAAAGAATTCACTGCAATTTAATTTTGTAGTATAAGTAATCACCTATTACCTCTTTTAAGTTCGCTTTGCGAACGCGATATGCACCTCCGGTGCGCGATATATTTGCTCCGCAAATGCGATATTATCTTGCGATGCGAGATAGCGATATGTTCGCCTTTGGCGAATGTGGTAGAAAGCACGCTACATATAAATCCTCACGCCATATGCGCACACAGTGCGCTCACGTGCCGCAGGCACATATCGCGCCAGAGGCATATCGCACGCGAATAAAATGTAGCGTATATCGCAAATCCCATAAGGGATTTATATCGCTTTAGTTTGTCTGCTTCGTCAGACAAACTAAACTTTCCACGTGGGTCATAAGACCAAAAGGTATATTTTTATGCCAAAAACGGGGATTGTAAAGCCCAAAGGTATATTTTTATTTATGTTTATATCTACAAATCCCAGTTATACTCGCTCCAATCAGCAAGCCTACTATAAGCATCCCTGAACTCAAAATTATCTTGAATGTTTCGTCTGTGATTGCTAAAGCTAAGACAAACAACATGATTTCAAGCAATATGGCACAGAAGAGCAAAATGTTTGCAATGAAAGTTCTTAAATATATTTGCGTAGTTTTTCGATCAAATTTAAGTAAAAATCTAAACCCTTTGGATTCAAGCATTTTATCAAAAGCATTTTGCATATACCGTGTTTTGTCGCCGCTGTATATAGTGAGAGCAGAGACCGAGTTTACAAAAAGGGTTAAAATAAACAACCAAATTACCATTCCGACAGTCCTATATTACTTTCCTTTCTCATCAGACAAACGACACTTTCAACATGTTTTGTCTGGGGAAACATATCCACGCATACGGTGCGGGCGGGGACAAAGCCGAAGGATGAGAGTATGCCGCAATCGCGGGCAAGGGTGGCGACGTCGCAGGAGACGTAGACTATTTTATTTATATCGCTGTTTCCGATCGCTTCAAGCAACGTAGGGTCACAGCCTGCGCGGGGAGGATCAAGCACGAGGCAATCCACCTTGCCTATTTCCTTAATGAGCTTTGGAAGCTCAAGGGCACAATCCCCCACTATGAAATCGGCATTATCTATTCCGTTTGCCGCGGCGCTTTTTTTAGCATCAGAAATAGCATCGGGGATTATCTCCACACCTACCGCTTTTTTAACCGAGCGGGCAAAGAGCTGAGTCATGATGCCGATGCCGCAATAGGCATCAAGCACGGTGTCGTCCTTGGAGAGGCTTGCCATTTCCACCGCGGTCTGATAAAGCCTTTCCGCCTGAGTGGGATTTACCTGCAAGAAGGACAGCGGTGAAAGCTCGAAGGACACGCCGCAGAGGGAATCGGTGATGGTTGCATCGCCGCCGAGCAATTTACATCTGTTTGACAAGATAATATTACCCTTTTGGTTGTTGACGTTCAGCCAAAGGCTTTTGGCGCCCGCTTTAAGGAGCTCATCTCGCCAGACATCGGGACTTTTAAGGGGCTCGTTTATTACCAAGACCACCATTATATCCCCGTTTTTATGGCTTTTTCGCAGCATAAGATGGCGAAGCGAGCCCTTGTGCTTAATTTCATCGTAAACGCTTGTTTTCGTTTCCTTTATAAGCTGCTTTACCTTGTGAACGTAAGGGGCGATATCCATGCCTTGGATATCACAACTGGCGGTATCAATGATATCGTGGGAGCGTTGTGAATAAAAGCCGATGACCACGTTACCCGATGCATCCACGCCCACAGGAAGCTGAGCCTTGTTACGATATTGCCACGGCTCGGGCATGCCTATGCATTTTTCCACGTTAAAGTCTATGCCCGAGATGCGGCGGAGCACCTGCTCTGCCTCGGAGCGCTTGCATTCAAGCTGTGAGGGATACTGAAGATGCTGAAGCACGCAACCGCCGCAACGGGGAAAGTGCTTGCACCTTGGCGTGCATCTGCTTGGCGAAGCCTCAAGGATATTATTGATCCTTGCAACGCAATAGGTCTTGGCCGCCTTGATTATTCTTGCCTCCACCCTCTCTCCGGGGAGCGCACCGTTTACAAACACGGCTTGTCCCTCGTGGTGAGCCACACCCGCGCCGGTATTGGCAAGACTTTCTATATTAAGTATAAGCTCGTCGTTCTTTTTAAGACTCATGACTTCCTCTTTCAGATTCATCTTTATTTATATCATTATATCAAAAAAAAGCACGCAGGTAAAGGGAAATTGCTTTTCAAAATCAATATGCTTGACACCCGCCGTGTCTGCCAGTATAATTACCTATAAGAAATAATTGCTTTAAAGCAAATAGGAGGATAAAAAAATGTTTTGCAGCAACTGCGGTGCAAAGATCAACGACGACGAGATCTTCTGCCCATCCTGCGGCACCAAGCAGCCCGAGGCTGAAGCCGTAAAGGAAGAGCCCAAGAACGGCTTTAATCCCATTCCCAACGTTCCGATCCCGGATATTCCGATCCCCAACATCCCGATCCCCAACGTACCCATGCCCGGCTCAAGCATCCCCGCCACCGACTGGAAGGATTCAAAATTTGACGGCGGCTTTTGGGGCTTATTCGGAGTCAACTTCCTGTTCGCGTTTGTTTCCATCATCACCCTTGGCTTCGCATATCCCGCAATGTATTGCTACCGCTTAAGATGGTTCTACAAGCACACCGTTATCGGCGGCTATCGCTTAAAATTCAACGGCAAGGGCCGTCAGCTTTTCGGAAGGTATATTTTGTGGACCTTCCTCAGCATCATCACCATTGGCATTTTTGCTCTGTGGCTTCCAATCAAGTACAAAAAATGGGAGATCAAGCACGTGGAGATCGACCGCAAGGCTTAAAACACCACTCGGAGAACCGTCGGTTCTCCGTTTTTTATTCTTTTAATGCAAAAAAACACGAATTTGCTATTGAAATAAAAAACGGCGTCTGCTATAATCGTTATAAATAATCATTATAAAAGAGGTGTTTTATATGCTACCCAGAAGCGAGCATCCCGATCCGCAATGGACAAGAGACAACTGGAGAAGCTTAAACGGCAAGTGGGAATTTGATTTCGATTTCGGAGTGAGCGCGCGGGAGCGCAAGCTGTTCAAGGGCGGTCAGCTTAAAATGGCGATAACCGTTCCCTTTTGCCCCGAAAGCGCGCTTTCCGGCATAGGATATACCGATTTCATACCCTCGGTGTGCTATAAAAGAGATTTTGATATTTCCGCTAACGAGCTGGGCGGACGTATATTTCTTCATTTCGGCGGGGTAGACTACCACAGCTACGTTTACGTAAACGGCGAGCCCGCGGGCGAGCATATAGGCGGCTATTCCTCGTTCAGCCTGGAAATTACCCCTCTTTGCCACGAGGGAAGCAACACGGTATTTGTCATTGCGGAGGATGACCCCAGAAGCGGACATCAGCCGTGCGGCAAGCAGAGCACCAAGCACGACTCCTACGGTTGCTTTTACACCCGCACCACCGGCATATGGCAGAGCGTTTGGCTGGAATTCACCCCAAAGGACCACATAATATCCTGCAAATACTACCCCGACATAACCGCCTCAAGCTTACTTGTTGAGGGCGAGGTATGCGGAAGCGGTAGCGTGCTTCTTGAGGCATCCTACGAAGGCAAGACGGTCGGACGCGCAAACGCAGCTGTTAAGGGGTCACGCTTCAGGGTCGAGCTTCCGCTAGGCGAGCTTCATTTATGGGAGCCCGGATGCGGGAGGCTTTACGATCTTGCCCTTAGCTTTAACTCCGACCGCGTTAAAAGCTATTTTGGCATGCGTGAGGTATGGATGGAAAACGGACGCTTTATGATAAACGGCAAGCCTGTTTTTCTGCGCACCGTGCTTGATCAGGGCTTTTATCCCGATGGCATATACACCGCCAAAAGCGACCAGGAGCTGAAGCGAGATATAACCCTTGGCATGCTTGCGGGCTTCAACGGTGCAAGACTGCATCAGAAGGTATTTGAGAAAAGATTTTTGTATCATTGTGATAAGGCCGGATACCTTGTGTGGGGCGAGCACGCATGCTGGGGAATGAATTACAACGACATGGTGGCTCAAGGCAATTTTATTTGCGAGTGGATAGAGATAATAAAACGTGACTTCAACTCCCCCGCCCTTATAGGCTGGTGCCCCTTTAACGAGACCTGGGGATACAGAGAAAGGGAATCGGCAAGCAAAATAATAGAGAACGTATATAAGCTTACCAAGCTTTACGACCCCACAAGGCCCTGCATAGACACAAGCGGCAATTATCATATCGATAAAAGAGAGATATATGACGTGCACGACTACGAGCAGGATCCCGATAAATTCCGCGAGTATTACTCCCGCATCGGAGACGGCATCGTAAGGGATCAGATCGTGCGAATGGACGGTGACGTTCAGCCCTACTTTGGCGAGCCTGTATTTGTAAGTGAATACGGCGGTATAAGATGGGCACCCACCTCCGACGGCTGGGGATACGGAAACCACCCCAAGGATCTTGAGGAATACGTTTCGCGTTATTGCTCACTTACGGAGATCCTGCTGTCCAACAAGCACGTTATGGGCCTTTGTTATACTCAGCTTTATGACGTTGAGCAGGAAAGAAACGGTCTTTATTATTACGACCGCACCCCAAAATTCGATCAGCAGACCTATGACAGACTGCGGGATGCAATGACAAAAACGGCAGAAGCCGAAAAATAGTATAAAAAAACATTTCGCAATTGCGAAATGTTTTTTATTTTTATTAATATTCCTTAACAAAGCTGTCCCAGGGGATATCTGCGGGCGCTCCGCTTGATACTATGGCGTCTATATGCATTAAAAGGGGATAATCCGTAAGGTCGACAAGCCCCTTTTGCGCTCTTATGCGCATTGCCCTTGCCACCCTTTTTGACACCACCAGAGACTCCAGAGTAACACCCGAAAGCTCGCTCAGTGCCTGCTCCAGGCTAAGACCTCTGCCAAGAAGGATACCCACCAGGCGGGTCCTGCCTCCATAGACCGTAACGTAAAGATCCCCTATGCCAAGTGCAAGATTATCAAGCGATCCAGCACCCTGAGCCTCAAGAAGCCTTTGCATCTCGAAGACCGCTTGACCGAACACCGCCGCCTGAGAGTTATAGTGAAGCTCACTGTCAAGCCCGAATTGCTTTTGATTAAGTCCTACGGTAAGTGCCACTCCGAGTGCATAGCCGTTTTTAAGCGCCACCGCGCTTTCTGTACCCACAATATCCGTGCTAAGGCTTATATGGTAATAATCGGTTGCCATAATGCCTTTAATTTTTCTTAGAAGCTCTATATCCTCACCGCAGAAGGTGACGCGGGTCTGGTCGTGGGCGACAAGCTCGTAGCTGGTACATGGTCCACCGATGGCGCAGATGGGATTATGCTTGCTAAGCTCTCTGACACGGCTTTGCCAATGGTGAACGTAGGTAATAAGCTCACCCTCGTCGGTGGCTATAAGCCCCTTGGTTACCGCAAGCACGGGTAAGCCGTCGGGCAAAATAGGCAGTATTACGTCTCTGAACCATTCGACTCCGAAGTTGCTTACACCGCAAATTACAAGATCCGCACCCTCAAGCGCGGCGGCGACGTCGCTGATATAATAAAACTCCACTCCCGAAGGAAAATCCCTTTTAAATTTGGGATGACGGTTGGTTTTTTTACATTGCGTTATGATATCCTCATCAAGATGTGTGCCCACAAGGCGGACCTTATTATTATTTTCACGGGCGGGGAATACAAGCGCAGAGCCCATCATTCCCGAGCCTATCACGGTTACGGTCTTCATTTAGCTTCTCCTTAAATAAAATATTTGATCACTCCAGCTCCTCAAGCAAGGAGTTATCGCAATAAAACGCCCAATAGTAGTCGTTTGAATATATTTCATACGCGCCGCTTGGAACGTATATCATGCAATTGGGTGCGCCTCTTAAAAGCTCCTCCGAGACCCTTATCTCGGCGGGATCGTTCGAGAGTATGACAAGCTGCTTAAGGCTTGTACTGCCCTCAAAGGCGCCGTCCGCAATATAAGTTATTCCCTTATTCAGTGTGATGCTTACGGTTTTTTCGCTGTTAAAGGTATTTGCCGCTATGGCAATCACCGTCTTGCCGTTTATCTCGGCGGGCACCTCGATAGCCTCCTTGGCGGCTCCTTTTTCAGTAAGGCCGATCAGCTCCACGCCCTGCTCGGTCTGATTAAACAGAAAGAGCTCGTTTTCCTGCTGCTCGGTCTCCCCCTCGGTAGGAAGGGCGGGCATTTCGGGCATCGGTATGGTGCACGGCTCGTTTATGCCAAGTGATAGCATTATATCCCTTGTAAGATTTCTTGTGTGGAGCACGGCACCGCTGTCGTTCATATGAAAATTACTGTCGTAGAACCAGTTAGGCTCCATAAGATAGGTCTCGGGATTGCTGATAACGGGAAAATCAAGCTTATCCTGAAGATAGGAGAAATAATTATATATATCCTCGCTATCGGTATCCGCCTCAAGCGCCAAGCTGTTCATTGGAGAAAAGCTGAAAAACACTCGCGCCTTTTTACCTTGTGCATACCTGCAATAATCGTTAAGATAAGCCAAAAAATCCTCCGAAAGGATATCGGTATCAAAGGATATGGGGGTATTTTTATCAAACGCGCCGAACATGGTATTGCTTGGTCGGGGGTATGAGATATCTCCGTATTTATTAAATGCTTCTTTTGTGTAGACCCCCTTCACCTCGGGCTTTTCCCCTTTGGAAAGGTACTTATACTTCTCTGCGGCAAAGCTCATAAGATTACCGAGCATTTTGGGCATATCGTCCGAGTGGATATACTCAAGATATCTAAAGCTTCCGTCCAGAGCCTTCCATGCAGAGTCGGGATTAAAATAGGTGGACAGGGTCTGCTTGTCCTGCTCGGGGGCAATTATTATGATATCGTTTTGTCCGATATTGACCTTTGAGAGGTCCAACATTATTTTCGTGCCGAGGGATGCATAGAGTCCGAGGTTTACCACGGGCATACCGAGCTGTTGCTCCATAAGGTCACTTCTTATGCCAAATGCGGTACTGCTTCCGCCGATAATGATTATCTTGGGCTCATCAATGCTCTCAAGCCGCTCAAGCTTGCTTGACATTTCCCCAAGGAAGGTTTGGTCAAACTGTGCGGGGGTGGCAAGTGCCACGCATCCGATGCTTATCGGGAAGATCAGCAAAAGGACGGTAAGAAGACAGAGCAGTGCAACTGTTTTTTTCATTTATCTTACCTCCTTTAAAACTGAAAATAGATGAAGCTGCTAGTCTGATTATTGGAAAGCAGCATTATCCAACCAAGGGCTATTGCGAGCACCAAAAATACCATTGCAAGCTTTTGAACAAGACCCGAGCGCTTTTGGGTTGTCGGCATAGCGGGGTAAGTGTTGTCGGGCATGATCCTGTGGATATACACTAACGTTATTACCGAGACCGCTATCCTTAATACGGTAAGCCAATCAAGTCCTATACTGCTGAGGGTGGTTGCGAAAAAGTCGGGAGCAAGGGACCAATCGGTAAAAAGCTTACCCAGCAGCACCCAAAGCTCCTCGGTGCTGTTGGCACGGAAAAATATCCATGCAAAGGCAACCAAGACAAAGGTGCGTATCCTTCTGAAGAGTACTAGTCCCTCGTTGCTTGGGTCGATGCTTCGTTTTTTATAAAAGCTCCTTATATGCGGTGCCAGGACATCCTCCACCACTCTATATAGGCCATGAAGCATTCCCCACAAAATGAAGGTCATTGCCGCACCGTGCCATATGCCGCTGACCAAAAAAACTATAAACACGTTCAAGAGCTTGCGAGCCTCCCCTTTGCGGTTTCCGCCAAGAGGAATATAGAGATAATCTCTGAACCAGGTGGAAAGACTGATGTGCCATCTTCCCCAAAACTCCTTTATGGTCTGCGCAGTATAGGGGCGGTTGAAGTTTTTCATAAGGCGTATGCCCATCATGCGGGCGCATCCTATTGCGATATCGGTATATCCGGAAAAATCGCCGTATATCTGAACGGAAAAGAGCACCGTGGCGATCACAAGAGACAGTCCGTTTGCCTGATCGGGAGCATTATATACCTTATCCACTATGGCAGACACTCCGTCGGCGATAACTATCTTCTTAAAGAAGCCGATGGCCATAAGGCGCAGACCGCTTCGTATATTTTCAGCATCAAGCTTATGCCCTTCCCTGAGCTGAGGGATCAGGTTCTCGGGGCGCTCGATGGGGCCCGCAACAAGCTGAGGGAAGAAGGAGACGAAAAGGGCGTAATACCCGAAGTTTTTCTCCACCCTGCAGGTGTTACGGTAGATATCGATAACGTAGGAAAGGGTCTGAAAGGTATAAAAGGATATACCAACAGGCAGTATCACGTTTATCGCGGTCCATGATACGTTCGCGCCAAAGAGGTTTGCAACATCTGCAGCGGTATCCGCAACGAAATTAAAGTACTTAAAGAAAAACAGCACTGCAAGGCTTGTTCCTACAGCTATTACAAGACAAGCCTTGCTTAAAAGCTTTTTTTGACGGTATTTATCTATTATAATACCTGCAAAATAGGATATGACGGTGGTACCCAGGATAAGAAATACGAGCTCGGGGTTCCATGACATATAAAAGTAATAGCTTGCCAAGAGCAGCATTGCAGGACGCAGCTTATGGGGCAAAACGTAATAAAGCAGGAAGACTATGGGAAAGAAGACCAAAAATTCAAAGGAATTAAAATTCATTTCTCCGCCTCCTTATTACCGTTATAGGTTATTATGCCGCCAAGGGCAAACAGAAGGGATATTATAATAAGCTCATTATATCCCGCGCCCAAAAGAGCGCCCAGGACAAGCACCAAAAGGGCAAGAAGATACGCCGCTATCGCAAGCGCCTTACCCTTTATTTTTACCGACCAGAGCCACATTATTGCGGCAATGAGCAGCATTATAAGCAGCACGGGGCTGTCAAATATCACACTTTCCATTTTGAAACATCACCGTGGTGATACCTTTCTTAGTATTTTTATGCCGGTTTGCACCGAGTCTTGTCAGATAAGTCCGTCCGTCTGCATCCGGGCTTTAAGCATTGCGGTGATCTTATCGGTGTGCTCCTGTGCACCCTTGGTGACAAGATGATACTCGGTATCGTGAAAATACGAGCCGTTATAGAAGAAATCCTCCGGGCTGCCCAAAATTGGACGTCCAAGCATTTCAAACCTGTCCACGAAGCCCTGACGGGACTGCGGTGTCAGGTAATCCTTATGAATATAGTTCTGATTTATTGGCGGATAGGAAAGATAGACCGTAGCGCCGCGCTTTTCTATATTGGAATAAAGCTCGCCGAGGCGTTCAAGGCTTACGTCGGTTATGATGGAAGCGGATATCTTGCACTCTCCGTCGGGTGCCCAGGACTCCTTGCGGATGACCGGCCTATCCGAGCACTTATAGCCAAGATAATCCATGCTGGAGCAATAGTGATCGTAGGTATAGGTCTTTTTTGCATTATCCTTTGTGTTGGTAAAGGTGCAAAAGCTGGATATCGCCTTTGGAAGCTTTCTTATATCAACGTAGGAAAACAGATCAAGGTTGCAGTCCAATATCTGCCATGCCGAGCCGCCCATGCCTATGCTTCGCATAAAGTGACAGCTACTGATATACTCCGGAGCGTGCAGGAACACGTCTCCCTCATTAAGAAGCTCTGTGATTATAAGCACCTGAAACAGCGCGTTTCGCGGTGCGGTCCAGCCAAGGTTTATAACGTCGTACTCGGTATCCTTGAACTGCTCTGCGGCTCTGTAGGCATCTATTCCGTAAAGCACAGACGAGCCCGCAAAGAACACCACGCTTTTTTTCTTTGAAAGAATAAGGGAATCATACGCCTCCACCTTTCCGTTACCTGTTATGTATACGGGCGGCTTGAGCTGATTGATGTAGAGGGTGGAAAAATCGGGGCAATCGTAAAATGAGTCATCCTCCATGCTCTTTACGGTATCAAAGAAATGCAGGGTGGTGATGGAGCAATCCTTAAATGCCTTGGAGTCCACCGTCTTAATGCTTGAGGGGAACACCACCTTCTGACATTTTGCCCCCGTGACGGCGCCGCTTTTTATGCGGGTGACCTTATATCCGTCAAGCTCGGCGGGGATACTGAGCACCGCGTCGCTACCGCTGTAGCCGGTTATATATGCGTTTCCTCCGCTTGCGGTGTAGGTAAAATCCGAGGCATTGCTCCATTTTACCCAGCTTGCATAAAGCACGGTAGCGCCCTGCGTATTGAGCGTACAGCGGCTTCCCAGGCTTACGTGCACCCCGCTTCCGTCGGGCTTGGTGTTCCAGCCTATCAGGGTATGTCCGTCCTTTTTAAGATTTGCCTCCACGTTATAGGTATTGATCCTTTGATGATGGGAGGTGTTTGCCCAGGTCTGCATCATGGTAACGCCCTGAGAGTTTACGTACTCTCCCCCATTAAAGCAATAGATGATACTGTTTACAAGCCCCTCATCCTTGATTGCGGCATCGATATCCAGGTTAAGCTCAGGAAGCTTGGTAGGTATCTCGGAAGGTCTTACCGTGCCGTTTGGCTTGGTCGGAGTGGGCGCGGGAGTAACGGTCACCTCGACGGTAGGCGTTGACTCGGGGGTCTGATCCGCGCTCGGGGTCGGTACCTGCGTTGGAGGGTCGGTTACGTTGTTGATGGCGCAATACACCTCTATAACGGTTGGATAGCGCATATTTTTAAACAGATAGACATTATCCCCAAGATACTGATAGTCACTGTAAGAAAAATCAAGTATACTGTAGCCCTGCTTCGGGATGACTGTAAACTTGACGTCACTGCCCGATAGCACGCTTTGCACGCCCTGAGTAACGGTGTAGCCATCCCCCTTTTGGATAGAGACGTTTATATAGTTTTTATCCGCCTTTCCTTCTCCGCCATCGTTTGCCACTATGCACGAGGTAAAGGTAAGGACTATTATGGCGAGTACCGCCAAAGCTGAGGCTTTATTAAGACGCATTTTTAACTCCTTGACAAAATGATCGTGTCAACACCATGATTATATTGATAAGATGATTATATCATATTAAATATAAAAAGAAAAGCATTAACATAAGATGCAGAAAACAAATATTATGTTGTAAAAATAACGAAAATGTGCTATTATTATTGCAATTCCCCAAAGGAGAACCGTTATGAATTCATTAAAAGAACTAAACAAGCGTTGGCTATACCTTGGTGTAGGCGTTTTTGCCATGCTGTTCATGGGAGTGCTTTACGCCTGGAGCATACTAAAGGTACCGCTTAAGGAAGCCTTTGGCTGGGAGGACTCAGCACTTGCATTAAATTTCACCCTTACCATGTGCTTTTTCTGCATAGGTGCTTTTATAGGAAGTCTTATCTGTAAAAAGCGCGGAGTACGCTTTTCCCTGATAATTTCCGGTGTACTGACCGGTGCCGGCTTCATTCTTACAGGTCTTTTGACCAAGGATACCCTTCCCCTTTTATACGTTGGGTATGCCCTGATAGCGGGAAGCGGAATAGGAATATCGTACAACGTGATAATATCCACCGTGAACGCATGGTTCCCCGACAAGAAGGGACTTTGCTCGGGTTGTCTTATGATGGGCTTCGGGGTCAGCACTCTTTTGATGGGCAACGTGATAAGCGGCCTTTTTGAGTATCCCGCGATGGGCGCGCAAAAGACCTTTATCGCTCTTGGCATTCTGCTTGCGACGGTGATAATCTGCGCAAGCCTCGTGCTTCGTGCTCCCTCTCCCGACACACAGCTTCCCGCGCCCAAGCCCGCAAGGACGGCAAAAAAGCAGGAGAGCTTCGAGGCAAGGGATTATACCACACTCGAGATGGTCAAGAGCTTCACCTTCTGGCGCGCATTTGTATGCATTGCCTTTATTACGGCGGTGGGCAACTCGGTGATAAGCTTTGCACGCGACCTTATGCTCTCCGTAGATGCGGCTCCCGCACTTGCCACCACCCTTGTCGGTGTGCTTTCTGTTTGTAACGGCTTTGGAAGGATCCTGACGGGCGCAGTATACGACATTATGGGCAGACGCTTTACCATGATAGCCTCAAACGTGCTTACCATATTTGCCGCGGGCATTACTTTAATTGCGGTATCTGTGGGCTCTCTCCCATTATGCATAGTCGGCCTGTGTCTCTCAGGTCTGTCCTATGGCTCCTGCCCCACCGTGGCTTCGGCATTCACCGCCACCTTCTATGGGCAGAAGCACTTCTCCCTTAACTACGGCATTGCTCTTTTCCACCTTATAGGCGCCACCCTTATCGCCATGGTAAGCAACAGCCTTTACATTTCAAGCGGAAGCTTTGTATATTCATTTATAATGCTTCTGGCCCTTGCGGTTTTGGCATTGGGATTGAATTTAAGCATAAAAAAGCCGTAACAAATACTGTTAATACTAAAAAAGCAGATGCTGCGCATCTGCTTTTTATTGTATTGATCAAAATATCCAGATATGGAATGTCCTCATTATGATATATGCTGTATAGGCAATATAGACTATCACCGCGGTCGCACCCTCTATTCTGTTTGTCTTTCTTTTTGTGAAGGCAAATATCAGCATCATTACCGAGACTGCGATAAGGATGCCGGTATCTATAAAGAAGGTGTTTTCCGCAGTCATTGGCTTTATAAGTCCCGCCATACCCAAAATAAAGAGGATATTGAAGATATTTGAGCCTACCACGTTACCCATTGCAATTCCGGACTCGCCCTTTTTAGCGGCAACGATGGAGGTTACAAGCTCGGGAAGCGAGGTACCTATTGCAACCACGGTAAGACCGATGAGGGTCTCCCCCATACCGAGATTTGCGGCTATTATTTTGGCGTTTTCCACCACCAGCTGACCGCCGCCTATTATTGCGGCAACGCCTACAAGCGTAAACACCAGGCTTTTTGTCCATGACATTACCTTTTGCTCGGGAGCCTCTACGCGATTTTTAAGAGCGCTTCTGATAAGGATAAACATATATCCTGCAAAGAGCACGAGCAGAATTGCGGCATCGATACGGCTGAGCTCACCGTCAAGCAGCATAAGGCAGAGAGCGCCCGTTATCGCAATGCCTATGGGCATATCTCTTTTTATTATCTCCTTGTCGGTAACAATGGGCAAGATCATGCAGGATACGCCCACCACCATAAGAAGGTTGAACATATTTGAGCCTATCACGTTTCCAAGCGAAATGGCATTGTTTCCGCTAATGCTTGCAGAGATGCTGACCGCCGCCTCGGGTAGGCTTGTTCCCATGGAGACCACGGTAAGACCTATAATAAGGGATGGCACCTTGAGCTTTCCCGCAATGGAGGATGCACCGTCAACAAAAAAATCCGCACCCTTAACCAATAAAACAAAACCGACTATCAATAAAATATATTCCATATTTCCTCCCATTGCCACCAAAAAGGTGACGTCTCAACAAGGGTGTATGGTATCACGAAGAGCAATTTTTGTCAACTTTTCGGAGCCGTTACGGCAAGCATTTGCCCTTGTACAGGCTAATCTTAACTAATCCTTTGCTTTTGGGTACTCGTTGCACAGCAGACGGTAAGGCGACTCATCCTCCTCGATCTTGGGAAATCTTCCAACGGGCGGGTTAAAGCGGTTGTCGGTATTGTCGTCGTTACACTGACTGACCTCTCCCAGAAGCACGTCTCCCGTGCCCACCTCGACGGTAAAATCATGATACAAAAGCCGTTGGACGTGTATGCTTTCTCCCGGTGTAAGGCGCACCCGGGTGCCTGCGGGCACGGTATAGGTCCTTCCGTCGGTATGCACCGTTACGTCGGAGCAGTAATCTATCTCCTCATTTTCAAGAGAATTATAAACACGGATAAGCACGTTACCGCCACCGCGGTTTATAATATCCTCTGTCTTACTCCAATGGAAATGGTTCGGAGCATACTGCCCCTCCTTTAAAAACAACAGCTTTTCAGCATAGGTCTTGGGGTATTTTTCCTTGTTATTATTATTGCCGTTACGGATGGTGATGAGAGAAAAGCCCACCTTGTCAAAATTCCCCAGACCGTAGTCGGTGATGTCCCAACCCAGCATGCAATCCCTTACCTCATCGTATTCATGGCCCAAGTGCTGCCACTGCTCGGGGGTAAAGTGACAAAACGGCGGCAGATAGCAATTATACCTTTGACACATTGCCTCAAGCTCCCTTAAAGCCTTATTTATCTCGGAACGCTTCATATTACATCCTCCAATCGTTTTTTATAATATAAAGTCATATTAAACGCCTTTGTCTGTAAATGCATCAGAAATACCTCAGTTCTTATCCGCTATAGCACCCACTATACAGCTTCTCAGATAAAATGATAGACGGTGCACAAAGCTCTCGAAGTCCTGAGAGAAATCAAAGCCGTCTGCACACCGCTCAAGCGCCGCTATACAACGGTAGACCGTGTCCAGCGTGCGGATGCTCTCGGGCGATCTTTTAATAAAGGAAGCAATAAAGGGAAGATAGCTTTTCAGTAAAAGCACCCTTGCCTCGCCCTCCCCCGCCCTCATTTTTAGATAAAGTCTCTTCTCCTGCTCCCTTGTCAGACGTTGCTCGTTTTTTGCTTTGTCGTAAAAATCCTCTACGCTTATAAAAAGCATTGCTTTTCTCCTTACGATATCCAAAATAGGTCCTGCTTCTATGACGTTGATAGTTTAACATAATATTTGATCAATTGCAATAATAAATGTAAATGGCGCCGGCTGATATCGAAAAACAGCCTCATACCTTGACGCCTGTTTACAAGCCCTCGGTGCCCGGCACTGCATAATTAAAAAGCATAAAACAACAGCGGAGTGAAATTCACTCCGCTGAGCCCTTTTTTACTTATGTATTAATTCCAGAACCAGTTTTCCCAAAACGTTGTCACCATTCTCATCGACTGCTCCAATATATGCGCAATGTGTTCCGTGCATAACCTTAAGCTTTACATTTTCGGTGTGGCCAAAATGCTTCAATGTGGATACAAGCAGCATGGTCTGCTCGTAACGATTCTCCATATCATTGTCGGAAACGATGATAAGCATTGGCGAATAGCTTTGTCGGTCATCAACGTAGTAAAGCGGCGACGCTTCATCAATGACAACTCGTCTTGAGTCTATTCCTCGCTCACGCAACACGTTAAAGTGACAGGTGGGTTGTCCTGCATCATGTACATACCCCGCAATATCGGAAGGCTTTATCTCGTGCACCGAAAGCCACGATTCATCAAAGCACAGCATTTGCGAAATATATCCGCCCGCAGAGCTACCGCCTACATATATTTCGGTGGCGTTTCCGTATATGCCTATATTCTTTAAGGTCCAGGAGACTGCTTTTGCGCTATCTACTAAAAAGTCCGGATAATGTGCGGCAGGATACATTCGGTAATTCGGAGCAACCACCGCCACACCGTGGTCGGTAAGATATCTGTATAATAAGGATTGGTGTGCCTTATCTCCCGCCTCAAGACCACCGCCGTGGAAGTAAACAAACACGGGAAAGCTTTCACATTCGGGTAAATAAATATCAAGATGTTGATTATGCTCCTCACAATAGCACACGTTCAAAAAAGTATTCATACGCGCCTCCTGACAAGTGTTTAATAGATAATAACATAATTATGTTCAGAAGTCAATTCTGCGGTATAATCTCCGTGAGTTTACAAATACTAACATCACGATTTGAAATTTTATGGTAGGAGACGGCGCCCACGACAGCCCGTAACGATTGTTCAAATTTCAAACGGGACGTCGAGGGCGCCGTCCCCTACGAAATGTGATAAGGAGAAATGTATATATGAAAGCAACTGGAATTGTGAGAAGGATAGAGGCTAGTGTTATAATAGGGCAAACCGCCTTAAACACGCATAAACGCTGGGTTTTTCACTAGTTTGCCCTATTGAACGCAAGGATGTCAAAAACGGGTTTTTGGGCGGTTTTTATACATAGCAAAAGCGGGGGGGATTCACCTCGCTTTTGTTATATAACAGTTACGGTATTCCGTTGGTGACATCTGATAATGCTTTTTGAACATCTTGTTAAAATATATTGAGTCGTCGATGCCTACCTCTGATGCTATTTGGTTAATGTACTTTGCCGTTCCTTGCAGCAGCTCTGCTGCTATAGACATTCGATAACTATTGAGAAATGAAATGGGGGAAACACCCATTTGTTTCTTAAAAACCGCAAACAAATGTGAGGAAGAAAGATGCGCTTGCTTTGCAATATCTTCAATTGATATTTTTTTACTGTAGTTATCTTTTATATAACATAATGCTTGCTCCATATACGCAGGTAAAATTTCCTCTTTTTCGTTTGCGACCAAAGAAAGCAGTTTAATTATTTCGTAATAACAAATATATTCGTCAAACGTGTTATCGGCACAAAACAATCTGTCAAAAACCGCATTCATATCCGACTTTATATTTTGGGGCAAAATAGTTGGAAAACTAAATTTTTCATCAAAGCTGTAAACATCGTTGATTTTGATTTTTATAAAAATCCAACGACAAATCATTTTTTTACTTGCAGGGTCTGTGTTATGGACAATTCGTTGCTGTACATTTGACGGCGCTATAAAAAAGCCACCGCTTCCGGTATTATAAGTTCTGCCATTGTCAAGTTGTATATCATAAGAACCTTCCACTGCCTGTACCACCGACAAATACGGCAATACTTTTGTGTGACAAACACCATCGCACAAAGTAGAGGTAAACCCGTTCTTTTTTACATATTCAATAACAATCTTTTCAATTTGCATATTCCCACCTCAATAGTATTGTACTAAAAATAAGTAGTATTTTCAATAGATTTTAATAGTTTTATTTGCTATAATGGTTGTGAGGTGAGGGATTATGGATTTTTTTGCAGTGAACGGTAAAAGACCGATAAGGCTATGTGAAGAAACAAGAAAATTTGCTTTTGACTCTTTAAATCACAAATACGGCTTGGAAACGTGGAGTACGCCTGCTGTTTCGATGGACGATTATAAAGGGTTCCAAAATTTATCTCCACTTCAAAAATACGATGCTGTTATCGAACGCATTTCAAAAACTGCGCCCATCCGTATTTGTGACGGAGAAAAGATAAGTGGTTCTGCGACTTTGGGTATGGCAATATCCCATAATATTCCTGCTGACTTTGGAGGAAAACCTGTATTTTCAAGTTCGATCAGTCATTTGACCATCGACTTTGAGACCGTTATTAAAAAAGGTGTAAATCATATTCAAAAGCAAGCAGAAGATGCATTAAAAAAATACAAGGGAACCGAAAAAGAACCCTTTATTCAAAGCTGTATACATTGTCTTCAGTGTATGAAAATGTGGCACGAAAGATATTTGGAGCAATTAAAAAACAAGCCTGAATACCGTGCAAATTACGAGAATCTGAAAAATGTTCCTTTTGAGCCTGCAAAGAATTTTTACGAGGCAGTACAAAGTATTTGGTTTACATTTGCGTTTGTGCGTCTTTGCGGAAACTGGCCGGGAATCGGCAGAATTGATTGGCTTTTGGGCGATTATTTGGAAAAAGATCTTGCTGACGGTATGCTGACGCTTGACGAGGCAAGAGAAATACTGGCGCACTTTTTTATAAAGGGTTGCGAATGGGTAAAGGGAGGCAATTATGGAAGCGGAGATGCGCAGCATTATCAAAACATTTTGCTTGCCGGTGTGGACGAAAATGGAAAAGAAGTAACCAATACTGTTACTTATCTTGTTTTGGATATATTGGAAGAATTGGGTATCAGTGACTTCCCTACTACCGTTCGTATCAATAAAAACACCGACAAGAAACTGCTTAAACGCATTGCCGAAGTTATACGCTACGGTGGCGGTGTTGTTGCTGTATATAACGAGGATTTGATAATTGACTCGCTTACTGATTACGGCTATGAACTGAAAGAGGCAAGAAAATTCGCCAATGATGGTTGCTGGGAAATACAAATTCCGGGTAAAACGTTTTTTACGTATATTCCTTTCGATAGTTTGCAAATTTTGCAGCAAAGAACCTTTGATAACTACGGCACAAAAGTTTGCTTTGCGGATTTTGAATCTTTGTACGATGCCTTTGTTAATGATTTGCGATCCGAGGTAGAAGAAATAATCGCCACAAGAAACGCGAGTAGATTTATATATACCGCAGTACCTACGAAAGAATGGAAGTGGGCGCCGGATATGCCTTGTACGGTAGTTTCTCTTTTTGAGCAAGGCTGTATTGAAAAGGGACATTCGTATCTTGAGGGCGGTCCTGTGTATAATGTTGCTTCACCGCATATAGGCGGTTTGCCCGATGTCGTTAACAGTCTGTATGCCATAAAGAAACTGGTTTTTGATGAGCGAAAGGTGTCATTTGCCGAAATGATGCGATTATTGAAGAACAACTGGGAAGATAACGAAACACTTCGGCAATATGCTCTTAATAAGTATTCTTATTTTGGGAACGATAATGACGAAGTAGATATTATTGCAAAAAACATCATAAGCGATTTTTCCGATATTTGCGATAATTTGGAAAGCGGATATAAAACCCCCGCAGGGATTAGCACCTTTGGCAGACAATTAGATTGGTCCGAGCTGCGCATGGCAACCCCCTACGGCAAGAAAGCACACAACGTGTTAGCAGGAAATTTCTCGCCAACTCCCGGCACCGATAAAGAAGGGGCAACCGCTATTATCAAATCGTATTGCAAGGCGGATTTGAAGCGCACCGTATCGGGTGCGGCACTTGATATTAAATTGTTACCGTCTTCTGTCAATGGTGAAAACGGCGTTGAGGCGATAAGTTCTTTGATTAAGGGGTTTGTTACACTTGGCGGGCATTTTATGCAGCTTGATATTGCCGATACAGGGCTGCTGAAAAAAGCACAGAAGCATCCGGAAGAATACCAGAATCTATCGGTGCGTGTGTCCGGCTGGAATGCTCGTTTTGTTACGTTGAATCGGGAATGGCAGAATATGATCATCGCGCAGACAGGAAGTGATCTTTGATGATTATCAGCGATATTCAACGTTTTTGTATGCACGACGGTCCCGGTGTCAGAACAACTGTGTTTTTCAAAGGTTGTCCACTTCGTTGCAAGTGGTGTCACAATCCCGAAACGCAAAGCTATCAAAAAGAACTTTTGTTTTATAAGGAAAAGTGTATTGGGTGTGGAATTTGCAAGGCTTGTGATAAAGAAACTTGTATCGTTTGCGGTGCGTGTGCCAAAAACTGTCCGACAGGCGCAAGAGAGGTTGCAGGTCGTGAGTGCACCGCACGGGAATTATACGACCAAATCCAAAAAGACGTTGCTTTTTACGGCAAAAAAGGCGGTGTTACTTTTTCGGGTGGCGAGTGTATGACGCAAATTGAGCCATTGGCAGAAGTACTCAAAATGTGCAAAGAAAAAGGCATACATACTGTCGTCGACACCGCAGGTTACGTGCCGTTTGGGAATTTTGAAAAAGTAATGCCGTATACCGATTTATTCCTTTACGACATTAAGCTTTTTAACCCCGAAAAGCACCAGAAGTATACAGGTGTGAGCAACAAACTGATTTTAGAGAATTTGAAAAAACTTTTTTCTGTGGGCGTTAAAATTTGGGTTCGCATTCCGATTATTCCATCCGTTAATGACAACATTGACGAAATGAGGAAAATAAAAGAATTTTTAGATGAGTGCGGAACTCCTGAAAAAATTGAGCTGTTGCCATATCATCCTATGGGCGAAAGCAAAAGCCAAGCTCTTGGAAAAACACCGCATTTATTTGAAATACCCGATTCCGAAAAAATGAAATCGCTTAAAGAAATCTTCGAGTGATTACAAGTATAAATCTCCTTGTTTTACAGATACTAACAGTACAAATTTGTAAAACAAGGAGTTTTTATATATGAAAGCAACGGGAATTGTGAGAAGGATCGAGGCTTGTGTTATAATAGCGCAAACCGCCTTAAACACGCATAAACACTGGGATTTTCACTAGTATGCCCTATTGAACGCAAGGGTGTCAAAATCGGGTTTTTGGGCGGTTTTTATACATAGCAAAAGCGAGGGGAATTTCCCCTCGCTTTTTAAATCAGTTCTTCGTTTTTAATTTGCCAATCTCAGCATCCCAATCCAATGCGATTTCGGCTGACGGAGCGCTCTCAATAATAACAGGTGCTCCACTTTTTGAACTTTTTAAAAATGCTTCCATAATTTCAAGTACGTGCAGTGCAAGTTCTCCCGAGGCATTGTTTGTTCGGTTTTCGTTAATGGCAAGAACCATTTCGGAAATGCCGATTCCGCGCGAATTTTCACTGTACTTGCTGACAAGCGGTACGTCGGTGAATTGTCGTTCTTGCCGTGTAGCCAGTTGAACAGAGCCGCCAAACGTATTAGGATCAGGGACTTTCACACTTCCCTCTGTGCCATAGATTTGAATATTTGGCATGGTGTGTACTACAACATCAAAGCTTGTTACCAGAGTAACAACTGCGCCATTTTCAAAGGAAAGGATACCCACATTGTGCGTATCGACCTTAACGGGGATTTTTTGTCCGAATTTAGGTTTGCTTGTGATTGTTCTTTCCGCAAACGCCTTTGTTCCCACAGCGTATACGCTTTTTACAGGACCCAACAACCGCACCAAAGCCGTGATATAATAGGGCCCCATATCAAACAGAGGACCACCGCCGATATCATAGTAAAATTCAGGAGAAGGATGCCAGCTTTCATGACCGGAACACATCATATATGCCGCACCACCTACCGGCTTGCCAATTGCGCCCTCTTTTATCAGTTTTATTGCAGTCTGAAGGCCTGCACCCAAAAACGTATCGGGCGCACCGCCGATATACAGACCTTTTTCTTTTGCAATGGATAACAATTCTTTGCCCTCACAGTAAGAAATAGAGAGAGGTTTTTCAACATATACGTGTTTGCCCGCAAGCAACGCCTTTTTACAAATATCGTAATGCGTTTTAGGGGTTGTGATATTCAGTACAATGTCAATTTCCGGGTCTGCAAGCATTTCATCCAAAGGCAAAACTTTTTCTATCTGATACTTTTGCGCCTGTGCGTTTGCCTTCGTGGCATCCAGATCGCACACGGCATAAACCGCTGTGTTTTCGAACACCGTTGTGAGATTCTTCAGATAGATATCGCTTATGTTTCCGCAACCCACAATTCCTATTTTCATAACATTACGCCCCCATTTCATCTTGCTGCGTATAGGAAACCGCGACGCATCATTTCTCTAACCTGAGGAATGTCAAAAATATGTCGGTTGTGTCCCAAACTGTTATAATATACTTTCCCCTGTCCCCAACGTTTTGTAAATGCTACGGGAACAGTGATTTTGCCGTTGACAGTGTGATTACCAAGATAGGTAAAAGTGGTGGTTGCAAGAACATCAACAGCAGGATCAATGTGAATATAATATTGCTCACTTGTGACCGTAAAATCATCAATGCCTTCTACAAGAGAACTGGAAGAAGCTTTATTGATATTGACTTCGTAGGTTACATCTCCATTTCCCGGATGTGCGACCCACTGGGCACCGGTCATAAATTGCCAATTTGTGTTGTTTCTGAAAGCATCGCACATTCCGCCGTGGCAACCAGCAATGCCCGTACCTGCTGCAATTGCCGCACACACGTTGTTTTCTTGTTCTGATGTCAAAGCACCCATTGTCCAAATAGGTACAATGAGGTCATACTTTGTTAAATCGGTCAGAAAAGCATCAAGGGAATCCGATTTTGTTACCGCAAAATTTTCCTTTTCGAGGATTTCTGCAAATACGTTCGCAACGCCACAGGGATCATGACCTTCCCAGCCACCGTATACAATAAGTGCTTTTTTTGTTTTATTCATAGGAATACTCCTTTCGTTTTTTGATGTTTTGATTATATAAAATTTTACGTTGATGTTCTATGCCTTTTGTGGTACAATATAAGACAAAATTAGTCTTAATAGGTGTATGATATTATGTTTTTTGAAAAAGAACACTCATTTAATGAGGAGGAATTCAGAATTTTCAGCGGACAAAATTTTTCTTTCATGTCCCATATTCATCGCTCATTTGAATTATACATGCAAACCAGAGGTACTTCTGAGGTTGTGATTGACAAACGGACATATATTCTGAAGTCGGGTCAGGCAGTATTGATCTTTCCGTTTCAATATCATTCCTATAGAGCAATTGAAAACAGTGCACACAATATATGTATTTTTTCTCCGGATCTTGTTCCGGATTATTATGGAAGCGGAAATTTTATTCCAACAGATAACTTGTTTGAGTTTGCATGGTCACAAAAAACTGTTGATAATCCGTTTCTTTATCGTTCAGCTGCTTATGAGATTTGCGGAGAATTTGATAAGGAAAGAACATACGCAGAAAAAAAGAATTTGTTTTCACAAGATAAAGTTGTATCAGTACTACTGTATGTAAATGAAAACTATAAGCAAAAATGTCTGCTTTATGATGCGTCAGCATCTGTGGGTTTTGATTATGCATATATTTCCAAACTTTTCAAGAAAAGCATAGGGATAACGTACAATCAGTATGTAAACTATTTGCGCATACAAGAAAGTAAAAAGCTTTTGAAAACTACCGGAAAAACAATTACTGAAATTGCCTTGGAATGTGGCTTTCTTTCGTTGCGTGTTTTTAACCGCAAATTTTCAGAAATAGAGGGTACGACTCCATCAGTCTACCGCAATCAATAAAAGACGGCTTTATGAAGTATAAATCTCCTTGTTTTACAGATACTAACAGTACAAATTTGTAAAACAAGGAGTTTTTATATATGAAAGCAACGGGAATTGTGAGAAGGATCGACGACCTTGGCCGTGTGGTTATTCCGAAAGAGATTAGAAGAACGATGAGGATAAGAGAGGGTGATCCGCTTGAGATATTTACCGACAAGGACGGAATAATGCTGAAGAAGTATTCAGCCATAAGCAGGCTGGCGCAAGTGGCGCAGGATTTTTTGGATGCATTTTACGGAGTATACGGCGTATCGGGTTATATTTTCGACGGTGAAAGCATAGTTGCCGCATGCGGCAAGCTGTCCTCGGTCAAGGATACTGCAATTGATGAGGAGATACGCTCCATGCTGAGCGAGCGGCGCGCCGTAAGCTTTACCAAGGATGATATTCCGCATTACGTTATACCCATAATCTCATCCTCCGATCTTGTGGGGGGCTTGTTGATAAATGGCGACAACCTGACCGACGGAATAAAAAAGGCTGCAGAGCTTGGCACGAAATTACTGACTGTAAAAACCGAATAGAAAAAAGGACGGTCATGCGTACCTGCCGTAGAGCAGGTACGCAACGAAATTTGCCCTTACGGGCAAGTGAAATCGCTTCACGGTGAAATATTTGCTGACGCAAATGTGAAATGTCCGCTTGCGCGGACGTGGGCAAATTTCATTTCACATCGAGCAGGCGAGATATTTCACAATGTGCGTTAGCACATTATTTCACGTTTTGCAAAAGCAAAACATTTCACTATATGCTTTT
>JAFXDC010000011.1 GCA_017516345.1 Clostridia bacterium | reverse complement strand
GGCGGGAGGGCGCGAAAAAAGAGCAGGACTAAAAGCCGTCCCGCTCTTAATTATTATATAAGCAATCCGCCAAAGATGAAATACGACCACGCCGCCGCGGCAGAAGCAAATGCAACAGAGCATATCATGGCTCCAAGCTCACCCTTTTGCTTACCCTTTTTGTGCCAGAGCACCACCGCACCTATCAAAAGCGCAATAGCGCTGTAAAGCACAAGAAACACAGGGATGGCACTTATCATCAGCTGAGCTATTCCCGTCACCGCAATAAATCGCACTGTGTGCTTGCTCTGCTTCTTACCCTTGATGGCCGCCAACAGCGTTGCGAGATATCCTCCGGCAAAAAGCAGAAACAAGGATGCTATAAGCAAAAGCACAGCCCAAGCGTCGTTTATAATTACTGCGCAGATGATGCCCGCCACACCCAGCGCAGACACTCCCGCGCCCGCGATCCACACGTTATCCTTCATCATAAGCCAACGATCTCGTTAAGCGCCGCTTCGGCATCGGCAAGAGCCTTTTTGGCGCAGCTTATACATGCGCCCTTTACTCCGATATATACCTTGAGCTTGGGCTCTGTTCCCGAGGGACGCACGCACGCCCAGCCGTTTTCCAGCTCGTAGTAAAGCACGTTGCTCTTGGGCAGATCCATTACCGTGATCTTGCCGCCCTCATTGCGCTCCTTGGTGTTATAGTTGCGCATTGCAACCACCCTCTGCTCGCCTATGCTCTCAATGCTCTGCTTGGCAAGGCGATCCATGGTGTCCTTTATCTTCTGCATGCCCTCAATGCCCGAAAGGGTGAAGGATATGGTCTTTTCAAGGTAACAGCCGTATTTTTCATAGATATCCTCAAGTCCGTCAAGCAGGGTCTTGCCCTCTGCGGCAAGGCGACATGCGGTCTGCGCAAGCAGCATGGAGGCGATAACTCCGTCCTTGTCGCGGGCGTGAGTTCCAAGCAGATATCCGTAGCTCTCCTCAAAGCCAAACAGATATGTGTTGCTTCCGGTCTCCTCGTATTGCTTTATCTTCTCACCTATAAACTTAAAGCCGGTAAGCACCTCTACGGTCTGTGCTCCGTACGCGCTTGCAATGGCGCGCACCAGCTCACTTGTTACTATGGTCTTTATTACTGCACCGTTCTGGGGCAGACTGCCGTTTGCCTTCATGGTGGCAAGCAAGCTCTCCAGCATTATGCATCCGGTCTGATTTCCCGTAAGGGCAACGTACTCGCCCTGCTTGTTGCGCACTGCAACTCCCATACGGTCGCAGTCGGGGTCGGTGCCTATTACAAGGTCGGCGTTTATCTCCCTGGCCTTCTCTATTGCAAGGGTGAGCGCCTCGATATTCTCGGGGTTGGGGCTCTTTACGGTGCTGAAGTAGCCGTCGGGGTCGCGCTGAGACTCAAGCAGATGCACTCCCTTAAGTCCCATCAGCTCAAATGCGCGACAAACAGGCTTGCAGCCCGAGCCGTGAATGGGGGTGTATACTATCTTCAGGTCGGCGCAGGCGTTTATGACCTTCATGTCCATAAGGGGCATGACCGCATCAAAATATGCATCGTCAAGCTCCTTGCCCACCACCTTAATGGTGCCCTCCTTGCAGGAGGCTTCAAAATCCGCGACCGGAATATCAAAATAGCTCTCTTTATTTATAAGCTCCAGCATTGCCGCCGCGGGCTCAAGTGAAAGCTGAGCGCCATCCTCACCGTATACCTTATAACCGTTATACTCCTTGGGATTATGACTTGCGGTTATCATTACTCCCGCAAAGGCCTTATAGTGGCGCACTCCAAAGGACAGAAGGGGTACGGGACGAAGCTCGTCGTAAAGATACGACGTTACACCGAATGCCGCAAGAATGCATGCGGTAAGACGGGCAAATTCTGCGCTTTTGATGCGGGAATCGTAGCTTATTACCACGCCCTCGCTCTGCTTGTTACAGCTTACCACGTACTTTGCAAGACCAACGGTGGCTCTGCCGACGGTGTAGTCGTTCATTCCGTTGGTGCCAAGACGCAGTATGCCGCGCATACCGGCAGTACCAAACTCAAGTGAGGTATAAAAGCTTTCCTTCTTTTCCTTCTCGTCAAGCGCAAGAAGCTCCTGCCTATCCGCCTCATTCACCTTTTCAAGCCATAATTCGTACTCTTTTACGTAATCCATAATGCCATTCCTTTCGATATTGTTTATAATTATGGGGATATCACATACACGGCTCCCCGTTTTTCCTGATAAGCTATATCTATCGGTAAGCCCTCGCACCCTACGTCCGCAAGATGACGCTCCGCCGTTCTGCTTGCAAGGGTGGGGGTGTTGTTTTCCTGGGACAGATGGCAAAGCACCGCCTGCCTGAGCCCGTTTTCCGCAAGCCGCGCAAGGGTGCAGGCGCACTCCTCGTTGCTTAAATGCCCGCTGTGACCCATTATTCTGCGCTTAAGGCTGAACGGATACGGCCCGTTTATCAGCATGTCGCGGTCGTGATTGCTCTCAAGCGCCACAAGCTGTGCTCCCTGAAGATTTTTATATACGTTAGGGGTCATATATCCGATATCGGTGGCTACGGTAAGCTTTTTATCCGCGCACCTGACGGCGTACCCCACCGATTCCGCCGCGTCGTGCGGTGTCCTGAAGGGCATAAGGGAAAATTCATTTATTATAAGCTCCTCGTCGCTTACAAAAAGCCTGAACGCCTCGCTTCCAAGGGCGGGAAACCTCTTTTTTATCCCCTCCATGGTGCCAAGGTTGCAGTAGACGGGTATCCCATGCCTGCGCCAAAGCACGTCAAGGGCGGAAATGTGATCGATGTGCTCGTGGGTAACAAAAATGCCGCTTACGTCGGCAGGCTCCACCCCAAGTGTGTCAAGCTGGGCGATTATGTTCTTTGCGGTGGTTCCCGCATCTATAAGTATTATGGTATCCTCACCCTTGATCAAGTGGCAATTTCCCTTGGATCCGCTTGCGATAGGACAATAAAGCATGTTCCTTTGTGACTCCCAATGTAATAGTATACGTCTGTAATTATGATTATATCACACTTGTCCCCAAATTTCAAGGACTAATAACTATAATTATCCTCGCCCGCGCCCCGCAGGGGCGCATCTTGCGTTTTTACAAAAAAACGAAAACTTCACTGCCGAAGGCAACTTCACTTGCGCCCTTGGCGCAAGAAGCACTAAAGCATGCAAATACCCTATATTCTATCTTCTGTTATATACCACCCAAATACCTTCGCGCGCCCTCGCTCCGAAGGAGCGAAAGCGCTTGCACAAGTAGTGCGCAAGCACGCGTGCAAGCGCGTCGCGGGTGCATCCGTAAGGATGCGCCCGCGGGCGCGGAGAAAACAGACAAATACGCAATTTTCACTCTTCTTTTGCATACCGCCTCGGGGACAGATGCGCGCCCAAGGCGGTGAAAGCCGCCCCCTTGCGCGAAGCGCAAGGCGCAGCGCGCCGATGCCGAAGGCGAGGCGCGCGGGCGCGCCCCGCAGGGCAAAATAAAAAAATCACCCGCGAGAGCCTCGCGGGTGATATGTGTTATGCGTTAATTATGCTTTCTTTCTCTTAATGGCTACTACTGCGCCTGCACCTGCAAGAGCGGTGATAGCGTAGAGTACTACAGAGATATCAGCG
>JAFXDC010000062.1 GCA_017516345.1 Clostridia bacterium | reverse complement strand
TACCGCGTTTGCCACCTCGTCGTGACGGGGGAGATTAAGATTGTAATACTCGTTTTCCTTGGCGTAGAAATCGTCATGAGTATTGATGGAATACCTTATATAAGCAAGGCAGTACATGGTGTAAAGATGCTCGCGGAAGGCCTCGTATCTGCCGTAAAGCTCAAGTGCCTCGGCGGCGCTTTTGGCAGCCTTTATCCTCTCGGGAAGCTCGGTGATGCTTTTGTCGATGGGGCAAAGCTCCACCCTTTTGTATTCGTAGTTATTAAAGCTCATAATATTACCTCTTTAGTAAAAAAATCAGTTCTTTTTATTGCGTTTATAGAGTCTTCTGTTGTGAAGCAGCCATTGCTTTTCCGAGAAGCCGCCCTCGCTTACGTCGGCAAGCGCCTTGCGGAAGTCGTACATGCGGGCATCGATTATATCAAGATAATGCAGCAGCTCGGCCTCGGGGAACATGGGTCTGCGGGGAGAGCCGTATTCGGGCTCGTAGTGGTGTGCGGTTATCATGTGCTGAAGCAGAGCCACGGTCTCGGGGTCGGCATTTACCGCTTTACCCGCCTCGGCGATAAGCAGCGTGCACTGTATGATATGTCCAAGCAGAAGTCCGTCGCGGGTGTAGTCGCTCACCAGCCCAAGCTCGTTACTGCCAAGCTCCTCAATTTTTTGTATGTCGTGCAAAATGACACCTGCGTATACCCAATCGGTATCAAGGTCGGTGTACACCCCGCACAGAGCCTCGCCCGAGCGAAGCATGGTGAGGGTGTGATAGAGCAGACCCGAGCGCACCGAGTGGTGGTTTGCCATTGCGGCGGGCCAATAAACAAGGGGCTGCTCGTATTTTTTGAGCACGTAATCAACGATGGCCGAAAGGTCGTGATCGGTTATTTTTTCCGCATAAGCCTTGACCGCGGCAAGCATATCCTCGCCGCTTTCGGGGGCGCTTGGGACGAAATCCTCAATACGGGCGGGATCCTCGGCGGTGGCAAGACGCACCTTTTCTATTCTTAATTGCAGTACGTTTTGCCACACGGTGACCGTGCCGCGCACCTTTATAAGATCGTTTTGATTTATTCTGCTTAAGGCCTCGTAATAGTCCCATATCTTGGCGTTGATGCTGCCCATATCGTCGGCAAGGGTAAGGTCAACGTAATTCTTTCCGGTCGAGCCTGTTTTGACCGCAATGCTTTTGACTATGAGAAAGCCCTCAAAGGAATCGCCGTTTGAAAGGGTGGATATCTTTTTTTGCTCGTATGCCATATGGATTCACTCCTAGTTTATTTATAGCTCTATTATATCACAAAGGCCGGAATATTTCCACCGATATAAGCAAATAATTACTTATGATGACGCATTAGTTGCGGACAAGAAGCAATAAAAAGGAGCAGGACATGACAAAAAAGAGCAAAAACAGACAAAAATCGACAAAAAGCGCCGTGATGGAAAAAATGAAGGGGGGCAAGGGGGATATAAAAAGTGACGTGCTGGGGTCGTACACGGGCAACCCCGAGGACGGCGGAATGCCCCAACAGGACGCCGACGACCTGTAGGATATCAATATAAAATAAGCACCTGCGAGAAAGAAGAGCCTCGGACAGGTGCTTTTTGTTGATATTTTGAGGCGGTGGTGTGCCCGCTTAACCACTGAGGTCTTGTTTTACGCATCCCTTTTTCTGCCCTTGAGCAGGGGAGCGATGCGCTTGTAGATAAGGAAGGTTATAAGGGCGTTAAGCAGCTCGCGCGCAAGGGTAAAGGGGGCGTTAAACCACAGAAGGGCATCCCAAAGGGTGGTGACGCTTGGGTTGAGTGCCTTATACATGCCAAGCACTGCATCGCGGCTCATAATATTAAAATAAATGGGATAGACAAGGTAATAGTTTGCAAAAATGCTTAAAACGGCGCACACGAGAGCGCCTGCCACCGAGCCGATGAGGGCGCCGATGCGGTCGTGCTTATATTTATAGACAAGACCTGCCACCAGCACGAAGGAGGCGCTTATAAGGAAGTTGGAGAGCTCACCCACGCCGCCCGTCATGGAGTCAAAGAGTCCGATGAGATTTTTCACAAGGCAGATCACAACTCCGCTTATCGGGCCCAATGCAAAGGAGCCTATAAGGGCGGGGAGATCTGCAAAATCAAGGGAGATAAAGCTTGGCATAAAGGGAAGCTTGAATTTAGGGAAGAAGGATAGCAGTATTGCCATTGCCGCCAGGATGGCGGTCACCGTCAGGCGGCGAGTGGCGTTTATTTGTTTCATTGTTGACCTCTTTTAAGATATGCCTTGAATTTAAAAAGCCCCGCAAAAATGCAGGGCGAGATAAACATATCTTCTTTCATCCGGACTGTACCGTCGGCATCGGAATTTCACCGATTCGGCGCAAAAATGCGTTAGCGGGCTGTTACCGCCGGTAGGGAATCGCACCCAACCCTGAAGAAACATCTTGATTTTTTAACATTATATATCTCTGTGGGGGGATTTGTCAAATAAAACGTATAAATATGCTGATTTTTAATTAGCGGGTTGACAAAATCGCGCTTAGGTGGTAGGATTAGATAAGATGAATAAGGCGTTGAAGAGAAGCAAGCGGAATAATGCTTTTAAGAGAGAGGGCGGAAGGTGCAAGCCCTTAAGCGGTAGCCGCGACCCGTCTTGGAGCCACCGCGAAGAACGCGGCGGGCGCTCCCGTTACAGAGCATGATCAAGTGCGGATAGAAATATCCGAATACAGGTGGTACCGCGGATGCATATTCGCCCTGGGCATTTTGCTCGGGGCTTTTTATTTTATAAATTATTTTTTAGGAGTGAATATAATGAAACTTGCAAACCTTGTGGGCGAGCGCTTTAAGGAAAGACCCGCCGACTGCAGTATCGACAGTCATGCCTTGATGGTGCGCGGCGCATACATCAAGTACGTAGCCAACGGAATCTTTTCTTCCTTTATGCCCATGAAGCGCATTTTGAGGAAGATCGAAAACATCATCCGCGAGGAGATGGACGCAATTGACGGCCAGGAGGTAATGTTCCCCGTGGTAATGCCCGCATCCCTTTGGGAGGAGTCGGGCAGGTATGAAAGCGTGGGAAGCGAGCTTCTGCGCTTTACCGACCGTAACGGCAACAAGATGCTTCTTGGTATGACTCACGAGGAGGCGGCGGTCCACCTTGTTCGCGAGTACGGACAGAGCTATTTGAAATATCCCTTTATGATATATCAGATCCAGACCAAGTTCCGCGACGAGGCACGTCCCCGCGGCGGTCTTATCCGCGTGCGCGAGTTCACCATGAAGGATGCCTATTCCTTCCACACCTCGCAGGAGGATCTTGAGCAGTATTATAAACGTTGCCACGAGGCGTATGAGCGTGTGTTTGCCCGCGCAGGTGTGCCCGAGGTGGTGTCTGTTAAGTCGGATTCCGGCATGATGGGCGGAAGCGTATCCCACGAGTTTATGCTGCTGTGTCCCATCGGTGAGGATTCCATCGTCATCTGCCCCGAGTGCGGATACCGCGCAAATATGGAGGCGGCGCAGACCATTGTGGAGAATAAGCGCGACGAGCAAAGCGCCCCCCTTACCTTGGTGCATACACCCAACCAGCACACCATTGAGGAGGTTGCCTCCTTCCTTGGCAGTGAGGCAGCAAGGACCTGCAAGGCGGTGGTTTACCGCAAGGAGACCGACGACGGACTTGTGGTATTGTTCCTCCGCGGCGACTACGAGGTAAACGAGGCAAAGCTTAAAAACATAGTTGGGTCGGATATCTTCCCTGCAAATCTTGACCAAAGCAGCGGACTTATTGCAGGCTTTATCGGCCCCTGCGGTCTTGATGCCTTCAAGGGCACCGTGCTTTACGACGTAAGCCTTGAGAATACCAACAATCTTATCTGCGGAGCCAACAAGGAGGACTACCACTATACGGGCTTTGATATCTCCCGTGACGCTTCGGGCGTAAAATTCGTGGATGCCTCCAAGGTGGTTCAGGGAGGAATATGCCCGGTGTGTGGCAAGCATGCAATAACCATCAGCCGCGGCATAGAGGTGGGCAACATCTTCCAGCTTGGCACCAAGTACACCAAGAGCATGGATATGACCTATCTTGATGCGGACGGCATAAGCCACAACCCCATCATGGGCTGCTACGGCATAGGCGTGGGCAGACTTGCCGCTTCGGTATGCGAGGTGCATCACGATGATTACGGCCCCATCTGGCCCATGAGTATTGCTCCCTGGCAGGTTCACCTTTGCGCCATGCGCGCAGACGATCCCCTCGTTAAGGAAAACGCTGACAGGCTTTATCAGCAGCTTCAGAAGGCGGGCGTAGAGGTCATCTACGACGACAGAACGGTAAGCGCGGGCTTTATGTTCTCGGATGCCGACCTGCTGGGTGTTCCTCTGCGCATAATAGTCAGCCCCCGTAACAACAAGGAAAACGTCTGCGAGTTTACCGCAAGGGATAAATCCTTTGCAGTTAAGCTTCCCCTTGACGGTTGCGTGGACGCGGTTAAGGCAAAGATATTCGAGATGCTTGCATTTTAATCAATAAGCTTAAAGGACAAAACTCTTAAAGGATCGCTTCATTTTGTTGCGATCCTTTTTTATTATGAATGCTGTATATCACGGTAAAAATCGCACATTAGGAGAAATTTAATAATAATTTATGAATAAAGTATTGACAAATTCCAGCGGAGGGGGATATAATGGTAGCAACAAATAATTATATAAAGGAGATTATCATTATGAAAAAGATCATCACAATCCTTCTTGCAGTAATGATGGCTTGCTTTAGTTTGACTGCTTTTGCTGCAGAAACTCTTGTTAGTGGCTTTGATGCAACCGATATTTCCACCTTCATGGGCTGGAACGCAGGTCTTGCAAGCTATGGCCTTTCCGCACCTTCGATTTCCGCAGTTTCAGGAAACGACGGCAACGGTGTTAAGGTTGAATGTGTTCGCACCGCTGCTGTATGTGATTTCCACATTACCGACGCCGATGTAGTTGCTGCCATCAAGAACGGCACGACTGACCAGTATTTCAGAATCTACATGGATACTACCGGCAGTGATGTTGAGCTTTCCTTCAGACTTAACTTTGGTGGTGCAAACGTATTTGATAGCTCGCAGTGTGTTCTTGTAGCTACCGATGGAAGCAAGCCTACCGTTAATACCGGTGAAGGCGGAATGAGCGGCAACAGCACAGCAGCCGTTATCGTTCCTGCCGGCTTTAAGGGCTTCATTTATTGGCCTTTGAGCGCTTACTCCGCTGATGTTACAAATGCAGACAGACTTAACATCGACATCAGATTCGGTGCTTGGTCTCCCCTTCCCAACGAGCCTGCCGGAGATATTTACTTTGTCCTTGACAGCGCACAGTTCGTTGACGATATCACCACTACCGCTGATATCTCTGTTATCGCTTACGCAGTGGCTGCTATCACCGGTCTTGGCGCTCTCGTAGTTGCAAAGAAGAGATAATTTCAAATTAAACCAATAAAAAACCTGCAAAATTTTGCAGGTTTTTTTTGTTTTTCGGATGGCTTTGCATTGCAATCGGGAGACGGATGTGGTATCATTAGGATACTATTAAAGATTGCTATAGCAAGGAGAGAAAATATGTATATTTCCGATTTAAAGGTTGAGTATTTAACGGCGCCCATATCCATCGAGGAGAAGCCGCTGTTTTCTTATATCATAAACAGCGATAAGGAGCATACCCTTCAGACCCGTTGCGCCATCACTGTCATGAAGGGAAATACCGCGGTGTGGAAGTATGACCGCAAGAATGAGCATCAGCTTATAAGGTATGGCGGCGAGCTTTTGCCCCGGACCCGCTATAGCGTGCGTGTTCGCGTTTGGGACAACCACGGCAATAAGGCGGAGGCCACCACAGGCTTCATGACCGGTCTTATGGGGGAGAGCATGGGAGAGTTTATAACCTATCCCGCAGAGTGCGCTCCAAAGGATCGCGATTCCTTCTGTCCCATCTTCAAAAAGGAATTTGATAGTGAAAAAATCAAAAATGCATATATGTACATATCTGCACAAGGCGTTTATATGGCGCATATTAACGGAAAAAGAGTGGGAGAGGATTACTTCACTCCCGGATGCACCGCGTATGATAAGCGCTTGCAGTATCAGGCGTATGATGTTGCTCGTCTTATACGCTCGGGCAAGAATGCGATAAGCATAATCGCCGCACCGGGTTGGTTTTGCGGTCCATTCGGATGCGTAAACAGGGTGCACGTATACGGCGAGCGCCCCGCAGTGGCGTGCAGACTGCACCTTGAGCTTGCGGATGGGTCGCAGAGGGATATCTACACCGATGAAAGCTGGGGTCTTGCAAGCGGACGTATACTCTTTTCCGAGCGCGAGGCGGGCGAGGTACAGGATACCCGCCTTGAGGATGTCGCCTTGGGCGGAGTGGAGCTCATCCCCTATAGCGGAGATATCGTTCCGTCGGTATCCACTCCCGTGCGCATAATGCAGGAGGTGGCGGTAAAGGAGGTCATCATCACCCCGAGCGGCAAGACAGTGCTTGATTTCGGACAGAACCTAAGCGGCTTTGTGCGCTTTATGGTTAAGGGCAAGGCGGGAAGCAGAGTGGTGCTTAAGCATTGCGAGGTTCTGGACCAAAAGGGTGAGATCTACACCGAGAACCTCAGAAGCGCCGCCTGCCGTGACGAGTACGTGCTCAACGGCAAAAAGCAGACCCTTGAGCCGCACTTTACCTTCCACGGCTTCCGCTACTGTCAGGTAGAGGGAATAAAAAACATCAAAAAAGAGAATTTCACCGCCTGCGTGCTCTACAGCGATATGGAGCAGACAGGGCACTTTGAATGCTCGGATAGCAGAATAAACAAGCTTTTTGAAAATATCCTTTGGTCACAGAAGGGTAATTTTATAGATATCCCCACCGATTGTCCCCAGCGCGACGAGCGCCTTGGCTGGACGGGGGATGCGCAGGTGTTTGCCCCCACCGCATCGTATAACATGGACGTTTGTGCCTTTTTTGCCAAGTGGATGGCGGACCTTGCCGCACAGCAGACCCCCGAGCGGGGAGTGCCCCATATGGTGCCGGATCTGTTTGGCATCAACGGCGCCGCGGCATGGGGTGACGCCGCAACCGTCATCCCGAGCGTTATGTACGACGTTTACGGTGACAAGGGCTTCCTTGAAAGACAGTATCCCTCAATGAAGGGCTGGGTGGATTTTATTAAGTCAAGAAGTGAAGGCTACCTTTGGACCAAGGACTTCCAGTACGGAGATTGGCTGGGCATGGACCGCGAGGGGGAGAGCCGCACGGGTGCCACCGACGTAAACCTTGTGGCAAATGCTTATTTTGCTTACTCTGCCTCCCTTGTGGCAAGGGCGGCGCGCGAGCTTGGCAAAAAGCAGGACGCGGCGTATTATGATGATCTGTCAAAGAAGGTCAAAAGGGCATTTTGTGATGAATATCTGACTAAAAACGGCCGTCTTGTAAGTGATACTCAGACCGCCTGCACCGTTGCGCTTTATTTTGATATGCTCCCGTCAATCATGCGCCCCCGCGTGCTTAATAGCCTGGTGGAGAATCTCAAGCGCCACAACGACCATATGGTAACCGGCTTTGTGGGTACTCCCCTGCTGCTTAAATGCCTTTCTCAAAACGGTCGTCACGAACTAGCGGCAAAGCTGCTCTTTAATGAGGATTACCCCTCTTGGCTCTATGCGGTAAACCTCGGCGCCACCACGATATGGGAGCGCTGGAACGGTATCAAGCCTGACGGAAGCTTTGAGGACTACAATATGAACTCCTTTAACCACTACGCCTACGGCTCTGTTGGGGATTGGCTCTACGGCTTTGTTGCGGGGATCACCCCCAAGCGCCCGGGATATAAGGAGATCTCCTTTGCCCCCACCGTCACAAACGGAATGGATAGCGCCCGCGCCACCCTTAAGACCGTGCGCGGCGTGGCAAAATGCGGCTGGAGCATAAAGGACGGCGAGATAACGGTAAGCATCACGGTGCCCTGCAACGCGCGAGCAGAGCTCGTTATGCCCATAAGTAAAAAGACCTACCGCGTCGGCTCGGGCAGCTACAGCTTCACCGAAAGACTCTGATATTTCTTGCCACACTGTGATTATTATGATACACTATTATCTAAACGAAATACCATTATTAAATTAATGATGGGATATTTTTTATGAAGCTTGGTTTAAAAAGTGCTTTACGTACGCAGATGAAGAAGAAAGGTGTGGGTGGTAATATGGAGACCAAAGCAAAAAAGAAAATGAATATGTGGCTCAAGATTCTGATAGTGCTTTTGGTTTACTTTTTAGTGGTTGTTACTGTAAGCTATTGTGTTATGCGTTTTTCATGCAAAAGCATTGCGGACAGAGGTATTTTCCTGCAATACTCAAAGCAGACCGTGCTTATCCTTGAGCCTGCAGAGCTTGAGCAAGTTAATATAGATGAATACAATCTAAAGAGGGTAGAGGTATTTAAAAGCAACGAAACAGTAAGTTATTATGGGTATGATGCAACTGTGTGCTATGTTTTTTGGCAAGATAAGCTTTATTTAACCTATTTCTTTATAGAAAATGATTCTGCACAACAGCTTGAAGCCACAAAAAACGATATCAAAGAAAAGCTTTCGCAGGATTATGATATAAGTGCAAAATATAATTATCATTGGCAGGTCAAGGATGAGAACGTAGAACTGGGAGAAAGAAAAGTAGCGTTAAAAGAATTGAAGACGTTAGGTGTCAGAGAGCAAATTGTAGAGGTGTCCTCAGACTGCCGTACGTATGTTGGAATAGGGTATAATTATTTTCCCGTTAATAAGGATCTGTGGGCGAAGCTTGCAAATAAAGAATACGAAAGTCTTGTCGGAGAAAATACCCTTGTAGTTGAGTATGGACTGGAATTTTCTTTTGCCTTGAAAAGTATATGGGTGGAAGATAGCTTTGAATGATATTAAAAAATGATTGAGATGCATTTGGGAATCTCAATCATTTTTTTGTTATAAGTTGTTTTATAAGTCAAGTTGTTTTATAAGTCGTTTTTTATATTTCTCAGGCTTACGTTATATATTCTGGTGGGGCGGACAAAGCCGTCGAGGTTTGCCACGTGTATGCTTATAAGCTTGCCGCCGCAGTTTTCTATGGTGTTTACCGCCGAGATGTTATCCGCCTCGCAGGTAAGCACTGCACTCTCCAGTCCCTTTTTTGCCGCCTCTTCGAGCATTTTGGAAAGTATCACGGTGCCGTAGCCGCGCAGCCGCATTTCGGGGCGTATCTCGTATGCGATATTACCGCCGCACTTGCGTTGGGCTTCGGTAAGGGTCAGGCGCAGATTGGCGCTTCCGACGTAGGAGCCGTTATCAATAAGCCAGTAGGTATAGAAGGGCTCGCGCTCATCATCGGGCTGTGCCGCGGCATTCAGGCGATGGATAAGGTTGCGCGCATCGGTCAGGGTGCTGATATCATAGAGCATACCGCCCGCCTCCTTATAAGCAAGGCAGGCATCAAGGAAGGATGCGGCGTATTGCTCATCGGGACTGACAAGCTCTGCGGTGCGGGAGGGGGCTTGGCTTCTCGGAAGAGCGGCAAGCCGCTTATTGATGCTGGAAAGTATAAGAGCGTTATTTATAAGCCCGCCAAGGCAGTAGATGCCGATAAGCAATATAAGCAGGAAAAGAACGTAGGTAAGAGGGGAGGACAGCTTGGGTGCTATAAGCAGACAGCAGGCAAGGCAGATGAGCACCGATACGGCATCGGAGATAAGCAGAGAGGAAAAGAACTGCTTGCGCTCGCTGTAGCAGGAGCGCTTATAGAAGGCACCTGTATAGTAATGCTTGCCCTTGGTGCAGCAGAAAAAGTGCAGATAGCCGTCCGAGCAGATATAATTCCAACCGCAAAGCCCGATATATTGCAGGGTATCGTTTACGTTTGCCGAAACGTATTCAACGTGATACTCAAGCGGGCAGGGGGCATTTTTGGTAAAGAAATAAAGATGACCCTTTACAGAATGCAGAAAGTAGCCCCGAGCGCTCATTTTACCAAGCCATTGGCACAGAGCGTCAAAATTTTTATTACCGAAGCGGAGCACCTTATAAAGCTTCTCTTGCATCCGAACACCCTTTCCGTAATTTTTTTATACTTTTAATAAGGCGAAGCAGGGGAAAAAGCTCCCTTAAGCCAAAGAAGATAAGAACGGGCAGCAGCACTGCACTTATCACGGTAAGCGTGGGGGAAACGTGCCAATATTGGATGATACCTATCACCGAGAACAAAGCACCCATTATGGCAAGGGAAAGCCTTATTATGTACATGGTGCGCATAAACGAGAGCTTTACAAGGGTGAGCCTTGTGTCCGCCACCACGGTGAAGGGGGTGCCTTGGGGTGCGCGAAGCAAACAAAACTCCCCGAAAAACAGCACGGGCTCCCATCCGGAAAGCTCCTTGATGCTATCAAGCTCGGTGGAGTTATTGATGGGAAGGATATTGTAATCGTATTGCTTGGGCTCGCCTTGCTTAAATGAGATGTAGTTGCGGGATATTTTGTGAACGTGCAGTCCGTCTGCCGATTGCTTGGACAGATAGGCGGGGAGCTCAAAGATATCATAATTATAAGGTTTATTTATTCTTGACGGCATAAAATGCTCCTTAAAGGATCAATCTCTTTGGTTAAGACGCTTTTTGACCTCGTTTAATATGAGCTCGGCGGTCTGATGCTTTTTATACTTGGCGGTGTGCAGAGCAAAGATGCTGCTGTCCTGCTCCGCCATATGACAGTAGCCCTTGTATACGCTTGCGTGAAAGCCGCTTCCCGCAAGCTCCATGCGGTCGTCCTTGTCCACGCCGCCCTTGCGCTCAAACGATGCCTCGGGGTCCACAAGGAGCATGATGGTCATGTCGGGACTGATGCCCTGGACCGCCACGCTGTTAAGGGTGTTTATAAGACCGAGATCTATTTTTCTTGCATAGCCCTGGTAGGCAAGGGTGGAGTGGGTAAAGCGGTCGCAAATGACTATATGTCCCTGCTCCAGCGCGGGCTTTATGACCTGGGTAACGTGCTGAGCGCGCGCCGCCTCGTACAGCAGAAGCTCGCTTATGTCGCAAAGCTCGTTATTTTGTGCGGAAAGCACCATGTCCCGCATCTGCTCGCTGAGGCGACAGCCGCCCGGCTCGCGGGTTACGGTCACGGGGTAGCCAAGCTCGTTTAAGGACCTTGTAAGATATTTCAACTGAGTGCTTTTGCCGCTTCCGTCGGTGCCCTCAAGGGTTATAAAAAAGCCTTTCATGGTTTTCATCCTTTGTTTATTGTTAATTTATATTATTATACTACTTTATTGCCGCCATTGCAATGGCCCATGACGGAAATAACGAAAAATTTACACTTTGTATATATTTGAGCCGCCTTAACGGAATGTAACGACGGTTTTGCTTTAAAGCTCCACCACCGCAATGGTATCGTCAAAGCCGAACACCTCGCCACGGCTTGCCATGGCCTCAAGGTAGAGCGCGATATCCTCATCTATGATGCATCCGGGGTATATGCAGGGTATGCCGGGCGGATATGCCCCCGCGCTTGTGGCGCAGATCCTGCCTATGGCATCGCGCAAGGGGAGATATGTCTTTTTGGCAAGGGCGGCGCTTCGCATGGATATGACCCTTTTGCATTTTGGTGCCTTGGGCACGGTGATGTCGCAATTGAAGTCGGGCAAAGCCTCATCAAGGGACAACAGAGCCTGCTTAAGGGGTGTATAGTCCCCGTCGTGTGGGGAAAGTATCAGCACCACTCGGCTTGCATCCGCCATCTCGGGTATGATGCCATTGCCCTTTAAAAGCTCCGATGCGCGATAGCCTGAGGTATATGGGGATACCGTTATGCACAGTCGCGACGGGTCGCGTCCCTCTGCAGAGCCAAGGGAGGCGTGCTTCAGGCTCAGCCCATCCCTGAGGCTCTTTAATCTGTTTAAAAAATCCTCTGCAAGAAGGCTGTATTGCTCGCTTGCCCACTCCATGCTCTCTAGCACAAGAAAGCTCGGTGAGCTCGTGCAAAGCCCCCTTCGGTGGTATTTGGCGCTGTTTATCAGCTCAGTATTATTTACGCACAGGGTTGCCGCCTGAGTAAGAGCTCCCATGGTCTTGTGCATGGATTGCACCGAGATATCCGCAATGCTTGAGGCACTTTTTATGCCTATATAGGGCAGATGGGCACCGTGTGCCTCGTCCACCGCCAGAATGGCATTTACCTGCTTGCATTTTTTTGCGATGCTCTCAAGCGGGGTGATGCTGCCGTAGTAGTCGGGACTTGTAAGGAATACCGCCCCGACGCTCGAGTCGATATTATCCTCAATATCGCAAGGAGGCAATATCTCGGGATCGATGCCCGCAAGGATGCAGCCGTCTATAGCGCTTCTGTGAAGATTATCGGCAAGAAGCACTCTTTTATTCGCCGCATGCTCGGCTAAAACCATAAAAATTATGCGTACCCCTGCAGATGAGCCGTCGGTAAGGGCAAGAGTGCATTTGCTGCCTGAGCGAAGGGCAAGGGTGCGCTCAAGCTTCATTATGGCATCCCCGGGACAGTAAAGGTCGTCGGTGCAGTCAAGCTCGGTAACGTCGTGCGCGGGGCAGACGGGAACCGTGCCCTTGTGACCGGGCATATGGTATCTGATGGGCGATACGTCGCAGTAGGCATCAAGCAGCTCCTTAAGACTCATTGTAAGCTCTCCTTTTTTGACTTCATTATTATTGTACTAAAACACGCAATAAATGACAATCTTTTTTCGTTCTTTTTTCGCACTCGGGAGGATTTATCTGAATATTATACAGCATAAAGGGTATAATCAGTAAAAAATTGGTGGGTGAAGGTATGAGAAAGTGTGCAATTTGCGGAGAAAGAAAAAAGGATAACCTTGTGATATTGGGCAAGAGCATTTGCTCGGACTGTGAGTGGAAAATAGTGGTCACAAGGGTGCACGACGAGAGCTATAAGGAGTATATCAAGGCTGTCAGTAAGGCTTTTAACGGAAAGGCGGGCGCATAATATAAATATGTATATATGCGCATTCGTGCAATAAAAAGGAGCACGGGGATTCCGTACTCCTTTTTGTTGCCTTAATAAATTATAATTCGGTATATACCGAGCTTGTAACGTATTCTGTGCCGCCTATGAGGGTCTTTATCTCCACGTAGTAGCTTAAGGCATCCGCGGGAACCTCGCCCGAGACCTTATTGCCCTCCACCGTAAGAGGAGCGGTATTCCAATACTCCTCCAGGAATTCATGCCAGGGATCGTAATGATACTTTTTAAACCTACTGTGGGTGATCTCCTTGGTAAGGTAGAAGACGGTGGCGGTAATGCCCTCTGCGGAGGAGTCGGGGGTCAGGGTAAGGCTTATGCTTCTGCCCACGGTGTTATTTTCTATTCCGGTCAGCCTTGCGCCGCCCTTTACCACAGAGTCGGCAAACGCCATGTTCTCGGGAACGCACCAGGAGCATGAGTGGGAATGGAACATCATATGCCTTATGCTAAGGCGATCCTCGGGATTGTTTTTAACTCCGTCAAGATAGCTTAAGGAATTGGATTGCACCGACATACCGTTATCGTCATTCCAACAGCTCCACAAAACCGGCATTTTTACCTTATCGTAGCGCGCCTCGGGAGACCAAAGCTCGGCGGTGCCGTTATCGCGGCTGAAGCGCTCCTTCATGCCGCCCCAGGGGTTGCTTGCAGAGTAGCCGGTGCAGTATACCGGAATGGCAAAGGCGAGCCTGTCGTCGTATCCCATGGTGATGCTGGTAATAAGTCCGCCCCAGGAAATTCCCGTAAGGCCCACCTTGGAGCTCTCCACGCGCTCGTCGGCGCGAAGTATGCTTACGGCAAGTATTGCCTGACCTACGGCGTGGTACATCCACATGGTGCTTACGTCCTCATTTGCCGAGGAGGTAAGATCGTCGTTATTGGGAGCGTCGGTATAGTCGGGCTCCTTGAGATATTCGGGCAGACCAAACTCCCAATTTTTGCACGTCTCGCTGTCGCCTGCGTTTATCGCAGTGGGGAAGTAGCCCGTGTCATCCATGGCAATGGCGGCGTATCCGCGGTCGTTCCACATCTTTACCCAGGGTAAAAAGGCGTGCCCGCCGCCTCCGTGCACAAGCACTATTGCGGGGACCTTACTGTGGGCGCTTGCGTTTTCGGGGAAGCCGATATAGGCAAAGACCTTGGTTTTTTTATCTCCCTTGTTCATGCCCTCGAACCATACGGGGCGTATGTAGGAGTAAGCTCCCGTGGGAGCAAATTCGGGCATATCGTTTAAAATCGGAGTGATATTTTCTGCTTGCGTGAATGCAAGCTCAAGCTGCTGCGATCTGTTCACGTTTATTTCTCCTTTTGTTTTTTTATATTTTATCAAATGCTATGAGGAAAATCAATAAAAAACTGAAAATTTTATAAAAAAAGCACGGTTCATTTAAGTCCGTGCTTTAATAATGCTTTTACAGATCAGTTGAAGGCGGTGTATACCGAGCTTGTAACGTACTCCTTGCCGCCAACGGTGGTCTTGACCTCTACGTAGTAGCTTAATGCGTCATCGGGCAGAGTACCGCTTACGGTATTTCCGTCAACCGTCAGCGCTACGGTGTTCCACTGCTCCTCAAGGAAATCGTGGGACGGATCGTAGTGATATTTTTTGTACTTTTTATGGGTTATCTCCTTGGTAAGATAATAAGCAGTAGCGGTGATCTTTGTTGCGCTTGCATCGGCATTAAGGGTCAGGGAGAGAGCTTTGCCCTGAGAATTATCGGTCACCTGGGTAAGCTTTGCTCCGCCCTTTACCACCGAGTCGGCAAAGGCCATGCTTTCTCCGGGAGTCCATGCCGATCCGTGAGAATGGAACATCTTATGCTTCATGCTCAGGCGGCAGTCGGGATTGTTCTTGATGCCGTCAAGATAGCTATGGGAGTTACTCTTTACCCACAGTCCGTTATCATCGTTCCAGCACAGCCACAACACAGGCATGGTTACCTTATCGTAGCGGTTCTCGGGTGCCCAAAGCTCCTGGGTGCCGTTGTCACGGGTGAATCTTGTGTACATGCCGCCCCATACGTTTTCCACCGAGTAGCCGGTGCAGTAGATCGGAATTGCAAAGGCAAAGCGGCTGTCGTAGCCCATGGTGATGCTTGTTATAAGTCCACCCCAGGAGATGCCTGTAACGCCGACCTTGTCAGCGTCTACGCGCTCATCTGCGCGAAGCAGGTTGGAGGCAAGAATGGTCTGACCTACAGCGTGATACATCCACATGGTGCTTGCATTTTTTTTATTGGAGGACTGAAGATCGTCGTTATTGGGGGCGTTTGTGTAGCCGTCCTCCTTAAGATCTCTTGGAATACCGAAGCGCCAGTCGGCGTTGGTCTCGGTACTTCCCGCGTTCACCTTGGTGGGGAAGTAGCCCGTGTTATCCATTGCGATTGCGGCATAACCGCGATCGTTCCACATCTTTACCCATTGCAAAAATGCGTGACCGCCGCCTCCGTGCACAAGCACTATTGCGGGGACCTTATTGTCGGCGCTTGCATTTTTGGGGAAGCCAACGTAGGCAAAGACCTTGGTCTTTTTGCCGTTTTTGTCCATACCCTCATACCAACCTGCCTTGATTCCCGCAAACTGACCCGTAGGGTTAAAATCAGACATCTCGTGGAACTCGGGGGTGGTGTTCGTGGCATTAATAAAGCCGTTCTCTATCTGCTGGCTTGTGGGAAGGCTCTCATCGGTGGGAAGCATGGTGGGAGTCGGAGTGGGCTCGGGGGTAACATCCGCAGTGCCTTGGGTCTCGGTGCTTCCCTGAGTACCCTCAGGTGATGCGGTGGGCTGCTCGGTGGGAGCGCACGCGCAGACAAACAGGGTGCAAAGTATCAGCAAAACAGTAACTATCTTTTTCATTATGATTGCTCCTATTTTAGTATTTTTTTATATTCTATCACAATATATCCTTAATTTCAACAACAAAAGGAGTGTTTTGCACCGAAAATTTATAATGCTTATATTTTTCGCAAGCCTTGATGGTATTTGCAAGCAACACCTCAAGAGAAAAAACTACCCAAGCGAAGCGCTTGGGTAGCAGAAATCGGCCCGTCAGTTAACGTCGGTGATCCATGCAGAGCAGGAAACGTACTGCTTGCCGCCAATTGTGGTCTTGAGCTCAATATAGTAGCCCTTTGCATCGGCGGGAACATCCCCGATTACCTTGCCGTCCTCTATGGTAAGGGCCTTGGTCTGCCATACCTGATCCATTGCGGTGTCGGCATAGCCGTAGCCGTGCTTATCGTACTTGCTGTAGGTCATATCGGCAGTAATATAATAAAGAGTTGCCGAGATAGCGGTGGCGGAGGGATCAATGCTGAGGGTGGCGTTTATGCTCTTACCCGTGGGCTGAGATGTGAAGTCAGCAAGCTTGGCGCCGCCCTTGACGATGGAGTCGGCAAAGAGCATGCTCTCGCCGGGTGCCCAACCGCTGCTGTGGGAGTGATACATCTTATTGATCATGCTGAGTCTTGTATCGGGATTGTTCTTTACGGTATCAAGATAGCTCTTGGAGTTACTGTTGATGGAGAAGCAGGTGTCGTCGTTCCAGCACAGCCAGAGCACGGGCATATCTGCTTTATCAAAATTATCCTGAGCAAGCCAAAGCTCCTTAGTCTGCGCGCCGCCGAAGTTATCCTTCATCCAGGCAAGGGACTCGTCAAGATAGCCCGAGCCGTAGATCGGAATTGCAAATGCAAAGCGGGTGTCGTAGCCAATAACGATACTGGTTATTACGCCGCCCCAGGAGATGCCTGTAACCCCGACTTTGCTGCCGTCTACGCGCTCATCAGCGCGAAGGATATTGGAGGCAAGTATGGTCTGACCCACTGCATGGTACATCCACATGTTCGTGACCTTGCCCCTGGAGGAACCCATTCCGTCGTTGTTGGGGGCGTTTATGAAGCCGTCCTCCTTAAGATCTCTTGGAATACCGAAGCGCCAGTCGCCGTTGATCTCGGTGCTGCCCGCGTTTACCTTGGTGGGGAAGTAGCCCGTGTTGTCGATGGCGATTGCCGCATAGCCGCGGTCGTTCCACATCTTTACCCATTGCAGGAAGGCGTGACCGCCGCCGCCGTGGTTAAGCACGATGGCAGGCACCTTACTGTCGGCGCTTGCATCCTTGGGGAAGCCTATGTATGCAAATACCTTGGTCCTTTTGCCGTTTTTGCTCATGCCCTCAAACCAGCCTGCCTTGATGCCCGCAAACTGACCTGTGGGGGCAAAATCAGGCATTTCATGGAACTCGGGGGTGGTGTTCGTGGCGTTTATAAAGCCGTTTTCGATCTGCTGGCTTGCGGGAAGGCTCTCATCGGTGGGAAGCATGGTGGGAGCGGGCGTGGGCTCGGGAACCTCCGCAGTGCCTTGGGTCTCGGTGCTTCCCTGAGTGCCCTCAGGTGATGCAGTGGGCTGCTCTGTGGGAGCGCACGCACATACAAACAGAGTGCAAAGCAGCAAAAGTAATGACAATAGCTTTTTCATTTTTTTAACTCCTTTAATTACGATTTTATTCATTATAGCATAATATGTGTGATATTTCAATACTCAAGCAATAGAAAAATAAAAATTATAAGAATTTTTATAGAAGCATCACTAAAAAAACACCCAAGCGCGAAGCACTTGGGTGTTAAGGGTATCAGCTAAGCCTGATCATTTTACGTCGGTGGTCCATGCCGAGCAGGTAACGTATTGCTTGCCGTCTATGGTGGTCTTAAGCTCTACGTAATAGCCCTTGGCATCGGAGGGGATCTCGCCTACCACCTTGCCGTTCTCCACGGAAAGGGCCTTGGTCTGCCAGGTCTGATCCATATAGGTGCTGGGACTGTTCCAGCCGTTCTTATCGTAGGTGGAATAGGTCATATCCTCGGTGATGTAATAAAGAGTAGCGGTAACCGTTACGCCGCTTGCCATGATAAGCTCGGCGTTTATGCTCTTACCCGTGGGCTGAGACTTGAAGTCTGTCAGCTTGGTGCCGCCCTTGACGATGGAGTCGGCAAAGAGCATGCTCTCGCCGGGTGCCCAACCGCTGCCGTGGGAGTGATACATCTTATTGATCATGCTGAGTCTTGTATCGGGATTGTTTTTGATGGTGTCAAGATAGCTCTTGGAGTTGCTGTTGATGGAGAAGCAGTTATCGTCGTTCCAGCACAGCCACAGAACGGGCATATCCACCTTATCAAAATTGTCCTGAGCAAGCCAGAGCTCGCGGGTCTCTGCACCTGCAAAGTTATCCTTCATCCAGGAGAGAGCCTCATCAAGATAGCCCGAGCCGTAGATCGGAATTGCAAATGCAAAGCGGGTATCATAGCCTATGGTGATGCTGGTTATTACGCCGCCCCAGGAGATGCCGGTAACCCCGACCTTGCTGCCGTCTACGCGCTCATCAGCGCGAAGGATATTGGAGGCAAGTATGGTCTGACCAACTGCGTGGTACATCCACATATTTTCCACCTTGCCCTTGGAGGAGCCCATGCCGTCGTTGTTGGGAGCGTTTACGAAGCCGTCCTCCTTAAGATCTCTTGGAATACCGAAGCGCCAATCGCCGTTGGTCTCGGTGCTGCCCGCATTTACCTTGGTGGGGAAGTAGCCCGTGTTGTCGATGGCGATTGCCGCATAGCCGCGGTCGTTCCACATCTTTACCCACTGCAGGAAGGCGTGACCGCCGCCGCCGTGGTTAAGCACGATGGCGGGAACCTTGCTTGATGCGCTTGCATCCTTGGGGAAGCCTACGTATGCAAATACCTTGGTCTTTTTGCCGTTCTTGGTCATACCCTCAAACCAGCCTGCCTTGATGCCCGCAAACTGACCGGTGGGGGCAAAGTCGGGCATCTCGTGGAATTCGGGGGTGGTGTTGATGGCGTTGTTAAAGCCGTTTAAGATATGTACGTCCTTGGGCAACTCTTCTTCCTCTCCTTTGTTGGGATCGTCCCATGTGCGGGCATTGCCGCTTGCGCTCCTGGCAAGGCAGATCTCGTCAAGCACGTAGAACTCCTCTGCGGAGAAGCCGTTGGGACGAACGTCGATAACTATCCTATTAACAGCGGTGGTGTCACTTAACACGGGATTGCCCCAATGTGGGATGAGCTCGGTGGTGTCAAAGGCTATCCAACCCTGGAAGCCTGAGGGTACGATAATTGCAGATGCAGTGCCCTGGCCCATATCGGAGGGATCGCCGACCTCGAGCTTGGAGGCGGTTCCGTTTGCGCCGGTAATAACAGCCTTAGTAACGCCGTAGCTTGCAAGAACGCTGTCATTGTTGTAAATGGTAATACCGATTCCCACCGTTCCGGAGGTGGGATTGCTTATCCACATGCGCAGATATTTTTCGCCCTTTGCGTAAGCAGCGGATACCTTATCTCCTTTTAAGGTAAGGTTCTGACACCACGATGCGCCAAGAAGCTCTACCTTGTAGCCCTTGCCGATATCGGTGCCGTCGCTTATGATGGACAAAATGGGGTTTTCAATGCCGTAGCCTTTGTCCGACCAGTCAAGGCTTGCAACAAGGTCGGAGGGCTCGCCCTTCTCAAAATCCTCAATTACCAGCTTGTCAGACTCCTCGGGAGCGGGAGTGGGATCGGGTGTCGCACTTTCTGTAGTACCCTCGGTGACACCTTCGGTAGTACCCGCGGTGGTGCCTTCAGTGGTACCTACGGAGGGTATTTCGGTCGTTGGATTGCCGGACGGGCTGTTTGTTACCTCGGTGCTCGGTGTGCAAGCACACAGGGTAAGAAGACATACCGCCAGCAATACCGTAAGTAGCTTTTTCATGTTTTTTCTCCTTTAATAAAAATTATCCCTGATCGGATAGATTGTTTTCATTATAGCATACCGATTTTAAAATATCAATAAAAAATCAACGACCAAGCCTTCAAAATTCGGGCGATCTGCCATTTTATCTTAAAAAAACCTTCGCAAAGCCTCAAAGAGGTCGGATAGGGCAAACTATGATCAATTTTAATTCGGAATTAATGCGGTTTACTCTTGACTTTTGAGGCCGATGAACTTACAATAATAATGGTAAAATATTTTGTCTTTTTTAGGCGGAGGTAGCAATGAAACAGGGTTTTAACAGCGAAATGTATATGGAAAAGCAGACCGAGCATATCCTGGAGAGGATCTCAAGGTTCGACAATAAGCTGTATCTGGAGTTTGGAGGAAAGATCTTTGACGATCTGCATGCCGCAAGGGTACTGCCGGGCTTTGATCCCAACGGGAAGATAAAGCTGCTCCATAAGCTCAGAGACCGTGTGGAGATAGTCTTCTGCGTCAACGCCGCCGATATCGAAAAGACCAAGATGCGTGCCGACATAGGCATCACCTACGATGCGGAGGTAATAAGGCTTATAAACCTCATTACCAAAATGGACATCATGGTAAGCTCCGTGGTAATTACGCGCTATAACGGACAAAGCGCAGTTGAGCCCTTCCTTCGCCGCCTTGATATGATGGGCATCAGACACTATAAGCATTATAATATAAAGGGCTATCCCGCCGATATCAACACCATAGTCAGCGAGGACGGCTACGGTAAAAACGAGTACATAGAGACCACAAGACCTCTGGTGGTGGTTACCGCACCCGGCCCCGGAAGCGGTAAGCTTGCCACCTGCCTTAGTCAGCTTTATCACGAGCATAAGCGCGGAAGGACTGCGGGCTACGCCAAGTTTGAGACCTTCCCGGTGTGGAATCTGCCCCTTAAGCATCCCGTAAACCTTGCCTACGAGGCGGCAACCGCCGACCTTCAGGACGTTAATATGATAGACCCCTTTCACCTTGAGGCGTACGGCGTGTCCACCGTTAACTATAACCGCGACGTTGAGGCATTCCCCGTGCTTCGTACCATACTGGAGAGGGTCACGGGAAACCCCGACTTCTACCGTTCGCCCACCGATATGGGTGTAAATATGGCGGGCTTGTGTATCTATGATGATGATGCCGTAAGCTATGCCTCCAAGCAGGAGGTGCTCCGCAGGTATTATAAGACCGCCTGCGATTGCAAGCTGGGTAAGGAAAAGCAAAGCACGCTGGATAAAATAGAGACCATAATGCAACAGCTGGGCATCAACCCCAAGGATAGACCCGTTGTACTGCCCGCAGAGGAGAAATCCGCCGATTGCGGTATGCCCGCAGTGGCAATAGAGCTTGCCGACGGCACCATCGTTACCGGCAGGACCAATTCTCTTATGAGCGCAAGCGCAAGTGCGGTAATAAACTCCATAAAAAGGCTTGCGGGGCTTGACGATAAGATACTGCTGATATCCCCCATAGTGCTTGAGCCCATCCTGCGCCTTAAGGGGGACATCCTGGGAAGTGCAAGCTCGGTGCTTAAGCTTGACGACGTGCTCATCGCGCTCTCCATCTGCGCCGCCACAAATCCCACCGCCGCCCTTGCGGTAAATCAGCTAAAGAGCCTCAGAGGCTGTGATATGCACTCTACACAGATGCTCAGAAGCGGGGATGAGGGAACGTTAAGAAAGCTTGGAATAAACGTTACCTGCAAGCCGGTTTTCCCCGCAAAGGACCTGCTTATTTAAGCTTGGCAAAAATTTCGAAATAATTTTACATTTTATTTGCATTTTACGTATTGACAAACACGGGTGTTTTATTATAAATTATATATAGAGGTATAATAGTATATAGGATCACCCTTATTTAGTCATAATACAGGAAATAACTACAAAAAGATAAATTCGTTGCGAGATATCGCAAGACGCTCTAAGGCGTCGGAAAGGAAGTACATCATGGCAGGACAGAAGGAAAGGATCATTTTCAGAAAGGTAAGAGCATATGCAATACTTGTGCTTGCTGCACTGCTCATCATCGGACTTATAGTGCTGATATTTGCTTCGGGCAATAATAATCCCGGACCGAATCCCTCTGCCTCGCCCACGGCTACCACTACCGTGACTGCGCCCGGGCCCTCCGCTACAGTGGAGATAACCGAAAGCCCCTCCGTGCCCGCAGAGACCCCCACTCCCTCTATAGAGCCCACAGTGACCAATCCCCCCGTTAACGGTATGTACGAGGGCGGCTACTGCATGCTGGCAAACGACGGAGTAAACTTCCGCGCAGACTCCAACACCGACAGCGAGATACTTGATAACCTCAAGAAGGGTACCGTAATGATAGTTCTTAACTTCAACTGCGGCGAAGCGGGCGATTGGACCAAGGTCAAGCTTGGCGATAAGATCGGTTATCTCAAGACCAACTTCCTTGCAGCCTGCACCATGAGCCCCAAGTGCAAGATAGCCAACGTTGAGTCCTTCGTTAACATTCGCTCTCAGGCAAGCGCCTCCAGCGAAAAGGTCACCGAGTGCGCTCTCGGCACCGAAGTGGTCATCCTTCGCTTCGCAGGTGATTGGGTACAGGTTCAGCTCCCCGACGACAGAACGGGATATATGATGAAGAAGTATTTGGAGCCCATGGCTTGATCCGTTGTAAAGCATTCGTCTTCCGCTCTTTTGCGGCGACTCGCTTTGTGGAGCACCGCCGGTGTGCCTCCTTGCCTAGCTTGCAAAACAGCAGGATCTAACCGCTCTGAAACGGATCAGGGTGGTAAGCACTATTCTTGCGCTTTTCTGCATCGACCGGCGCTTTAAGAGACGTTTCTGATAGTACGCCTTGCTCGGCAGGGTGATAAGAAATAACAAAACAAAAATATTCGGACTTACGATAATATATCTAAGGAGGAAGATTTTATGGCAATGAAAAAGGGAGCCAAAATAGGCCTTGGCATTTTTGCGGGCATCACGGCATTCGTGGTGGTTGCGGTTGCTGCGCTGTTCGTTATTCTTTACGGCGGCAGAGGCTTTAAGGACAATGAATTTACCCAAGAGGAAAAGGTAGCGGTGGTGGAAAAGCTCCCCGTGCTTGAAAAGATCGAGCAGCAGCGCGCCCAGGGTCCTACAAGAGGTAAAAGACCCGTGTTCTCAAATCCCAAAAAGGAGCAGGTCACCCTTTCTCAGGGCGAGGTAAACGCTCTTCTTGCGGTTCGCGACTTTAAGGCGGAGGATCTTGCGGTCATTCTTGAAGACGTTTTTTCCGCGCTTGAGCTTGAGGCGGAGTCTCAGCGCACGAGCGTTGTCTATAAGCCTGCAGGCAGAGGTCCGGTAAGACTTTCCGGGACGGTCTCCAAGGAAAAGGCAGAGGATGACAAATATATAAACGATAAGACCTACACCGAGGGGGATGAAACCGTCGGCTTTATCTCGGGCATAACCGCTCCCTCGTACAAGGTGGACAAGGAGGGCAACATCTATAACGCAGAAGGCGAGCTTATCGGCAAGCTGGGCGATGAGGATGGGTTCTTCACAAGCGAAGATATAAGCGGCGGCTTTATAAAGGTCGAGACCGACGGAAGCATCTCCTCGGGCGAAGAGGATTCCTTCAATTCAAGCTACGACAGCTACATTGCGGAGAAGCCGAATCAGGGAAATGCCCCCGCCGTTCAGGGAGACACCCAATTCCTCAGATTTGAGGACGGCAAGCTTTATTACGACGGACAGGTGGTGGCAAGCCTTGACGGCAAGCAGCTTGTTCTTACCGACGGCCGCGTTCTTGGCACGGTGGATAAAAACAACGATATTATTGATGATAATAAGGCCATCATCGGAGAGATAGACGGTGACACCCTCGTACTTTACGGTGATGATATTACAGGACAGGTAGGAAGCCTTGTTAAGCTTGAGGGCATCTCGGCCGGCATCAAGGGGGACGTTCTTTCGGTAAGCATCGGTATTGCAAGATGTAAGACCGGGCAGGCTGTCATTGACGATTACCTTTCCGGCTCTGTGATAGTGCTTGAGTTCAAAACAAGAAACGGCAGAGTATATCTTGAAAACGTAAAGATCAACGGTCTTGGCGCAAATATGATCCCCGAGGGAGTGCTCAACAGCCTTCCCGACTATAACGGCGGCGGTATCATACAGTACCTTAACGACAACCTGGGCGAGGCCATAACCGCTACCTTTGAGCATATCTTTGCCGCAGAGGAGATATATACCGTCGAGATAAAGGACGGACAGATCTATATGGACGGTGCCTTCTATCAAGAGGTCAGCCACGAATAATCTATAAAACAACAAAAGAGCGTATCCGAAAAGGATACGCTCTTTTTGGTTGCAAGTAAAAAAGAGCACCCACAGGGTGCAAAAAACAGACCGAACCGTAGCTCGGCCTTGTGAATTTGCAGTAAAAATTACTTGCTCTCTTCGGTCGCGATGACCTGCTTACCGTCGTAATAGCCACAGGATTTGCATACCCTGTGAGCCAGCTTGGGCTCCTTGCACTTGGGGCACTCTACCACTCCGGGCAGGGAGAGCTTCCAGTTTGCACGGCGGGAATCGCGTCTTGCTTTGGATACTTTCTTCTTAGGTAATGCCATGGTCTTACACCTCCTCGTTGTCTAGCAGCCCTTGCAGTACCTCGAAGGGGTTGTCCTTCTTCGGTTTGCTCTGACTGCACGAGCACGATACTTCATTTCTATTTACTCCGCAAACGGGACAGAGCCCCTTGCATTTGGGAGAACATATCCTCAAGAGCTCCAGGCTCATAAGAATGCTGCTGTGAATACATTCACCGACGTCTACCGTGTCGGCGGCGCTGATGGGAAGCATGTCGTCGGTCGGGTCGTGGGAGAAGCATTCCTCCACCTCGCAAGAAACAAGCTTGTCAAATTCCTCAAGACATCTTGAGCAAACCAACCTGAGGCTTGCGGTGACATCCCCCTTGAGCTCGATATTTCCGCCTATTGAGGCATACGAGCCGGAAAAGTGTGCCGCGCGGTTATATTTGACCGTGCCCTGAAAGTCTTCCTCTGGAAAAACCACATCGCATTCAAGCTCGAAGACCTCACCGGGATTTTTTAATGCATTTTTTACGTTCAGGATCATAAAAAACTCCTCATCTTTGCACCATGATATTATATTGATGAGGGCGGTTTCTGTCAAGGTGTTTTTATTATTTGAAGCAAAATTTAGAATATAGGGGGGTATAGCGGGTAATATACGGGCGTGTATGGGGTGGGCGTGCGCAAAAAAAGGAAAGCAGAGGTGTGTTAAAAAATAATATAAAAAATAATTGTGCAATGAGTATATTTATTTTCTGTATCTTGTTTGTTAAAATTTTTGTGATAAATATAAATAAGGAAGCAGCATGTCAGTCATAAAGGATATATCAAAAAAGCTGGGACTCTCCGAGTCCACGGTAAAAAAGATAATAAGCGATCCGTTTGCCTTCTCCGATAAGACCTCGCGCGAGGTGTTGGAAATGTATAACGCGGCGTGCAAGAAAAGCTCGGGGGACGGTATCACGGTGGGGGTCATCGTGCCAAAGCGTCCCATATTTTTCTGGAAGGACGTTACAAGCGGAATAAGCGACGCCATAAAGGCGTCGGGGCGCAGCATAAGGGCTAATTTTTTCTATTATTCCAGAGACCTTGGGATGACTCTGCAGAGCCGGATCGGCGAGTGCGATTGCTATATCTGCTACCCCTCCGATACGTTGGAGCCCCAAACTAAAGAAATGCTCAAGAGTCGCCCGTGTGTTCTGCTTAACGAGGAGAGCGACGACCAAGGCCTGCCCTTTATAGGCCCCGACGGATACGACGAGGGGGTAAAGGCGGCGGGATTGGTGAAGGATGTCACCCATATTGCAATTGTAAAATTCAGGGGCAAGATGACGGTCAACAAACGAATAGAGGGCTTTACCGATACCGTAAAAAGCCGAATACCCAACGTAAGGATCACGGTCATTCAGCTCAATAACGCCCAAAATATTGCCGCCGCCATGCTTGCAAAAAGGCTTGCGGAGGCGGGATATCCCGATTGTGTATACGTCACCACGGGCGCCAGCCACGTTGGCGGAGGCGCAATATATAAGCTTAGGGAAAGGACCGATAAGCGCATCGTGCTGATTGGCCACGAGCTTGCCGGGGCGGACAGACGGTATCTTAACGATGGCAGTATGCTTGGCTGCGTGGTACAGGACGCCTATGCGCAGGGCTATGGCTCTGTAGAGCTTGTGCTTGACCTCTTGGACGGCAAGGAGGCTCAAAGCAGATACGTGGCCTCCAAGGTGATCACCGCATCGGGAGAGGCATGATATGGATCAATTAATGATATTCCTCTCGGTGCTGTTCTTTTGCTTATCCAGCACCGTTATAAGGTTTTTTCAGCTTAAGCTGAGGATAAACGATTGGTCGTTCAGGCTTTATCAGTCCTGCTATTGCTTGGTGGCTTCGGCGCTTAATTTTATCTTTTACGGCGTAAGAACCGCACCGCTTACCCTTACCGTGATATATGCGGTGTGCTTTGGCATACTGTTTTTTACCGCATCGTTTTTAAACGCAAGGTGTCTTGACATCGGACCTATGTCCCTCACCTCTGTGATAACCAATCTGAGCCTTTCCATACCCCTCGTGTTTTCTCTTATAGTGTACGGTGAGAATATTTCCCTGCTTGGAGGGGTGGGACTGTGTCTGCTTGTGGTGACCATATTCCTCTCGGCATTTTCCTCCTCAAACGACGGAGGGAAAAGGGTCAATCTGCAATGGCTCATAGCCGTGTTTTTTGCATTTGCCTCAAACGGTACCACTGCGGTGCTCCAAAAGGTGAACCAGACCATGCTTGAGGGAAAGAGTGACGGTGCCTTCCTGGGAATAGCCTACGGCGTGGGAGGCATCATATACTTCGGGGTCTTTATCGTTACCCTTATAAATCGAAAAAAACACCCCGAAAAGCAAAGCGGGCATTACGTCAAGCGGGATGTTGACACTAAATACGTTTTGTATTTTATTATCGCCGTCCTGCTTACAGGCTTGGGTAGCTTTATGGGCAACGGCTTGCTCAATATCCTCAGTGTCAAGGTGGATGCCGCAATACTTTATCCGTGCATCAACGGCGGACTTGCCCTTATGTGCTCGCTTGTCAGCATGCTTCTGTTCAAGGAAAGGGTGAGCTTGAGAAAGATAATCACCCTTGCGATAGGAATTACGGCGATAGTATGCCTTGCAATATAGACCACTTGCGAGCATAATAAAAAAACATAAACAGAAATAAAGATGTAAAGGAGACGATCATGATAAGACTTGGAATATTCGGACTCAGTCGCGGCTGGTGGTACGCGATACTTATGCAAAAGGCAAACGTGGAGCTTGTTGCCATCTGTGACGTCGATCAGGAAAGGATAGATAAATGCAAGGAGCTGCTTGCTCCGGGCGGTAGGGCATATACAGACTTTGATGAATTCATTGAGCACGACGGCTTGGATGCGGTCTTACTGTGTAACTATTTTGATCAGCACGTCAAGTTTGCCGTCAAATGCTTTGAAAGGGGCATACACGTCTTAAGCGAGACCACGAGCAGCTCCACCATGGCGGAGAGCGTACTGCTTTGCAGACAGTGGGAAAAATATAACAAGATAAACGGCGTAAAGTATATGCTTGCGGAGAATTACCCCTTTATGAAGTGCAATCAGGAGCTTAAATATCTTTACGAGTCAGGCAGACTTGGCAGGGTGATGTATGCCGAGGGCGAGTACAATCATCCCGCCCCAAAGGAATTTACAAATATGATAACTCCATCGATGTACCATTGGCGTGCATGGCTTCCCGCAACGTATTATAATACGCACGCGCTGGGTCCTGTAATGTTTATTACAGGTCTTACTCCCGTGTCGGTCACCGCTCAAACGATAAGCGTTACCGATAAGGCGGAAAGGTGCGGAGGACCTGTAAGACGCGTCTGTGAAAGCGGCGCGATAATGCTTTGCAAAATGAATAACGGCGCCGTGGCAAGGGTCCAGGGCTGCACCGGATATGCAGCAGAGGGCAATCATTATCTGATAGCAGGAGAGTTCGGCACCGCCGAGAGCGTAAGGGGAGATCAGGACAGGATAAATCTTCGTTATAATAGCTGGCAGCGTCCCGAGGGGGAGAGCGACAGGATATACGATGCTCAGTGGCATTTGGATGACGAGCTTGATGCATCCCTTTGCGAGGGCTACGGTCACGGCGGAAGCGATTTCTGGATGGTAAGAGAATTCGTAAACTGCATACAAAAGGATCGGGAGCCGTACTTTAACGTCTATCGCGCAACCGCGATGGCGAGCGTCGCCATTCTTGGCTGGCGCTCTGTTTTAGAGGGCAAGACCTACGAGATCCCGGACATGAGCAAGGAAGAGGACAGAGTGCTTTGGGAGAACGATAACTCCACACCCTTCCCCGATGAGAACGGAGAGGGAGCCACAGTGCCCTGCTCGCTTGATCCCTACGAGCCCACCGCGGAGGACATCGCCGAGGCGGAGAGGGTATGGGCGAAAAACCAGGCGGCAAAGCTTGGCTAGATAAGGCACTTGACGCAAAATATAAACGGGCGTAATATAGTAAAAGCACGGGATAGAATTAAAAGGAGACAATTATGATAAGACTTGGAATATTCGGACTCAGTCGCGGCTGGTGGTACGCAATAATTATGAAGAAGGCAAACGTGGAGCTTGTTGCCATCTGTGACGTCGATCAGGAAAGGATAGATAAATGCAAGGAGCTGCTTGCTCCCGGAGGCAAGGCATATACCGACTTTGATGAATTCATTGAGCACGATGGACTTGATGCGGTAATTTTGGCGAACTATTTTGATCAGCACGTCAGGTTTGCCGTCAAATGCTTTGAAAGGGGCATACACGTTTTAAGCGAGACCATAAGCAACTCCACCATGGCGGAGGGTGTACTGCTTTGCAGACAGTGGGAAAAATATAACAAGATAAACGGCGTAAAATATATGCTTGCGGAGAATTACCCCTTTATGAGATGCAATCTTGAGATGAAGCATCTGTATCAGTCGGGCAAGCTCGGCAGAGCGCTGTATTGTGAGGGAGAGTACAACCATCCCTCTCCTGCGGCATACAGAAACGCCACCACTCCCGAGCCGAATCATTGGAGGGTCTGGTGCCCGCCTACCTACTATTGCACGCATGCGTTGGGGCCGGTGATGCACATTACTCAAAGTATGCCCATGACCGTAATGGCGCAGACCGTATACTTTCCCGAATGGATAGAGGGTACCATAAGGCGTACTCCCGAGCATGCTGTAATGCTTTTAAGCATGTCGGACGGCTCCATAGCAAGGGTGCAGGGGGCAAGCGCCTGGGGCGGACACGGTAACCACTACCGTATAAGCGGCTCCAGGGGAAGCGCGGAAAATCCGTACAGCACCGTGGAAAAGGTCACCGTGCGCTATAACGACTGGCACAGACCCGAGGGAGAGCCCGATACCACCTACGATCCTCCGTGGAGGGTGGATGACGAGCTTGACAGAGAGCTTTGCAACGGCTTCGGACACGGCGGCAGTGATTTCTGGATGATAAGGGAATTCGTAAACTGCATAGAAAAGGACCGTGATCCCTTCTTTGACGTGTATCGCTCGGTGGCAATGTCCAGCGTTGCAATACTTGGCTGGAGAAGCGCGATGGAGGGAAAACGCTACGATATCCCCGACATGAGCAAGGAAGAGGAGCGTGTGCTTTGGGAAAATGATAATGCCACACCGTTCCCGGATGAAAACGGCGAGGGCAATACCGTGCCCTGCAGTATACATCCATATCAGCCACAGCAAAAGGATATAGAAAATGCAAAAAAGGACTGGGCAAGCAAGCAGACTGCAAGCCTGGGTTAATGTAAAAAGCATCAAGCACACTCAAAAGTTTTTTGGGTGTGCTTTTTAAAAGTGTTAGAAATGTGCTAAGGAATGTTAGTTTTGTATATTACTTAGGGCGGACATATGTGTTATAATTATAATAACAATACAATGGAGGTCTACTATTTTGAGAAAAAGTATAATTATTTTACTTATTGCGGTTGCAATGCTGCTTACTGCGTGCGACGTTGGAACCGTGCCCACCGCTTCGGTGACCCCCTCTCAGAGCACCACTCCCACTCAGGACGTGCAGCAGGGCGTAACGGGAGAGACACCCAGCGGCAAGGAATATGAATATGACGAAAACGGAAACGTTATTCAAAAGCCCGACACAAGGGATTACACCACCATGTGGTGGCGTGACGGATTCAACCGCGGCGGCATGTGGCAGATGAATATGCAGACCGGTCACTACGGCGTTACAGTCAATACCTTAAGCGGTATTATAAAGAATCTGGGATATATCAAGCAGGATATTCCCGAAAGTCAGGTAAACACGGGTGACAATAAGCTGCTTGAGTCCCTCCCCGAGATCAAAACAAGCTATTTTGCCATTAATAAGGACGGCGAGGATTGTAAATATCAGTACACCAACGCCGTTGGCGGCGGAAACATAAGCTCAAGAATACTTGAGTCGGGTCGCTATATGCAGCGCATCGACATCATGAGCCTTATGTTTAAGAATTTTGCCGATATCTCGGGCAGAGTGGAGATAGCGGTAATGCCTGAATATATGGCCCTTGAGCTTGCTCTGTGGTCCCCCGATGCAAAGCTTGAGGGGGTAGGAATGGGAATAACCTTCAAGCTTCCCGCAGAGTATAACGTATTTACTCAAAGCTGCGACGGACGCGCCATCACCGTGGCAAACGCCGACGGCTACGGCTACAGCTTCATCGCCCCTGATGAGAAAGGCATCACCTATAGCATCGACGGAAGCAATATCACTTTCAGATATACTGGCGTGACCCTTAAAAAGTCGCAGTTTAACGGCATGGGCATTATTATAATCCCCTCCGCAAACGCCTCAAGTCAGGATGCGGTAAACTATATTGCGCGTGAAAGGCTTCAGACCCAGGCTGTGCAGATATCCCCCAAGGAGGGTAAGGAGCAGGACGTCACCTTTGATACCCATAAGGGATATCTCTCGATCGACATGAACAAGATGATGACCGACCGCACCACCGACTTCCGCGATACCGAAAAGCTTGACGATCTTGACCGTCTTAAGTTCACCATCACCAATAACAGCGGTGCGGACATCAAGCTTCCCATTCAGTTTGTTAAGGAAAAGGATTTCCACGTTGAGGCGTTCAGCCCAATGATACGTGATGCGGTCACCGGCGAGCCCGTGGGCGTGCAGGTACAGCTATCCAAGAACTGGCACGAGCACAACACCGATAAAAACAGCCCCCACTACGCGGCAAGAAACGATCCCAAGCGCCATTGGTCGGGAACCTGGTTCCATGGCTATACCATGATAGAGATCCCCGCAGGTAAGAGCGTGACCTATGAAATGACCATCGTTTACGGAACCTGGGGCGGAGTATTTGCTTGCAGTCACTCTCAGATATCCCTTGCGGGTTGGGGTGGCAACTACCAGCAATGGGAGACCAGCGGCATCTTCGGCGAGTCCTTCTGCTACGATCCCGAGACCGCGCACGGACGCTCCTTCATTGATGATATCCGTCCTCTGCTTGTAGATTCCATGGGCGGAAAATATGGCTGGACCGCTTGTAACGGCGGCGGCAATATGCTCTTTTACAATAAAAACAAGGGCGGCAAAATAGTATACTTCAAGCAGGTACAGACCCGCTTTAAGAAGCAGGGCCCCAATATTACCGAGGTCATTTATACCGGCGTTACGCTTGATGATGCGGTAAGGTTTGAGATAACCGCCAACCTTCCCAGAACCGATGATGCTTCCCGTGTTTGGCACACCTTTAAGTACACCTTCCTCAAAGATGTTACCTTTGATCGTATGGCGTTCTATCAGTTCGGTGCTGATGACTATAACGACAACGAGTGGAAGACCATGGCGGTAGGTAACGATGACGGCACTATAAGCTTCAACATTGGCGATACCGTATATTCCGGCGAATTTGCCTGCCCCACCACAAAAAAAGCAGAGTACATCGGAAGCGATACCATGCAACGCATCGAGGTGCCCGGCGAGGGCATGTGGTTTGCCTTTATGCAAGCAGTACCTCTTGAGCATAAGAAGGGTCCCGATGCAAACCGTATGCTTAACGTTGTGTCCTATAACGCAGTTCTTAACGGCAAGACCTACGATAAGCCCTCCTTCAACCTCAGAAACACCATGAACTACAATATTCCCTGTATTCAGGTAGAGCTCTGTCCTCCCGCCGAGGTGGGCAACAAGATCCTTAAGGGCTCCACCGTGGAGGGCGTTGTGGAATACATCAACCTGCCCGTTACCAAGGAGCAATACTACGGTCCCAGCCGGGTAATGAAGGGCTTCCCCCGGGAGGAGTTCAATACCTGGAAGCTTGCTTACCGCTATGCCGTAGGCAACAAGACAACTGTTACCGCAACGGTAGGCAAGGTGCTTAAGCAGGTTCCCATCTACGTTGAGACCGTCGATCAGGACGTTATGGCGGAGATCACCGTAAAGGGCGGCGTAAGCTACGTACCCCTTACCTTTACAAACGTGAAGTCAAGCAAGGGCTTTGAGCTTCAGGTCAAGAAGGGTGACACCTGGGAGAAGGTGGACCAGTCGGTATACGGCAACGACTATTGGCAGACCTGGTACGATAACGACACTAAGGCCTACGAGATAACCTATAACGTGGAGCACAGCGGCGACAAGGATGCCACCTACAGCTACAGACTTGTTAAGGTAAAATAACACAAAAAAGCATTGCGAAGTACTCGCAATGCTTTTTTTATGAAAATGTAAATGTGAAAAAAATCATACCGAATGTTAGAATAGTTAATGTTTTAGAGGTAAAAAAGTTAGTTTTGTGCATTGTATTATGATTTTGATTGTGATAAAATTAGTTATTAAGTAGTTATTAAGTAAATTTCGGGAGGAAAAGAAAAATGAAGAGACATTTAACTTTATTGCTTTGTATCATTCTTGCCTCTGCACTTCTTCTTACAGGCTGTGATACCCCCACGGGCCCCGACGTAAGTGTGGATCCCACCTTCAGCATGGAGCCTATTCCAAGCTATAATGTGGTGGAGCAGGATGATAAATATGAATGGGTAGAGGAAAACGATAAGTATGCAAGCCTTGGCTACGATACGAGCAACATGGTTGCCGTGGATGAGCTTGGCAGAGTCACCATGCCTTATACCACCGAAAACGATAAGCAGATAGGTATATTCTATCACCTTTCGGAGGGCTTCTTTAAGAGCACCATCGGAAGCGGTATATACGACGTATCAAAGATCATCGAGGAGTACGGCCCGGATAAGGTATTTAAGGAAAAGGACCGTATAAGCCCCAACAATAAGAGCCACTATTGGGGAGAGCCCCTTTACGGATATTACGACAGTAACGACCCGTATATTATAAAAAAACAGCTTGAGCTCTTTACAAATATGGGTATTGATTACCTCGTGCTTGACGTTACAAACGGTTGGATATTTGAAGAAGCAAGCGAGAAGCTTATGGCAGAAATAGTCAAGCTAAGAGGCGACGGCTGGGACGCTCCTCAGGTTGTGTTCTACGTTCATTCCATGAACAATAAGACCGTTCGCGAGCTGTATCAGTACATATACTGCGAAACACAGTACGAGGAGGCCTGGTATAAAAGAGACGGCAAGCCTGCCATCATAGCTTATACCGAAACCGCCAAGGATATCGCCGAGGCGGGCACAAGAGGAGTTACCGACTTCTCGGACGGCACGTATGCAGACCTCAGCCAGGAGATACTTGATTTCTTCTACTTCGTAGAGCCCAGATGGCCCAACGACAGCATGACCGTGGGATATAAATCTCCCATCTATGACAAGCTGTACGACGGCAGATGGATCGGTTATTCGTGGATCGAGTGGGCACAGCCCCTTCGCGTTCGTTCCACCTCTCTTGGAGATTATATGAACGTTGCGGTTGCAAGCCATCCCAATATCCCCTTCTCCTTCAGCATCACCCGCGGGGTAATAAACTGGGGAAGAAACTATGACATCTACAATAATATGAAGGTGGATGGCGGACTTGAGTCGGGTACATATTATCAGATATGTTGGGATCAGGCACACGAAAAGCAACCCGATACCCTTATGTTAGTAATGTGGAACGGTTGGACCGCACTTAAGAGCGAGTGGGACGGCGAGTATATGATGTGCGATACCTGCAACTATGAGTATTCGATCTCCATCGAGCCTGCAAACGGATATTATAAGGATAACTACGTGCATCAAAGCACCCAGAATATACGTAAGTTCAAGAACGATCAGACCGCAAAAACCTATTACGGAAACAATATAGATATCAACGGCTCTGTAGCACAGTGGTACAACGTCGAGGCGGTATACCGTCAGTTTGGTACCGAGGCTTACGGCAGAGACTATATGTCCGCAGATGGTAAGAAGTATCATTACACCGAGGAGACACCCAAGAATAACATCCAGGAGGTAAGGGTCACTCACGATCTTGATAATATCTACATGATGATCCGTTGTGGAGATAATATCACCGAGCGCTACGGCGACAACTGGATGAACGTATTCTTGAGTGCAGGTAACCCCGATATCAATAACGGCTGGGAGGGCTACTCTTACGTTATCAACAGAACCGCTGAGAATAACGGCAAGGTTAAGGTTCAAAAGCTTGATAAGAGTTTCGGACTTACCGACGCCGGCGAGGCCGAGATGGTAGTGGTAAACGAGTTTATGTTCCTTAAGATCCCAAGAAGCGTGATCGGCATGGAAAACACCAATACCTTCTACTTTAAGGTTGCCGACACCGTTAAGGAATCCGACAATATGATGAGCTATTATACCTCCGGCTCGGTATTCCCCGTAGGAAGATACTCCTACAGCTACACAGGTAAATAATACGTATACCCGATCCTTACCGATCGGGTATTTTTGCGCCCACCCGCCC
>JAFXDC010000010.1 GCA_017516345.1 Clostridia bacterium | reverse complement strand
TCTGATAGCTACATACTTTGAAGTAAGTATAGACTATCTTTTCTACGGTGAGGACTATGCCTATAATGATATCTACAATAAGGTTTTTGACAAAGTAGCAGAACACGCACAAATGAGTATGGCATCTTATGAAGACGCTCTAAAAATTTTCGCCCCTGCTCATCACGGTATTTCTCAAGGCAATCTCAGAGGAAAGAATACTGAAATGCATGATGAGCCTGCACACATTTCTAACGAAAATGGTTTGTCACTGTTATCGGGCAAGGGATATGGCGCGCTTGTTACGAGAAAGTTTTTTGAAAACGTGAACCAAGAGACGGTAGAATTTGCACAAACAATTCTCCCCACTCTTTCAAAGAAAAACAATATCCTTGTTTGCTTGGCTATCATATCCATGAGCGACATCAGCTTTGGAGAAATGAAAGAAAAATTGAGTTTTGAGGAAAACACATTACGTGAAGCTCTTGACGAATTGATTGCTGTTAACGTTGTAATTGAAAAGAAATCCAAGCATAAATCTTTATGCTTTACCTATGAGATCAACGAAATGTATCATACTTGTCTGTGTATTCTTTTTGCAACCCTTGAAATGCAACGCTATTCATTAAAAGGGATTTCATGTTGTATGGGATACGGTGATTATCCTATACAGTTTTAATTCTTGCCCCGCTTCGGCGGGGCTTTTCTTTGTTTTCTGCATATCAAAAGCCACCACGAAAAAACGTGGTGGCTAATTTCATTTTACCGCTAATTTTGCAGGCGCGCGCGCTCTTCTTTTTATTTTGTTATTTGTCCGTCTCAGCGTTATTTATCCGCCTTAACAAGTCGGTAGGTGTAGCTTGCGTTGGGGTCGCCGCTGTGCTCTACGTTAAAGGTGAGCTCATAGGTACCGCTTCCCGAATCGTACCACGCCTGCCAATAGTCGTTGCCCTTTACAGACTGGTCAACGGTCTCCCAGGCATCTCCCACCTTCTTCTGCAGGCGATAGCCTGAGTAGTGGGGAACCCCGGTAAAGGTCATGGGAACATATCCTATACCGCCCTTTACGGTGATCTGGGCAAGCACGTCACCGCCTTGGCAGGCAACGTAAATTGGGGCGGTCTTGGTTATTTTGCCCACGGTTGCGCTTGCAGAGTAATATCCGCCCTTGGCGTAGCTGTAAGCAAGACGGTAGGTGTTAAAGTCACCGGCATCCATGCCCTTGAGCACGGTGCTGGGACCGTAGTAGTCGCTCTTTGCTACGGGCATATTCAGCCACTCAACGCAGCCCTCCACCGTGGAGCCCTTTTTGATGGTGTTTCCGCATTCTGCAGCGGGGGAGAGCTCAACCGCCACGCAGGGCACGCCTCCGTTCATTGTGTGATAGAAGCTAAGGCTGGGCTTGGTGTAGGTCTTACCGTTAAGACTTGCGTTATAATACATAAGGTTGAGCATTCTGTTTGCTCCGGGCTCCTTTTTCCAAAGCACCGGCTTATATCCCATAAATGCCATCCAGAGGCCCTCGCCCTCAACGTCAATGCGTTGCATCTGACCGCCAAAGTAACCCACACCGTCAAGCTCGGGCACTGCAAACTCACCCGAATAGGTCTTGCCGTCAAGGGTCAGGCTTACAGGGCCGTCCATGTTGCCCACAGCCATGGTATCCCAATGGTTATCGTTATAATCGTCGCCGCCAAACTGATAGAAGGCAAGGCGCTCAAACTTAACGTCCTCAAGGAATGTGTACTTAAAGCTGTGATATACCCTTGAAACGTCATTGGTGCGGGGGAGATTGGCTATAAATTCATATCTTATCTTTCCGTCGGCAGAGGTTCCGGAGTAAATTACCTCGGTAAGGTTGGGGCCCTGCTTGCGGAACTGAGTGGTAACGTTCTTGTAGCCCACGGCGCCGGAGGCCTTGACGTAAACAAGTGCGTTTCCGCCGCCGATATTTTCGGTAAAGTTATACTTGCCGCCGTAGATGGACTCTATAAGAAGGGGACGCACGTCGGTGATGAAGCCTCTGCCGTGGGTCATTTCGGCCTCATAGCAGAAGGATTCGCCAAACGCACCGATGGAGGAGCTTTCCCATTGCTGGTAGCCGCCGCCCCATCCGACAAGACAGAGCTGAGAGTGGCTTGCCGCAAATACTCCGCCCCAGGTGGCGTAGCTCATGCAGAATTCGTACGTTACACTGCTTTTTGCGGGCACGGTTATGTAGGTATAGCCGTTAAACCAAGCGCCGTCAAGGTAGGTCGCGGGATCGTCGGAGGAGAAATCCACCGCGGTGTGCCAGTTCTTGGAGAGCTGTACCTGCACGCCTATGGGCTCGCCGGTCCGGGCATCCCTGAGGAAGGGGGAGCACCCGATATAAGCAAACGAACCGGTCTTGGTAAACTGCACGGGCACCTTTACCGCCACGTCCTTATCGTTGGTAAGGGTGAATTTGAGTCGGTCGAGGTCGTCAAGACGGCCGGGCTGCTCAAACTGAGAGGTATTGGTGGTGGTCATATTGTTAAGGGAGATGGTAACGTATCCCTTATCGTCAAAGTCGGCCTTTTGCTTCTTGCCCTCCTTGGGCTCCACCTGAACAGCCTCGGCATCCACACTGCGGTTGTTGTAAAACTCATAAGCATCCTCAAGCTTGGCGTTGACCGAGGGGATGATTATTACGTTTACCCCTGCAAAATCGTTCTTTTTGACCCTTACGTCCTTAAGGGATACGGTGATCTTGCGGGTCTGCTCATCAAGAGCAATATCTCCGTCCTTATTGGGCATAACAAAGGTAAGACCGTTACCGTTCTCCTCGGAGGCGGTGATGATGTTGCCGTCTGCGCTCTTTTTAAAGGAAACGTACTTTTTATTAAGGGTAAAGCTGAAGGAGAGGTCTGCCTTCTTGCTCTTGCCGGTCTTGCTCCAGATGGAGTACTCCACCGACAGATATTTGGGCATAGCGGCGACCTCCAGCCTGCCGCTGACCTCGGACTCGCTCATATAGCAGAGGTTCATAACGTCCACGCGCTGCATATATCTGCCCGATTCTATGATGCGGGACTTGGACTGAGTACCGTAAGAGGGGTCGTTTAAGGCTGAGACTCCGGAATATTTTCTTTCCTTTCCGTCAAGGGTAAGATAATAGCTCATCTTATCGATGGTGGGAAGGCTTGCAATAAGCTCGTTATCTGCAATTGCGGCCTCGGACCAGGGGATCTGCTCGGCGATGGCACCGAGGTTGGCTATCTGACCGCGCGATGGCGCAATGGACAGACCGTAATAGCCGGTCTGTATCTGCAGCTGAGCTCCGCCGGTGGCCTTCCAGCCATCCTTCCACCAAAGGTGGGTGTAATCTCTGATATCAGGTTGTTGTACAAATTCGCCCACAGGCTCCACCGTCCCTACTGTTTTATCCGGCTCCACGCTCTGTCCCGGTTCTGTCGAGCCCGTATTTTGGGGCACAGTACCTGTCGTGCTCTCGGTTCCGACCGTAGGGCCACAGGCACAGAGTCCCAAAAGAACAAAGGCAAGAGCAAGTGTTGTAATAAGCTTAAAAAACTTCATTTGCTTCCTCCGTAATGCTGATGGTTTCACTTCAAAGCTATATTATAAGCTATTTTATAAAATAAGTATACAACATTTACACAGTGCGTGAGCATTTAACAAATTTATATCATTATCAAAAAATGCGATGACTCACGAGCAGCAATTACCGCGCCCCGACTTCCGCTGTCGCTGTCGCTCCCCTTCCGCCGGGGCGCTCGCGTCTCCGAAGGGAGCACACTGCAAAAATTCTCGCAAGCGGCACGCACAAGAGCACTCTGCAAGCTTACAGACCGCGGTATTATCCTTAAAAATACAAAAAATCGATATCATTATCAGTAATTTCAATAAGTATTGTTAAATTTGGTATTGAATTTTTGATAAAAATATTCTATAATATATACTATAGGATCATGATCCCCTATTATGCATTCAAAAAAAGACAAACGGAGAAGAGCATGAATACATCCTTCCTTAAAAACTTTATAGCAGTGGCAGAGGAAAAAAGCATATCTGCGGCGGCACGCAGGGAGCATATTGCCCAAAGTGCGCTGTCGCTCCAGCTTAAGACCCTGGAGGATGAGGCGGGCTGTGAGCTTTTAATAAGAAGCCGCTACGGCATAAGCCTTTCGGATCAGGGTGAGATCTTCTACCACTACGCCCGCCGCATACTGGGGCTGGAAAACGAAATGAAGAGTAGGGTAGAGGAGATATCCACCGGTGTGACCGGCATACTGAGGGTGGGCATCAGCTCCTCTTGTCTGCTTCCGGTCACCGAAAATCAGCTCCGTTGCTTCGGAAGAAAATTCCCCGATGCCGTCTATGAGATCTACGAGCGTCCAAGCGCCGAGGTGCTCACTGCGCTTCGCACGGGCACCGTGGAGGTGGGGGTAATAAAATCCACCTCGGTACCCATGGCGGATATGTATACCCACTACAAGAGCGTAGAGCCCACCGCAGTGCTCTTCAGCAATAACCTTCTGTCCCATAAGGGGGATAGCATCTCCTTTGCAGATCTTAAGGACGTGCCCCTGTGCGTGGCAAGGCGCTCTCTTGAGGTTATAAAATATATGTGCTCCACCTTCGGCTACGAGCCCAATATCGTAGCGGTGAGCGAGCAGCACGATACCGCCGCGGGCTTTGCGCACTCCTGCCGAGGCGCCGCAATAGTTCCCATCACCCTTGCAAGAAGATATCTTCAATACTCCTTCGAGGGTAAGCGCTCCTATTTTAATACCGATAGGGTAAAGGTGTTCACCAAGGACGGAAAGCGCCTCTATCCTCAGCTCTGCGACGCACCCAACGCCTCGGGTCAGAAGCATAAGTGCTCGGTAATGCTTGATAAGGGCTTCGACGGCTACGTGCTGTATCCCCTTGATATGGATGCCACCGTGCCCATCTCCACCGCCGACTCCCGCGTGGGCCTCAACGACCTTTCCGAAACCACCAACTTTGTCTTTGATTTCCGCTTCTCGGGCGCCAAAAAGGGCAATAAATACTCACTTGGCGGCATTTACCTTGCAAACGGCTTTGAGGACGGCGTCCTTCAGGATCCCGTGGTCATGGACGATTTCTCCTCCGATCTTACCTTTGCCAACGACTACCGTGCGGAAAACCTGTCCATGTACGGTCAGCATATGCCCGCAATGGTCTCCACGCATCACGACGGCAAAAGGGTGCTCACCATGAATGTTCCGGCTAACGATCAATACGTGGATATCATAGACTGCAGCGCCCCTTGGGTAAGCTCAAGCTTCGTTCCGAGCCTTAACAAGCACAGATATCTGGCGGTAAGGGTAATAAATAACGATATCCCTCACCTTGCCTTCTCCGTAGGCATCGCCCAGATAAACCATCCCCACCTTTTACGCATCGAGGAGAATTTCCTTGATACCTCAATGCTGGTGCTCTCCTGCACCGACAGACCCCTCTCCTCACTTGCTCAGGCTTTTGTGGATCAGTTCAACGACCAAAATAAATAATATTTTATATTTCTTTTATCTTTCGGAGGATATCATCATGCTTTTTAATAAGATCATGCACCTTTCGCACGACGAGGTGTCATTAGTTCATACAAAGCTCGCAGACAGTGCAGAGCACACCGTGGACCATCAGGAGGTCTCGGTCTGGGACGAAGACTTCACCTTCAAAAACGCCTCGATAAAATGCACCGCACTTACAAGAATAAGCGACGCCACCCTTACCCTGGACGGTATCGAGGGAGGCAGACTGCTTTTTGTCAGGGATAATATCGCAAGCGCCACCCTTAAGGGGGGAAATCTTGCTTCAAAAATGTTAAAAAAATGCGAATACCTCTGCATAAGCTTAAAATGCGACAAGTATATAAAGCTGACCCTTTGGGGAAGCAGTAAAAGCGGCGCATTTACCCTCTACGGCAACGGCTCGGTCATGGGCGCGGGCAAGGACGGCTCACTTAAGCGCTTTGCCACCATCAACGAGGAGGATTCCCTCTATATCAGCATCGACTCCTCCTTTGACGGCACTCTGCTCATCCCCGTCTCCCGCCTGGCAGACGGCGGTAAGGATTGGGCCCGCGATGCCATAAGCTCATTAAGCGTAAAGATAAAGGGAGGAAGCGGCACCGTTATAAGCAGTATCCTTTCCTGTCCCACCGCCCTTGAGCTCTCGGGCAGCATAGATAACCCCAACTATACCTATACCTCCAAGCAGCGCCTCACCCCCTATTGGGAAGGCGGAAGGGCGTATAACGAGGCAATGGCAATGCACCTTTGCGACGATGGCACGGTTGCGGGCACCCTTCTCTTTACCCCCACCAGGATCAACGCGGTTTTGGACGTCTACCTTAAAAAGGAGTACGTCGAGGGCGTGGATTGGGTATGGGAAAAGGGCACCAACAGGATCATCCGCCCCGAAGGCTCCTCCATTCCATACTTTACCGAGGATTTCTTAAGCGGTAAGGACCAAAACGGAGAGTATATCCCGAGCTATCCCGAATGGACCAACGGCGTAAGCCGCTTTGGCGCATGCATCTATTGCGTCTCGCCCCTTTTGTACGAAAAACAGATAGCGGTATCCTACGAATATGACCCCGCCGAGCATACCGAGCGCCCCCTGTTCCATGCCTCCTTTAAGGGAGACAGCCTCCCCAAGACCATGGAAAGGCTCAAAAACGGCAGCGACCTTAAGGTGCTGTTCTACGGCGACTCCATCTTCTCGGGCTGTGATGCCTCCAGCATGTATAACCGCGAGCCATTTATGCCGTATATGCATAAGCTGGTTCAGGAGGGTCTGCAGTCCGCAACAAGCGGCACGGTGACGGTGGATAATATCGCGGTGGGGGGCTGGAGCGTGCAAAACGGTCTGGACGCTCTTAAGGGTGCGCTCAAGGACGTAAACGGCAACGACATCCCCGGGTCGGATAAGTCAACCTGCCATCAGGGGTACGATCTTTTGATCATGTCCTTCGGTATGAACGATATGAACGTGCCCGACGCCAAAAAGGTGTTCACCGACTATACCACGGGCATCATGGATATCATAAAGCAGGCAAATCCCGACCTTGAGGTACTGCTTGTCTCCTGCATGAACCCCAACCCCAGAGTGGGCTGGAACGTAAATCAGCACAATCACGCCTCTTGGTTTGAGCAGATAGCCGCTACCGAGCCCTACAGCAGCTATACCGCCGTGGTGGATTTCTACTCCGCACACTCGGATATACTTAAATATAAGAGCTTTGCCTCTACCACGGGAAACAATATAAACCATCCCAACGATTGGCTCATCCGCGCCTATGCACAAAATATTTTGGCGGCCCTTGTCAAATGACCCCTTAATTATAATATAACAAGGTCGCAGTATTAAAAAAACGTGCCGTTTTGTCATATATTCTGAGATATTTTTTACACCTTTAAAAAGCTTTAAGGACAGAGTTCTCTGTCCTTTTTTCGCCTCTTTCCTTAAATTTTTGTACAAAATTTGAACTTTTTTCTCAAATTATATTTATCGGTTGCATAATTTTTCATTTTAAAGTACAATCATAATATAAATATTTATATTAGGAAGTATTTATGTCTTTTTACGTTTTGATACCTGCTTATAAGCCCGAGCAGAGCATGCTCCCCTTTATGGACGAGCTTTTACAGCAGACAAAAAATATAATACTGGTGGACGACGGCGGCGGCGAAAAATATAAGCCCCTCTTTACGGCGCTTGAAAATAAAGGCATCACGGTTTTGGTCCATCCCCAAAATATGGGTAAGGGCAAGGCTCTTAAAACGGGTATTTCCTATATTATGGATAATTTCCCAAATTCTGATATTATTACTGCCGACTGCGACGGTCAACACTCGGTAAAGGATATCATGCGGGTGGCAAAAGCGCTTGAGGAAAACCCCGATAAGCTGATAATCGGCGGCAGAGCCCTTAAGGAAAACGTACCCTTAAGGTCGCGCTTTGGCAATAGCGTAATGCGAAACACCTACCGCCTTACCACGGGCATCAAGGTGCACGACACTCAGACAGGTCTGCGCGGTATACCTTCGTTTATGCTTGACAGGCTGCTCGAGCTTAAGGGCGACCGCTATGAGTTTGAAATGAATATGCTTCTCATGCTCAGGGAGTGGGGAATCAAGCCCTACGAGATAGAGATAGAGACCATCTATATAAACAACAACGAGGGCTCGCACTTTGATACCGTCAAGGATTCGGGAAGGATCTTAAAGCAGATCTTCAAATATATCTTTAAAAGGCTGTTTTCCTTCATTAAATTTGCCGCATCAAGCCTTACCTGCTTTGTCATAGATTGGCTCTCCTGTCTGCTTTTCATGCAAGTGATCCCGTCCTTTACCTTTGATTTTCTCTCCTTTAAAGGAATTGAGGGCAACGTTTTCATCTCAAGCGTGCTTGCACGAATAATTTCCTCCCTTACAAACTACACCATCAACAAAAGGATAGTTTTTGCGCATAACGGCAGGAACAGCTTCATAAAATATATTGCGCTTGTGGTCGCGGTCATGATCCTTTCCTCCTCTGTGCTCACCGTCATCACCACCCTTTTGGTGGCGGGCGGTATGGTCAAGGAGCAGGCGGTCGCCATCTTCAAGCCAATAGTTGATGCGCTGTTTTTTGTGATGAACTTCTTTATACAGAAAAAACTCATCTTCAAAAAATAAATACTGCATCGGAGGTAACGCATGAGTGTTATTGATGCCGTTTTATTGGGTATTTTGCAGGGTCTTACCGAGTTTCTTCCCATAAGCTCCTCGGGTCATCTGACGATACTGCAAAGCATCCTGGGCATTAAGGATACACCCATGCTTTTTTCTGTTCTTTTGCACCTATCCACCCTTGTCGCGGTGTGTCTGTGCTTAAAGGACGAGGTGCTTTATATCCTTCGCCACCCCTTTGGCCGACTTACCCGACTTCTTGTAAGTGCCACCGCCCCAACCGTGGTGATAGCCTTGCTTTTAAAATATTTATTTCCCGCCACCTTTTCCGGAGAGCATCTTGGCTTTTGCTTTATAATTACCTCAATATTTCTGCTTTTTTCGCACTTTTTGCCCTCTTTTTCGCGAAAATTCGAGGATATTTCCCACCGTGATGCCTTGGTCATGGGTATATTTCAGGGCATTGCCACCCTGCCGGGGATATCCCGAAGCTCAAGCGGCATACTCTCGGGCGCACTTTGCGGACTTTCACGGGATAGTGTAGCACGCTTTTCCTTTCTTATGAGCATTCCCGCCATACTGGGCGCCCTGGTGCTTGACCTTTTCACACTTGAGGCCTCTGCGCTGTCCGAGCTTCCTGTGATGGGGGTAATACTTGGATGTCTTTGCGCGGCGGTCGTGGGATACGGTTGCGTTAAATGGATGATGCGTCTTATATCACGCGGACGTCTCTTGTCCTTCAGCATTTATACCGCCGTTGTTGGGGTGCTATGTATTATAGATAAATACGTCACACATCTTATTTTTTAATTGATCCTACATACAATATATTGATATTTTTCTTATTTTCCCCGAATGTTTCACGTGAAACATTCGTTTTTTTACGCCGCGACTTCCGCTGTCGCTGTCGCTCCCCTTCCGCCGCGGCTCGCGTGTCCGACCCTTCCCGCCTTCGAAGGGAGAATATCTCTTTTTGCTCTATAATGTTTCACGTGAAACAATTACGCAAAAAAACAAAAAATTATCTATAAAACACTTTCCATATATAAAAAAATACATTATAATATAGTAGATCAAACGAGAGGTTATATTTATGTCTAAAATATTTGCAATTTCAAACCAAAAGGGCGGCGTAGGGAAGACCACTACCAGCATAAACCTTTCCAGTGCCATAGCATCCATGGACAAAAGGGTGTTGCTTATAGACCTTGATCCTCAAGGAAACACCACGAGCGGACTTGGCATCAACAAAAGTGAGGTTGGATGCGGCATATATCACGTGCTTTGCTCCCTTAATAAAATAAGCGACGCATTTACAGTTACCTGCAATAAAAATCTGACCCTTCTACCCACCTCTATCGAGCTTGCGGGCGCCGAGGTGGAGCTTTTAAGCAGAAGCAAGAGGGAATATATACTTAAAAATGCACTGGACGAGGTAAAGGATAGGTTTGATTACGTATTTATCGACTGTCCTCCCTCACTTACCGTGCTTACGCTAAACGCTCTCACCGCAGCGGATAAGGTAATAGTGCCCATACAGTGCGAATTTTTTGCCCTTGAAGGGCTTGGACAGCTTATGAATACGGTCAAGCTGGTAAAGCAGCATCTTAATCCCGAGCTTAACGTGGACGGTGTGGTGTGCACCATGTTTGACAGCAGAACAAATCTTTCCTCCCAGGTAGTGGCGGAGGTAAAAAAATATTTTGCATCCAAGGTATACAATACCGCAATTCCGAGAAATATCCGCCTTGCAGAGGCTCCGAGCTTTGGCATGCCCATTGATATCTTTGATAAATACTGCCCCGGAAGCCTTGCTTACAGGTCTCTTGCCAAGGAGCTTTTGGCAAGAAACGGTGATGCATAAAACCATATTTCAGACTTAAAACAACAAAAATCGACAAAAATAAGACAAATAGATGACGAGGTAACACATGACTGCAAAAAACAGAGGACTTGGAAGAGGACTTGACGCGCTTTTTTCCCAGAGCGAGAGCATACTTGACGCCGCAGAGGTAAAAAAGAGCGACGGCAACATAATACACGAGATAGACATCACCTTAATAGACGTAAATAAGGATCAGCCGCGCAAAAGCTTTGACGACCAGGGCATAAACGAGCTTGCCGAATCCATTAAGGCAAACGGCCTGCTTCAGCCCATCGTGGTGACCAAGGAGGGGGAGCGCTACCTTATCGTTGCGGGCGAGCGCCGCTACAGAGCCTTCCGCCGTCTAGAGATGGAAAAGATCCCCGCCATCATAAAAAATCTCACAAAGCAGCAATCCATGGAGCTTGCGCTTATAGAAAACATCCAACGCCGTGACCTTAACTCGGTGGAGGAAGCAATGGCTCTCAAGGCGCTGATGGAGGAGTTCGGATATACCCAACAGCAGCTTTCCGACCGCCTGGGCATGAGCAGAAGCACCCTTGCAAACTCGCTGAGACTTCTTTCCCTCTCACAAAAGGTGCTTTCTCTGGTGGCAAGCGGTGAGCTTTCAAGCGGACACGCCCGCGCGCTGGTGGTGCTTGATGAAAATAAACAGCTCGAGATCTCCGGGATAATAATAAAAAAAGGCCTTAACGTGCGTCAGACCGAGGCTCTTGTGGCGCAAATAACCGCACAGAAGCCCCAAAAGACACAGAAAAAGAGCTATATCGAGCTTCGTGATGCCGAAAACACCATCAGGGAGCATGTCGGCACAAAGGTCTCCATTAAGGGTACCCCAAAAAAGGGTAAGCTTATAATCGAGTATTACTCTCAGGATGATCTTGAGGGGATCCTGGAATACTTTACAAAATAATACTGCTAAAAGGAGGCAAATACCTCCTTTTTTTATTTTGAGCCTCTTTATCAGAGGCTTTTCTACTTTTATCGACAATTGTGACAATTTGTCACATTTAATGGTAAAAAGCACAAATATCTATGATAAATAGATAATTAAAAGGGAAAGATTAAAAAACTTCTATTATACATAGGTTGAAATTGCCTCTTTATGTTGCTAGAATATTATTAATAAATATAAGGAGGAGAATTATGAAAAAGATCATTATCTCTTTAACTGTTGCAATTTTACTGTGCTTTACCTGCATGACCGCATTTGCGGAGGGTGTGCTTGTAAGCGGCTTTGACTCAGAGGACATCTCGGGCTTCATGGGTCACAACACCGCACAGCAGAGCTACGGTATCTCCGACCCCACCGTAAGCGCCGCGGCAGGCGACAACGGCATGGGTGCCAAGGTGGAGGTAGCAAAAAACGACTCTGTAAACTCCACAGTTCAGGATTTCCGCATCAAGGATGCAAGCGCCATCAGCGCCGTGCTTGAAAATCAGGGAAGCGGCAAGTATTTCAGACTCTATATTGATGCAAGCGGATGTAATTTTAAACTTGCCCTTCGTGTTTCCTTCCGTCCCGATAGCGGAAGAGTGGATTTCGACTGCTCCAATGCTGTTCTTGTTGCCACAAACGGCACTAAACCCACGGTTGAGACCAAGGATGACTCCACAAGCAGTGTAAGCAATGCCAAGGTCATAATTCCCGCAGGCTTTAAGGGTTATTTATATCTGCCCTTTGATGCTCTTTCCGCATCCCTTGACGGTGTTTCCTCCCTTCGTTATATCGGCTTTGACGTTCGTTGGAACGACCAGGCGGGAGACGACCTTGCAACAAGCGAAACAAGCGGATATTACGTTTTGGACAGCGCCATGATTGTTGACGAAATAGAGAACATCGAGCAAAACGACACCTTTGATACCTCGGTTCTTGCCTATGCCGTTGCCACAATTATCGGCTGCGGTGCCTTGGTTGCAATAAAAAGAAAATAATTCATCTGAAAAAACAATATTTATAATGCATTAAAAATGCTTTTATAAAACAACTTAATAAACCCAATACAGAAAAAGACGCTTTTTTAAGCGTCTTTTTTCATTATTTTTTAGTTATTAGACTTTTTAATACTGCCGCTATTAACGGTATATACCGTCTTATTCTTTACCGATGCAAGCTCGGGAATTATATGAGTGGTGGTGATGATGGTCTGCATTCCCGTCAGTCTGTTTAAAAGATGGCGCTGTCTGATGGGATCAAGCTCGCTTAAAACGTCGTCAAGAAGCAAAATGGGACTTTCTCCGATCTCCCGACTCATAAGCTCAAGCTGAGCAAGCTTTAAGGAAAGCGCCACGGTCCGTTGTTGACCCTGAGAGCCATAAAAGCGCAGATCTGTTCCATTTAACTTTATAGCAATATCGTCATGATGCGGCCCGACGTGGGTGCTTCCGCGCTTGATATCCCCGCTTCTTGTGCTTGCAAGCCCCTTTATTATACCCTCAGCATCACTCTGTGAGCATTGCGCATACTCAATTTTAAGCTCCTCGGTGTTTCCGCTAAGAGCAAGATGTATCTCTCTGCATACCGGGTCAAGCCTTTGTATAAAGCGACTTCTTTGCTCTATTACCGGCACCGCGGCCTGAGCAAGCATTTCATCGAACACCTCAAGACTTGCCTCGTCCGGCTTAAACGCCATCTGCTTTAAAAGCTCGTTGCGCTCCTTTAACACCTGCATATACTTTGTAAGCTGGTAAAAATACACGGGCTCTACCTGGGAAAGATAGATATCGGCATACCTTCTTCTGAAGGCGGGACCGTTTTTGACAAGGTCAAGATCCTCGGGAGAAAATACCACGGTCTTTATCTGACCCATCATATCTCCCACCCTTTTGCAGGGCAGACCGTTGACCCTTATCCGCTTTCTTTCAGACTGTGTCAGGCAGATTTCCACAGTATGCACACCGTCTCTTTCCACACATTCCACAGCTACACTTGCATGCTCCTTAGAGAGCATTATCATATCTCTGTCTCTGCTCGTTCTGTGACTTCTTGCCATGGATACCAGACAGCACGATTCCAGCAGATTGGTCTTCCCTTGGGCATTTTTGCCCACAAAAATACAAATACCCTGCCCAAGCTCAAGCTCGAGCAGGCTATAATTTCGAAAATTATTAAGCTTTAATTTTCTTATATACATTACATTTTTACCGGTACTATAAGGTAGAGCTTCCTATCGTTATCCACAGGTTTTACCACACATGGAGAACGGTTGGTGGTCATGCTGAGCTTGATGAAATCATCATCAATATTCTTAAGACAATCAATAAAATACTTTGCGTTAAAGGCTATCTGTATATCCTTATTACAGCCGCTTATATTTACCCTCTCGTATACGTTGCCGCTTTCGCTCTTTGAGGTTATTACAAGACTTTCCTTAGTGATGGTAAAGAGGATATAATTGTTTCTTATGTTTTCCCTTGCCATAAGGAAGGCGCGGTCGATGCTATCCAAAAGCTCAACTCTTGACACCGTGAACTCAAGGTCGTGCGCAGAGGGTATAAACGACCTGTATTTAAGATATTCGCCCTCATAGAGTCTGGTGAAGACATGAGTGTTATCTATGGAGAAAAGAGCGTTACTGCGGGAAAAATAGACCTCTACGGGGGTGTCCTCGTCAGAGAGTATCTTGCTTATCTCGCTTAAGGCTCCCGAGGGCACTACGGCACGCAGGGGAGGATTATCCCCCTCAAGCTCTGCGGAGCGCATTGCAAGACGAATGGTATCAAGAGCCACCATATTAAAGCTTGATCCCTCTATCTCAAAAAGACATCCGGTAAGTATCTGACGGATAAATCCGTCGGGAGCGGTGGCAAAAAGGGTCTGATTTATCATCTGCTTTAAAAGACCCTGAGGAATCTTGTAGCACTCATTCTTTTTAAAGTAGGGAAGAGAGGGAAAATCGTCCGCCTTCATGGCCATAATGCTTATTTTACTGCCCATGCAGGAGATCTCCACACCCTCTGTCTCATTGCCCCTTACGGTAATGTCACCCTGGGGCATTTTTCTTACGATCTCGCTTAAAAATTTACCGTTTAAAACGATATCTCCCGCTTCCTCCACCTGAGCCTCAAGAATGCTCTCTATGGTCATGGAAAGATCGGTACAGCTAAGCTTTACCTTGCCGTTTTTCTCCACGTTAAAGAGAATACCCTCTATTATCTGCACCGTGGGTCTTTGGGATAAAGCCTTTATTACGGTATTGATGCTGTTTAAAAGCAAAGTTTTTTCTATGGTAAAATTCATACCTGCCTCCGCGAAATATTTAATAATAGTAGTATATTATTTATTATTAATAATAATAGTAGTGTCTGTGAATACTGTTTATAACCCTCAAAATGCCCTATAAACCGAGCTTTTTTGCTATATTAAGCTGTGCAAAAGGCTTGAATAAGCTGTTTAAAGGGTGTGAACAAATATAAAAATATATTTTTTTAAGGAATTTACTCGCTTTTTGCGCTTACGTTTACGTTAAGAGAAGCGCTTACGTTTGCATAAAGCTTGACCTCGGCGGTGTAGCTTCCCATTGCCTTGATGCTCTGAGAGCTTATCTTCTTTTTATCAATGCTTATATTGTGCTGCTTTAAAAGAGCCTCGCTTATCTCCTTTGAGGTCACTGCACCGAACACTCTGCCGTCCTTACCGGTCTTGATAAAGCAATCAACGCTTAATTTTTTGATCTTATCAGCCAAGGCAAGTGCCTCTGCCTTTTCAACCTCTTTTTTATGCTCCGCCGCGGCAAGCTTCTGCTTTGCGGTATCTATATTTGCATTGGTGGCTTCGCTTGCAAGCTTTTTGGGAAGAAGAAAGTTGCGGGCATAGCCGTCGCTTACCTCCTTTATCTCTCCCTTTTTACCTATTCCTTTTACGTCCTGATTTAAAATTACTTTCATATATAAGATCCTTTCAAAAGATTATTTAACTATAGTATATTTGATATTATATTGTTTGAATAAAAGAATACCGCAATGGGGGATTCGTTCATATACTTTACCACGTCGGGCAAATCGATAATGGTAAACACCAGGGGGATGATGGAGAAGATGACGGTAACTATCATAAATCCGTACATTATGCCAAACAGAGCACCTATCGGGGAGTCCGCCTTCTTCAATACCGGAAACCTGAAGGTCTTGTCGCAAAGCTCTATAAGAAATGAGCAGATTATCCTTACCACAAAATATATTATAAGGAAGCTCAGCAGGCTGAGGGCAAGGTTTATAAAGGTCTGATTGAAATATTCTCCCATGGTGTAAATGCCCTGATCGGCAAAGGTCTGATTCAACACGTTATATTCAAGCTTGCTTGCAAAGTGAGGGGGAATGTCGCTTGAGTATATAATATCGTGTATTCTCTCCCCGGTCAGGGTGGCGGTATCCACGTTGATCACCGTCATATCCGACAGCTTTTCGGTGCCCGCGGTAAAGTAAAGCAGATTTTTTTGCATATCGGGTATATTTATAAGCCACGAGGAAAGGGGAGTGTGAAAAACAAAGGCGGTGAGCCATGAAATATAGAAGGATATTATATTAAATAAGGTATTAAGGAAGCCTTTATACCAGCCAATAAGACATCCCAGACCAAATATTACGAGAATTCCTATATTAAAAAGCATATTAAACTCCTTTTTAAAATTTTTTAGTTAAGCTCCAAGCGGTATATGCTCTCTCCAACAATATAGCAAACGTTGTTTTTAGCATATACGTTATTTATTTTTTCGGGTAGAGGATATGTTACCTTATAAAATCCCGAAAGATCATAACGGTACATATAGTGATTTGTAAAAACGTACATATATTTTTCGGTGACTACGCTGGATATTATCGGATAGTCCTCTTCTACAAAATAGCTGATGCCGCTGTTAAGCACACATAAAAGCTTTTTGTCCGAGCCCGTAAGATCTCCAACCGAGCTAAGCAGAAAAACGTTGGGATTACAGCTGTAATCGTTCTTTTTTACCTCGTAGCCTACGCATCTTGTACGGGATATTACCTTGCCGGAATAGTCAAGATATATTATCTCGTGACTGCCAAGGAGACATATCTTGTCCTTTTTAAAGATGGGCTTATAGATTATTTGATTATATTCGCTGTAGGATACCGTAATGTGCTTTGCGGAATCGTATTTATAGGTCTTGAATCTGTATATGGGGGTGATGCCCGATACGTCGGCGGTGATTATCCATATACTGGAATCGTCATTTGTAAAAACTCCGAAGGAAAGTATGGTCTCGGCATGCTCGTGAACTATGGTGTCAAGTATCTCGCCGTTTTTGTCTATCACCACAAGATAGTCCATTGCGCCGCGGATCTGACGCATTATGCAGATGGAGTCGCTTATCTGCAGATCCTGAATGGGATAATCGTAGGTTTTGGAATAGATATATTCTCCGCTTGAGGACACCATCTGAAGCTTGCTTGATGCAAATACCGCAAGCCTTGTGTTACTGACCCTCATTTTGGTCTGCTCGGTGGCGCCCGAGTAGCCACAAAGCTTGTAGCCGTCCTCGTCGATATAGTAAAGCTCACCGTTTTCCCTGTTTATATAGGCACATCCCTTGTCAAAGGGTGTTATTTCATACGATGGGGAGAGCTCGGTAACGGTCAATTTATCTTCCAGTCGTCCGTAGGGTCTTGGTGAAAATATAAAGATAAGCAATGCCGAAAGCAGCACAATAAAGCATATCGAAAAGATTATCCAGTTTTTTATAACGCGTCTTAAATAGCGCTTGGATTTGTAGGTTGGCACGTTCTTTCCTTCTTAAAAAATGATCCTTTTAAAGCTATGTATCAAACACACATGTTTATTCCGCCCGCGATTATCTCGGCCTTCAGGGGCTCGTAGGGGTAAAGCTCGCCGTCAAGATTAAGGGGGAGGGATGGCTCCACGGTAAGCTCAAGGCGCTTGCAGTAGTAATGCTCTACGCAGTCGATCTCCAAAAGATTACCCTTTAAAAATCTTGCAAAAAGATATGGCAGACGCAGACGGTTGAGCTTTTTAATCAGCACGAAATCAAGCATTCCGTCGTTTATGGAGCTTTTAGTGGCTATCGGAAGGCCGCCTCCGCCGTATTTTCCGTTTGCAAATGCCATAAGAAAGCCCTTTTCGGTGCGAAGGGGACCGTCGTCCAGCTTAAAGGTATAATCCCTGTCCTTAAAGCAAAACAGGGTGATGATAAGGGCAAGATAGTAGGAAAATGAGCTCTTGAATACCTTACGGTATTTGTTGGAGCGCAAAAGCAGCTCCACGTCTATTCCGGTGCCCAAAAGATTCAGACAGTAGCCCTTGTTGGAAAATATAATATCGGTCTTAACTGTATTTTTTTTGAGTATGCTTTTTATTCTCTCCACCGGGTCCTTACAAAGCAGGGCGGAGCGTGCAAAATCGTTACCCGTGCCCGCGGGAATAAAGCCGATGGGCTTTTGGCTTGGATAAAAGCCGTTTAACACCTCGTTAAAGGTACCGTCTCCGCCAAGCACTGCCACAACGGTGCAGGCGTCATCCCCGGCACAGAGCCTTCCAAGCTCCACAGAGTGACCCTTATAGCTTGAAACAAAAACCTTATATTCCTCTTTTGACTCCTGCAGATATTTTTCCACCGCCGCCAGAGCCTTTTTTCCCTTATCTCTACCCGAGAGGAGATTTGCTATAATATAAAGCATATATTACCGCCTGTTTAAAACAAAATATACCTTATTATATTTTAACAGAAAAACAAAGAAAAATAAAGAGAAATTTTAACTATTTTCCCCCTATCCGAAGGATTTTTTAAAAATTATTCATAATTTCGGTCTTTACGACATTTTTTCTGAATATTTAGACAAAAAACATCAAAAAAATCACCTTTTCGTCAAAAAATCACAATTTAATATTGACTTTCAATTTACGATATCTTAAAATATATGATGATATCGTTTTATTTATTCCAATTTGTATTTATTTATATTTTTTAAAAAAGGAAGGCAACAAAAATGAAATGTCAAATTATTTACAATCTCAAGGCGGGCTATTTGACAAAAAAAGAGGACGTAGACGCCATTGAGGGGTATCTTAAGGACAAGTATGAGGATATCGTATACAACGACGTTTACGGCATCGAAAGCTATGAGAATTTTTTCTCCTTGATAGACAAGGATGATGTGGTGATAATTTGCGGCGGCGACGGAACCTTAAATAAGTTTATAAACCGTACCGACGGCGTGCAGTATGAAAACAGGATATACTATTATCCCATCGGCACGGGTAATGACTTTGCCACCGATATGGGAAAAACAAGGGGATGCGAGCCCTTTGAGATAACCCGGCAGCTTAAGGATCTGCCCAAGGTCACCGTAAAGGGCAAGAGCTACAAATTCATAAACGGCGTAGGCTACGGAATAGACGGATACTGCTGTCAGGTGGGTGACGAGCTTAAAAAAACAAGCAAAAAGCCGATAAACTACGCAGGCATCGCCATTAAGGGTCTGCTGTTTCACTATAAGCCCACCAATGCCACGGTCATTGTTGACGGCAGTGAGCACAGCTATAAAAACGTGTGGCTTGCGCCTTGCATGAAGGGTAAATATTACGGCGGCGGTATGATCCCGATCCCCGATCAGAAAAGAACAAACCCTCACCTTTCTGTAATGCTGTGGACCGGATGGGAAAAGCTCAGCACCCTTATTATCTTCCCCTCCATCTTTAAGGGTGAGCATGCAAAGCATAAAAAAAGAATACATATCTTCTCGGGTAAAAGTATAACGGTAAGATTCGACCGTCCCGTCGCTCTTCAGATAGACGGCGAGACCATCCTTGACGTTACGGAATACACCTGCGAATATTAAAATAAGGAAAATTAATTAGCGCGCCGATCGGCGCGCTTTACTTTATGCGTTTTATATTCTATGCCCCTTCGGAGCGGGGCGCGCCCGCGCGCCTCGCCTTCGGCATCGGCGCGCTGCGCCTTGCGCTTCGCGCAAGGGGGCGGCTATCACCGCCTCGGGCGCGCCTCTGTCCTCGGGGTGGAGTGCAAGGGAAGGAAAAACACGCGTATTTGTCTGTCCCCCTCGTCCGCGAATGGCGTATAAGAGAAGATGGGTGGGGTATTTCTATCTCTCTCGGGGCGTCGAGGCGTACCTCTACCGGTGCTTGGGATATAAGATAAAAATAAAAGGGATGGATGTTATTTCAAGGCGTTGCGGGAAAAATAAAAAAAGAACAGATATCTGTTCTTTAATCCTGATCCTCGGGGATCTCCACCTTATACATTATTTCATCCTCACGGATCATTCCAAGCTTTTCGCGCAGATAGTGCTCTATGTAGGAGGGGGAATCCGAAAGCTGTACCATACGGTTATAATCCTCTATCTGAGAGACTATACTGTCGTATTGAGCCTGGAGCGCCTGCTTGCGCTCCTCCTGGCGGTTAAGGATGCGCTCCTGCTCCACCCATTGTATGGAAAGAATGGCTATTGCAAAGACAAAGCCGAGCACCGCAAGGGTGGAAAGTGTTTTTTTAAAATCAAGCCTTTTCTTTTTTGACCTGTTTGTACCCTTTTTCTTCTTGCCCGTTGCCATTTAAGCCTTTCCTTCCGTGTTTTTTGACAATTATCGAGTTAATTATATATCGAATATTAAAAAAGTGCAACAAGAATCCTGCCGCAAAGCATAAAAAGGCGTAGAAATCAAGCTGCAGATGGGAGGAAACGTAGCAAAACTGCATAAAAACGCCCCCTATAAGCAGTACCGTCAGAATATCAATAAAAATTATGGCAATAAAGCTTCTGCGCAAAAGGCGTCTTAAAGGAAAGATTCCCCAATATATAAGCCCCGCCCAGATGCCGCCCTGAAGCATGAGAAGCGCGCGAGAGAGCTGAAAAACACCGTCAAACATATCATCCCTTTAAAAAAGAGAAAAAGCCTCTTTTTTCGCTCTGCTGATGGTATTCAAGCCCTCCGAGCCTGCCCTCTATCCATAAATGCCCCGCGTCAAGATCCAGCCTCGTGATGTGAAGCCCCGACCCGAACACGGTAAGCGGCCCCGCCTCGGTTATTGCCACCACCTCGCAGTCGTTAAAGCTCTCCACCGACCTTACCGCAGTAAGGCTGAGCTTTTCCCTGTTTTCCATCACCGCGCTGTGCTGTCGCGCGGGGGGAGCAATTCGCATCAGCTCGTTTTTTTGCATAATATCATCCCTTTCTCTGTCGTTATATTATGTATATGTCAAAATAAAAAAAATAGAACGTAAAAAAATAAAATATAAACTGCTTGACATTTAAGGAGCTTGTTATTATAATAAAATAGTCATGGGGGTGTAGCTCAACTGGTAGAGCGCTTGAATGGCATTCAAGAGGTAAGGGGTTCGACCCCCCTCATCTCCACCAAAAAATTCGACAAGTTCAACTTGTCGAATTTTTTTATCCATTGCGAAAGCAATGGTATATCATCACGCGGCACGCGTGTATCTCATCACCGAAGGTGTATATCATCAGCCGCAGGCTGTATTATGCTTTCGCAATGATGATATACAATGCTCCGCATTGATGATATACAATTCCTGCGGAATTGATGATATACACGGCTTTCGCCGTGATTTTGCGTTTGGGTTCAAATCCTTAATACAAACCACAAAAATATCTTTTTTGTAGCCCATAGACAAAAAAGTCGTATCAATAGGATACGACTTTTTTTATCCAAGTCGCAGACTTGGTATATCATCACCGCCCGAAGTGCGGTGGATATCATCAGCCCTTTGGGCTGTATATCATCACGCATCAGCGTGTATCTTTCTGCGACTTGATGAGATGCAACACTTAGTGTTGATGATATACCGCAATAAATTGCGGATGATATACAAGGCTCACGCCTTGAGTTAAGTTGGATTTTGTGCTATAATATTCCCAAAGAGGTGATATTATGCCAAAGAATTATTTACTAATATATTCGGAGCAGCTTGCCACCGATATTGAATTGATGTGTCAAAGCATTAAGGCAGCGTCAAACACGCTTTTCCAAATTCGTAAAAGCTCAAGCAGTGTTTACGCAAATATTCGTGAGGCAAATTACGGTCAGAGTAAGGCAGATATGCTTTCAAAATTTGAAATTGCGCTCAAAGAATGTAGTGAAACAGAGGGTTGGCTCCGGTTGTTATTAAATACAAACGGCATTGATGGAGATACATACAAGAAGCATCGTAATCTTTGCGGAAGAATTAGACGAATGTTAATTTCGAGTTGTCAAACATTAAAAGAACAAAGACGATTTATGAAAGAACTTATGATTGGAAATAGTGTTAAGGTTATCGTTGATAGACCGCTTGGTTCTGTCCATCCAAAACATAAAGACATAATTTATACCGTCAACTATGGATATATTCCGGGAGTCATTGCTCCGGACGGTGAAGAACAAGACGCCTATATTTTAGGTGTAAATGAACCTGTTACGGAATTTGTTGGAAAGGTTATTGCTGTTATCCATCGTCTTAATGACATCGAGGATAAATGGGTTGTAGCTCCTGAAGGTAAGTTTTTCACAAAGGAAGAAATCGCAAATTCAGTTGCTTTTCAAGAAAAATTCTTTGATACAGAGATAATGATGTGAAAAATGCACCTATTCGTTAAATTTGAACCCATTTTTTTGCAAAAAAAGCGAACCCATTTTGCAAAATGAACCTATTAGGATTTTGTATCCTTTTCATAGATTACTCACAAAAAAAGCACACATTTGTCTATCAAGACAATGTGTGCTTTTTTCAACGAAATTCTCCTTCGGCGAGTGAAATATGGCTTCGCCATAGCGGAGAAAAGCTCCTTTATTTTCGGTGTTGACAACATCGGAAAATTTTCTGCCTTTTAACTTGACACTTCGCCCAGAGTATGTTACACTTCCTAAGAATCCACTTGAGTTCAGCTCGATAGGCATTCGGAAGCCTATTGACCGAAGTAACTTTGTGGATTTATTTTTTTGGCGTACATAATTTCACTCTTTTGTATAAATTCTCTAATTTCATTTTTTATAATTTCATTTTTTATATTCATTGCTTTCTACTGCGTTACATTTAAAATCTAATTGATTAATAGCCAATCCTAAAATAATCCAGAGCCATTTGCAAACATCTTTCACTTTGCTTTTTCACATAACGTTGAGAATCGAGCGCATTGCTATGCAAATACCGAGGGAATTTCTCTTTAATACTTGGAGCGTAATATGAGCCGTCTTTTGCTTCCCAATATTCGACCAGCTTATATTGTCCATTCTCTTTTTTTACCGTAATTACAGTAGGAATGTGTACGCCTCTCTCGAGTTTAAGTTCCCGACCATTATAGCTATATTCTTCGTATAGCACCCACATATAAAGCGTAGTCGTAGAATCATGTTGCTCCTTGCCAAGAACTTCCCAATCCAAGCAGCAAGCTCTACCTTCCGACTCGTCCGATCGGAAGCGCTCTGCAATCTGACAATCAATATAAACCTTCAAATCATCATTAGGCTCTGTTTTTTCATCCTTGGGATTTGTTAAGAAACAGACCGCCACCGCAATACAAGCGACAATCGCGACGATAATAATCCAAAACGCAGGTTTCTTATAACTCAGCACAGACTTCACACGATCCTTAACACCAACCTCACCGAAAGCAAGAGGACAAGCCGCGATCATTCGTCTGTTCACACTACAAGTCAGAAGCGCTTGCGAATAATCGGCTCTTGCATCGTGGTCAAGCTCCTTGATGACCTTTTCATCACAAGCAAGCTCAATGTCACGGCAAAGAAGAACGTAGCCGAGCCACATCAGCGGATTAAACCAATGGAGCGTGAGTAAAAGGAATCCGAGAGGTTTCCAAAGGTGGTCTTTGCGGCGGATATGCGCCGTTTCGTGCGCCACAACGTGTTCCATATCCTTATCATTCATATTGAACGGAAGGTATATCTTCGGCTTTATAATGCCGAGAACAAAGGGAGATACCACGTTCTCGCTTTGATAGATGTTGTCACGAATCAGTACCGCTGTTCCGATCTTGCGCTTCACTTTTGCATAACTGATAACAGTATAGATAAGAAGCGCTACCATTCCGACGATCCATATTACCGCGAAGGTAGGAATCCACAACTGCAAGGGATTTGCGCTTGTTCCGGGATCGGGTGTAAACGAGCCACTGATTACGGGATTGATGGCTTGGTTGAGTATCGGAATACCCGTGTTGATCTCCGGCGTTCTATCCATCATAATATCCGGGCTTACCGTTTCCGCGCTCGGTATCAAGCTGAGTACGCTTTCAATCGAGAACGGACAAACAAGGCGAACCGCCACGATACTCCAAAGAACAACCGTGATCCATTTGGGAGCTTTCTTCAAGAGCAACCGTAACAAGAGCACAGCAAGAACGATATAGCTTGCCGAAATGCTCATATTGATTATGCTGAGAAATATCTGTGACATCACTTCTCTCCTTTCCGATAGCGGTCTATCATCTGCTGAACCGCGTCAATCTCCTTCTCCGAGATCTTTTGATGCTTGGTAAAGGCGGCAATAAATGCAGGCAAAGAGCCTTCAAAGGTTTTCTCAACCATTTCATTGATCTCCGCTGCTTGCACCTCGTCTTTGCTTACAAGAGCAGAGACAATGGTATTCTCGTTTTTAAGCACACCGCGTTCCGACAAACGTTTGATAACCGTATAAGTTGTAGTCGGTTTCCAACCGAGCTGTTCTCGGCACAGATTAACAAGTTCGCTGCTTTTTATGGGTTCGTGTTCCCACAAAATAAGGCAAAAGCGGTATTCACTTTCAAATACTTTTGGCGTTTCCATATTGAGTCCTCCTTTCTCTAATCCGTTAGATCTCACATATAGTCTAACGCATTAGAGTGGATATGTCAAGAGTTTTTTGCTACTTTTGCATTTTATAATAAAACAAACGCCGAAAGTGATTATATTCAAATTCTTATTGATTAGTAAACAATCCTAAAATAATCCAAATAAGCCTTAAAGCGGTCTTGGGCGGTGAGGCAGGTGTCCATAAGGAAGCCTTTTTCGTGGTCCCATTCTTTAAGGCCGCGATAGTAGAACAGCTTCAAGTTGTCCTCAATGATGAACGGCACGATGTTATGCTTCAGGCACTCCTTGAAGAGGATCAGGCGGCCTACACGGCCATTTCCGTCCTGGAAGGGATGGATACGTTCAAAAGCGACATGGAACGCTACGATGTCCTCAAATGTCTTGGAAGGCATCGCATTATAGTCCCCCAGCAGCTTGCGGATCTCATCAGCAACATTCTCCGGCAGCGTGGTGTCATTGCCGCCAACCTCATTGGGCAGCATCTTGTACTCCCCTACTGCAAACCAATCCTTGCGGCTGTCGCTGGTACCGGTTTTCAAAACTGCGTGTAGATCTTTGATGAACCTTTCAGAGAGCGTAGCCCCTGCTCCATCAATCACCATATCGATGCAGCGGAAGTGGTTGGATGTCTCGATCACATCGTCCACATTGACAGCTTCATTTTCAAAACAAATGGTGTTGGTCTCAAAGATGTATCGGGTCTGATCGTGAGTCAAACGACTTCCCTCAATATGAGTGGAATTGTAAGTCAGATCGATCTGAACCTTATGATAGATGCCGCCGGTCATCTTAGCAGCTTTCTGCTCCCGCAGGATCTGCAGCAACGTAGGTGTATCGTTTTTCTTGTTTGCGCGCTCCGGCTTTTGTGCATCCTCCGGAATGTACCAAGTCTTGCCGATAAGCTTCGCATTGGCAATTCTACCGTGGGCACAGTAATTCCGCACACTTCGTTCAGAAAGCCCCCATATTTCAGCCATTTTCGCGACAGATACGTATTCCATAGTTACCTCCGGGCAAGTTTTCTTGCTCTTATTATACCATATTATCGGCAAAATATCAATACAGTTTTCGAATTTATCAAAATATTTATTGCCGATAGTTTTTACTTCACAATACCGTATGTAATAACAAGCTACTCTAAGAATCCCTGAATCATTTTTTTATTAAAAAGCAATTATGATTTTAGCAAGTCGCCGTGATCGCTGTTATTAACTGCAGCTTGGACACGGTATTTTTTTATAAAATATAACGAATAAATTAATAAATCGGAGATTTTTTCCCGCAAAATACCCGCTTGGGTATTTATCGACAAAATGATGCAAGGATAGCCATAAGAAATCCTAAAAAATTACATAAATTTGGTAATTATTCGGTTGCAATATACAACATATTGTGGTATCATACAATTGCAATGGTAAATAATACCATTTATGTAAATGGAAAGGGGTTCTTAACATGGAACAGAAAACGAAGATACTTATTGTGGATGATAACGCACAGATACGCTCTTGCTTGCGCGGAATATTTGAAGGAAACGATCAGCTTATAGTGATAGGAGAAGCGGTGGACGGGGTGGAGGCGCTTGAGAGGATCGAGCGGGATAAGCCCGACGTGGTGCTTCTTGACATAGTGATGCCAAACCTTGACGGCTTTGGGGTGCTTGAGGCAATGAAGGAGAGGGCGGACGCGCCGCTGTTTATAATGGTATCTGCGCTGTCCCGTGAGGGCTTTGTGCTCCGCGCCATAGAGATGGGAGCCACGTATTTTATTGCCAAGCCCTTTGATGCGGCGTCGGTGCGCAACAGAATAAGGGATTGCGTTGCAATAAAGAGCGGTAAGGTAAGCGAATCTGCCACGGTAAGCAGGATCGGAATGCGAAGCCTTGAAAAGACGGTGGACGAAAAGCTCAGTACCATGTTTATAACCATTGGAATACCCGCCCACATAAAGGGCTACAGCTACCTGCGCGAGGCGGTAAAGATGGTCATGGAGGACCCAAACGTTATAAACAGCATTACAAAGGAGCTCTATCCCGGTATTGCAAGGACCTTCCAGACCAGCGCCTCCAAGGTGGAGCGCGCCATCCGCCACGCCATAGAGGTGGCATGGACCCGCGGAAAGATAGAAAATATTAACGAAATATTCGGCTACAACGTCTATTCCCGCAACGATAAGCCCACAAACGGGGAGTTTATCGCCCTGCTTGCCGACAAGCTCAACCTTGAAAAGGCGGCGTAGTGCAAAAGTGACTCAGCACGGCAAAGGCCGTGCTTTTTTTATTTAAAAAGCGAAAATAGCGAGAAAAAAAGCGAAAAAAAGTGAAAAATTCGGGGAAAAAGTGAAAAAAAGAGGGGATGGGGCAAAATGTGCAAGGCGTTAAGACAAGAGGAGAGATAATGTCGAGGGAGGGATAATGTTTTCCACAAGAAAGAAGATAAGAAGGATAAAAAAACGGGGTAATCCACACGATGTGCATAAATATTTGGGATTTATGCACACGCAAAACCCCGAAAAGCCGTGAGGTGTGGGAAACTCTGTTGATTCTGTGGAAATCTTTTAAACAGGCAAGAGGCGAAAAACGTGGGTAAAGAGAGGGAAAAAACAAGGTCAAACGCCTTGCACAGAGGGATTTTGAGTCTAAAAGCGGGAAAGAGAAAACAGACCGATCCAACGGTGCAAAAAGTCGCAAAAAAGCCGTAAAAAACCGTTCAAAAACCGCAAAAAAACCCTGTTTTTTTGAGTGAAAAGCAAAATAGCCGTTAAAAACTTTATTTTGTGCTAATAAGATATTGAAATCGGTCTGTTTTTTTGTTAAAATGGTGCTTGAAAAGGTGTGTTGGACTTGATATAATTAATTTAACAATACAGAGAGGTGCCAAGGGGAATGAGGATAGTTAATTTCGGATCGTGCAACGTTGACCACGTTTATAAAATGGAGGATCATATCGTCAAGGTGGGAGAGACCTTAAGCTGCTGTGATCTTTCCTTCTTTGAGGGGGGTAAAGGGCTCAACCAGTCGGTTGCCATAAGCCGCGCGGGAGCCAAGGTGTATCACGCGGGGTGCATAGGCAGGGACGGACAGATGCTTGCGGATCTGCTTGAAAGAAGCGGAGTGGACATCTCCTACGTTCAAAGGGTGGATGCAAGCAACGGACATGCGGTGATACAGGTGGATCCCGCAGGAAACAACTCCATATTTATATATCCCGGCACCAACGGCATGATATATGAGGAATATATCGACAGAGTGTTGGAGGACTTTTGCGCAGGGGATATCCTTTTGCTTCAAAACGAGACCAGCAACGTAAAATACATTATAGATAAGGCGCACGAAAAAGGGTTGAGCATCGTATTTAATCCCTCCCCGTTTAACGAGGTGATATCCTCCATCGACCTTAACAAGGTGACCTATCTTATGATAAACGAGGTGGAGGGAGAGGCCCTTACCGGAAGTGACGACCCCGATCGCATCATCTCCGACCTGAGCGAAAAATACCCCAAAATGCGGGTGATACTTACCCTTGGTCACAGAGGCGCGGTATATTACGACCGGGAGCACAAGATAGTCCAGAGCGCCTATAGCGTTTTGTCGGTGGATTCCACCGCCGCGGGAGACACCTTTACAGGATATTTTGTTGCCGGCATTGCGGGAGGAAAAACCGTTGCCGAGGCATTGCGCTTTGCAAGCGCCGCGGCATCCCTGAGCGTTTCAAAGCTGGGAGCGGCGCCCTCCATTCCCCTTGCAGGTGAGGTGAAAAAGGCGCTTAATTGGATGGTGCCCATTGTTTTTGATGCCAAGGAGGAGCAACGCAAAAGGATAAACGATTACGTTGATAAAAGCCTGAGGTGCGTGACCCTTCAGGATATTGCCGATCATCTTAAGTACTCCAAGAATTACACCGGAGCCCTTATAAAGAGGCTGATGGGTATGAATTATATTGAATATCTGCACTCCAAGAGGTGCGCCCGAGCCGAGGAGCTGTTAAAGAGCACGGATAAGAGCATAAACGACATCCTGAGCGAGATAGGATATGAAAACGGATCCTTTTTCCGTAAGAAATTCAAGGAAAGGTACGGATCGAACCCGCTTGAGTACAGAAAACAGCAGCAGGAGGATAAATAATATGATAATAAGGAGTAAGATAATGAAGAGAATGACAGTTATATTAAGCATAGCGCTGTGCGCTCTGCTGCTTACCTCGTGTGTGGCGCCCGAGCAGACTCTGCCGCCGCAGACAAGCACCTCTGCCGCGACCGACGCACCCACCGATGCACCCACCGACGCACCCACAGATGAGCCGAGCAAGGAGCCCGAGTATGCAACCGAGCTTGAGGAGCTTATGGCGTACTATCAGGACGGATATAACACCAATACCCTGATAGGAATGGACCAGTTTGGCAGGGTCTTTGAGGCGGCGGGCAACGACCGCGAGAAAAAGCAGGTGGGCATATTCTATTGGCCCTGGTTTGCATCAAACACCACCGACAAAATATATGACAACTCCAAGATACTTGCCATGGAAAACGGACTTCAGATACTTACCTCGCCCAACCTTCCCGACCCCGTGGCAAGCCCTGCGGACACCGTTCATTGGTGGGGAGAGCCGCTTCTTGGATATTACTCCTCTCAGGACAAGTGGGTGCTTCGCAGACATCTTCGCATGCTTGGACTTGCGGGGGTGGACTACATCTGCCTTGACTGCACCAACGCCATTCCCTTCACCGCCGAGATCAATTTGTTATTAAAATGTATAGTGGAGCTTCAGGATGAGGGCTTCAATGTGCCCAAGCTGACGGTATACACCCATTATATGTCCATAAATACCATGCGTCAGATATATAACAATATCTGCAAGCGTGGCGTCAATATGGAGGGCTGGTATAATTATAACGGAAAGCCCATGATAATAGGCTACAAGACCGTGGCGAATGACAGAAAAGCCACCGGTGTGGATGGCTACAAGCCCCGCGAGCTGTCTCAGGATATGCTTGATTTCTTTACCTTTGTTCGTCCCGAGTGGCCAAACGAGTATACCTACTACACGGATTCCATAGCCTGGGTGGAGTGGAAATATCCCGCCCCCGTGCATAAGGATTTTAACTGCATCACGGTATCCCCCGCCGCGCATCCCGGGTGCCCCTTCTCGTATTCCCTTACCGGAAGGAGCACCAACTGGGGCAGAGGCTGGGATCCCGACACCAAAACCAACAAGCATGAAGACATCCAAAAGGGCACCTTCTTCCAGAAAAACTGGGACGTTGCACTGCAAAAGGACCCCGACATGGTGTATCTTGGCGGCTGGAACGAGTGGACCATGAGTAAATTCATGTATGGCGGAGAGTACGTGTTGGTGGACAACGTAAATCTTGAGTACTCCCGCGACCTTGAGCCCATGAAGGGGGAGGCAAACGATGCCTATTATATCCAGATGACCGACAACATCCGTCGCTTTAAAAAGACCGAGTTAACAGATGCAAAATTTGACCCCGTTACCCCCGACGCCGATTTCGACTGGAGGGACACCGCGGTATTCCGCAAGCTTGAGGCGGTAAACGAGGCGCGCGACAATCAAGGCGCGGCAAGGGATTTATGGTACACTCAGGCGGCGGCAAGAAATAACGTCAAGGAAATAAGAATAGTCACCGATAAAAATAACCTTTATTTCCGTATAGCGTGCGAAAACGATATCACCGAATATGATGAAGGCTGGTTAAACCTCTTTATCGGCACGGGCAAGCTTGAGCAAAAGGGTTGGGAGGGCTATGAATACGTGGTCAACCGTGCGGGAAAGGGCAGGATATCGGCACTAAGCGCCGACTTCTCCTTAAGTGATGCGGGAGGGGCGCAGGTAGAGGTTGATAAAAACATTTTACTGCTCACCGTTCCCAGAAGCGTGCTTGGACTTGCCGAAGGGGACAACTCCTTCTACTTCAAGGTTGCCGATAACATTGAAAAGCCCTCGGATATCATGGATTATTACGTTTCGGGCTGCTCGGTGCCCATGGGAAGATTCAGCTTCAGATACGTCGGATAAGCAAAAGGAAATATCATTTTATTTTAAGGAGGAGACTATATGTCTTATTTTGAAAACGGTGCGGGAGAGCGTTTGCCCAGATTTAAGGAGTTTATGGCATCAATGTATCAAAATACATGGTGTTATATGAGCGAGCTTGCACCCATCACCACAATGCTCACATACGATTTTGAGAAGTTTCAGCACATGCATATGCATATGCTTGCAAAGCTTGTATTTGCAGCGTCCGAGGAGTCGGTATGGCTTGATCCCGAGACCGCGCCCGACACCGTTACCACCAAGATACCCGGCGGTTTATGCTCGGTGTGCACGGTTAACGGCAAGCCCTTTGAGCTTGAAACAAGGCCCATCATTATTGAGCGCTCAAGCGTGGAGCATTGCGGCGGAATGGCGGTTCGTGCCCGCTACGGCGGCAGGATCCGCGCCCGTGTTTGCGGCGGAAGATTCATTCACGCAATGAGCACTCTTATGACGGTAGAGCATGGCTTTGACCTTTTCAAGATGGACGGCACCGCAGTTCCCGCGCAGTACGAGGCGGGCGAGGGAATAATCATAAATAGCGAAAACAACGGCTTTACCGTTGCCGTCAAGGCGGACGGCGAGGCGCGCTACAGCTTTGACCATGAGTGGGGATATATTGAGTCGGACTCCAATCAGCTTGATATATTGCTTACCTTTACCACGAAGGACACCCCCGAGCTTATGCCCAAGGGCACGGCTTGCGGCTTTTTCGAGGCGTCGCGCAAGCATTACGGGGAGATCTACAAAAATTGGGAGATAAAAACAGGGGAAGAGGACATCGACTACGCCTTTGAGTGTGCGCGCTTCCACCTTGAGGAGGCATACTTTGAGCCCATGGGATGGAGCGAAAGCATGCACCATTGGGTCAGCTTCTGGCACCCGGAATTTACTCCCGCCGAGGAGTGGGGCGGCAATTCCGAGCGCACCAAGGCTTATCTTGAATATGCCTTTGAGCATCTTGAAAACGGAAACAAGGGTCAGGACTTTACCCCGTCGGGACACAGCGAGATGCATTGGGGCGGAGAAAACCCGTATCTTTTCCGCAGTATAGACCACTATCTTAAAATGACCGCCGATAAGGATTTTGCCCGCTATGCAATTCCCTACATGGAAAGAATACTTGAGCAGACCTTTAACGAGTACGACCCTGGCAATACCGATATTATGGGCTTTGGCTGTCAGCTTGGAAACCAGGAGGACTTTGAGGGCATACCCGGTATGGGCGCGGCTTCGGGCCTTGAGGGAGTGCAGATGCTCAAGACTATGGCGCTTGCTTATAAAATGAATGGTGATGACTCCAAGGCGGCACTGCTTGAGGGATGCGCGCAAAGAAGCGCAAGGCAGATATACAAGCGCTTATGGCAGAGCGACCTGGGCTTCTTTGCCTGGTATGAGGATCTTTGCGGAAACAAGCGTCTTGAGCCCTCGTATCTCGGCTTCTGCTACCCCGCGGTATACAACGCGGTACCCGAGGAGGATATGGTAACCGGTATCGACCAGATGATGCACCGTCTTATGGGTGATGAGGGCGAGGTATATATGTCCAATCACTTTGGAGGACACGCCAAAAACGGAGTTGCCACCTGGGGAATGCAGTGCGGATCAAATAACCAGGTAATGCCCGCAATGGCGATGGCAAGGGTTGCTGAAAACAACCAAGCCATTCGTCCCCTGCGCTTTGTGGCTTCCGACGTGCGCTATTTCGGCGGATATTTCCCCGAGACTCACGGCGAGCCATTTAAAACCGGATTTGTTGCCTCTGCGGCGCTGTATGCACAGGCAATCATCGAAAGCATATACGGCATAAAACGGGATCTTATCTCAAGCACCACGGTGATATCTCCCTGCTTCCCCGATGCATGGGAGGATCCGTCCATAAAGCTTGGCGGCATAGATATTAAGTTTACAAACAAGAGCGGAGCCTTTGAAGCTAAGGGCTATATAAATGACGGCACGCGCAAGAGCTTTGTGTTGCGTACCAAGCCCTGCAAAAACGTCAAAGCCGTGCTTGACGGCAAGGAGGTTGCGGCTAAAGTCTCCAAGCATCCGGGATGGTACGAGCTTTGCCTTGAGCTTGGCGAGGTGCAGAGCTTTGATATCAAGCTGACCTTTGAGGTAATAAACGTATCGGTTCCCACGGTTTGCGCCGCGGTTGGGGACAGCGTTATCATAAGGCCCGAGGGCGCAAGGGTTATAGGCGTCAAGGACCGTTGCGGCATCTTTTCCGCTATCAAGACCGGAGATGCGCTTGAAGCAAGCATCAAGCAGGATCTTTTGGATAAATATGAAAAATTCGGCTGGCACGGACTTATCAACTTTGCCCGCAGAAAATACTTCCTTACCGTGCAGGCAGAGGGCGAGGAGTTTGATATTCCTGCGGTTATTACGGTACTGCCCAAGGTTGCCCTTAATGCAAGCTATGATGCGGGCAAGCTTACGCTGACCGCGGTAAGCAATCTTAATATAAGCCCTGATGAATGTGCGATCCTCTTCGCGGGTGAAAGGCTTGACGCCAAAATAATTGACTCCAAGGCAGAGTTTAGCTTTAGTGAAGATCAAAAGAAGGCGCTTACCTTGATGAGCAATACCGCAAAGGTGCTGATAGCCGACGCAACGTACGACGTAACCTTTAACGTAAGCGAGCTTGACGCATCAAAGGAGCTTCAATACACCGCATTAGAGCTTGATAAGAATAAGATCAAGCCCCCGATATACTGGTCGGAGTTTGGCAAAATAGCCACTGTGCCCGATTCCAGCATTTTCTGCGCAACACCCAATGAGATACTGGAGGACGTGTTTAAGCAGTATAAGCAGATAACTCACGGCGGAGTCACCTTTGACCTTGCCTACGGCTTCCTGCCGGTTGATTCAAGACGCGATCCCCAACTGAAAATAGATCTGAACGGGAACAATGCACAAAAGGTATACGTTTTAATGGCGGCGTTTATTTCCAATCAACATTGCTTCTCAACTCCCGTTTTAGCAGAGCTTGAGGCGGAGAACTGCGGAAACTATTTCCGTCCCATTAAAAGAGTGCCCCTTTCCTTCCCCGGCGACCTTGATATCGGACTTTCGGGCAGAGGAATGTACGGCTTCCCCTCCTACGTTGACCCCGAGCATTGTAAGCGCGGCATACTGCCCCCGCTTCCCAAGCAGGGCGACACGGATTACCCCGACTCCCGCGCACCCGAGTTCCCGCAGCATTATCTGTGGAATATGCGCCCTGCATTCGAGGTAAACGAAACCGTATTTACCGTGCTTGAAATATCCTTTGACAAAACTCTCCCCTTAAAGGAGATGAGATTTACCGTCACCGACGATATGACGGCACTGGGTATTTACGCCATAACCTTATGCGGTAACCCCGAAAAGGTAACAAAAAAAGAAGAAAAAGTATACGGCATGATCCCCGATTTCAGTTAAAAATTAAAAAACCTTCAAAAGGCACCGCTTTCGCTTGCTTTCCCACAGGCGCTC
>JAFXDC010000061.1 GCA_017516345.1 Clostridia bacterium | reverse complement strand
GGGTGGGTGGGCGGGTGCGAGGGCGCTTAAAAGGAAAAACGCAGTACCGTCAGATACTGCGTTTAATTATTTGGTTATCCAAGATATCTGTAGCTGAGTCTGCCTATGGGGAAGGATTTGCCCGATACGTAATAATCCATAATATCAGAGGGATTCTCCACGTTATCCGCCACCTTAAAGTAGATGCTGTATGAATCTGTGGCTCCTATATCAGCGCGAGGAATTGCAAGCTGCATATATTTTCCGCTTACGTTCACCTTTGCGGTGCCCACCTTATCTCCGGTAAAATCCGAGTTAAGCTTAATGATATCGCTATCGTTTCCGCTTATGCTACGGTTAATAACGTACTCATAGCCCTCCCAGCCCTTCTGCTTAAGCTCGCCCGTACCGATAAAGAGGTTCATAAAGCTCTCTCCCTCGCCGGTTATATCGGAAGCGCACTCAATGAGGAAATAGAAGTTATCGTTATCTGCAGTAACGCTTACCTTGCGGATATCGTTTCGCGCCGCGTCCTGCGTGTAGATCAGATTCGCATCGCTAAAGCTTCTGCAATTTCGCTCTATGGACTCAAGTGCGGTATCCTTATATACCGACTTGATGTCGCTCCATTGAGAGATATCACCAAAGATATCTATGGTCTTCTTGGCTGTGGGGACGGTTTCGGTGACCTCCTCAGATTTATACCTGCGGATATTCTGTATAAGCTGGATGTAGAAGGCGTCGTTATATCCGCCCTTCATCATTTCAAGATCGCGCGAGAACTCCATGTTGACCGCATCACACATCATATATTCGCCATCCCACGGAGATTTGAGGGCAAGCCACTCGTTCCATCCGCCCACAAACACGGTATGAGGATCCTTTTTAAATGCGGTCTCCCATTGGCTTTGGAAGAAGGTTCCCTTTACCGCATCCTCACTTACGTTTTCGTAGGTGGTAACGTCGAAGCCCCTGCCCCAGTTTTTATTTCCTCTTGACAGAGAGAAGCTCATGGGAAGCTGAGGATGTGCCGCAACCGAAACGCTCATGATGCCGTTATGTGCATATTGAGGATAGGTCCACTCGATCCAAGGGAAGCCGTCTCTTATAAATTGATCGCTGGGCCATTGAGGTGTACGGAAGGAGAAGAAATCAAGTATCTCCTGGCTTAACGGCTCGGGATTATAGTTCTTGTCTCCTCTGCCCCTTGCCTCTCTTATATCAAGCTCAACGTCGGTGTAAGCAATTATAAAGGGCTTACCATCCACGCGGTACCACGCCTCAGGATAAACGTTACGCTGATAGAGCTTATTGTAGAGCTCGCGCGTCACATTCGTGGATGCGGAATGGGTATAAAATGCCACCTTGGGAGGGTTTGAGCCCTCGGAGATCATTTGGCTTATCACCTTTAATATTACGGTGTAGACCTCCTGATAGATGATGGCATTAGTGGTGTCAAACACAATGAAATCCACCCCTGCGTTTGCAAGAAGCTCCATCTGCTTGCGCACCACCCATTCGTCCTTCTGGTCGTAATATCCCCAAAGAGGCTCACCCCAGAAATGGAAGGTCTGATTGGGGCTCTCGGGTACGTCCTGCTTGGTGAGCACGTCAATACCGTACTGATCAACTATCTTGGTAGCATCGTAGATGGTATTATAATCATAGGTCTTACCCTGCCACAGCCAAAAGAACATACCAACCTCTCGGTCGCGAGTCTCTGCCTGGATATCAAAGGTCCTGCCGAACTCATCAATACCGATGATCAGATCGCTTGAGAGTCCGTCATAGAGATCCACGGGGCCAAGAGGCTCGGGCGTGGGATCGGCATCGGGCGTAGGGCTTGCATCTACCTGCTCTTCGGGGGTTGTCGACGGATCAGGGCTGACCGTATCTGCAGCACATCCGCACAAAAACAATGCCAACAAAAGAAAAATGCACGTCAATTTTTTCATAGCTGTCTCCTATAAGCTTAAAAGCTACTATTCATTTATATTATTATAATCGTATCAAAAGCAATTGTAAATCTATTAATAGAATTCTTAAAATAATGTGTGGTATTAAAAAGCTCCGCATTCTTACGCCGCGGAGCTTAAACATTTGGACGATATCAAAGATCCAGAAGCTTAGGATCCACGTGCTCCACAACAAAGGAGTTGGTCCAGAAGCCCGCCTTAATATAGACCTTTGTATAAGCCACGGGCTGTTCGGGGGTTATGGTGACCTGAAGGTCATGGCATCTTCTGCTCATTCCCGCAGCAGCGTGGATATTATAGGTCCCAAACTTGACCGGAATGCACAGCAGCTCCTTATTGCCTATATAGCCATAGGGGGCGTCATTTATATACAGACCAAAGCCGCTTGCTATACCGTAGGGCGAGCCCTGACGGTAGATATAGATCCTTCCCTCGTTAGGCATATCAAGAGGCTTTTTGCACTTGGGGCAAGACTGGTTTGCAGGGTTTACGTTGTTTACCTCACCGCAACAGGAACATTTAAATCTTGTTTTTGCAGACATTTCAATTCTCCGTTTTTGTTTTATTTGTGACTATTTTACCATAACCAAAATCATAATACAATGCACAAAACTAACTTTTTCACCTCTGAAACATTAACTATTCTAACATTCGGTATGATTTTTTTCACATTTACATTTTCATAAAAAAAATCCCCACGGAGGATCCGTGGGGATGATTTAGATAAGTATTAGCCTAATACGCGACCGATAATTGCATTGTTAACGTTTTCGCCTGTACACTGACCGTTTGCGGTAACGGTAACGTTTTCGGCTTCACATCCGGTTACGTTAGCGGTAAGAGCCGCACCGACGATCTGACCTGCATCGCGGCCTGCGCTTACGGTGCTGTCCTTAGCGGAGCAGTTCTCCACCTTTACGCCTGCGTTGCCCGCATGACCTACGATAACGCCTACCTTATCTCCGCAAGCATCGCCGTTTGCATGGTTTGCAACCACGGTTGCACCGACAACGTGGCAGTTGGAGATGGTGCATCCCGAGGTCTCCATGTAGCCTGCGATAACACCTACGTTATGGTTGCCCTTAACGGTGGCATTTACTACGGTAAGATTCTTAACGGTGGCGTTGTTTAACCATCCGAAGAGTCCGGAGGAATAGTGTCCGCCGGTCTGCTTGGTGGCATCAACGTTAAGGTTCTTGATGGTGTAGCCGTGACCGTCAAAGGTACCCTGGAACTGGGTCGCACCGGTCTGACCGATGGGAGTCCATTTTGCATAATATGCATCCTTCATATCGATGTCAGCAGAGAGCATAACTGTTACGCCCGCATAGGACTTGTTCTGCCAGTTTACGTACTGCTGGAAGCTCTCCAAGGCTCTTGCGTCAGAAATGAATACAACGCGCTCGGTGATCTCGTCACCGTCAATCACAGCCTTGGCTCCATCGTCTATATAGAGCTCAAGCTTGCTGTCCCATTTGCAGTTGTTGAAGGCAGCCTTGCTGTAGATGTTGGTGGTATTGTAGTTAGAATAGGTATACTTAAAGGTGCAACCGTTAAAGGTGTAGGTACCGCTTTTTGCAAGAGCGTTTCTACCATAGAAGGTACAGTTATTAAAGGTGATGGTTCCGCCGTTTGCATTGTCTACGTGATAACCGTACTGTCTGCCCTCAAATACGCAGTTTTCGTATACTACATCACCCGAGGTGGTACCGTAACGAACGGAGTTTGCACCCGAGGTTTTGAAGGTAATGTTCTTAATAACGGTATTTTCGCCAAAGTTATAGGAATTAACTGCTGCAACCTTGGTGGAGCCGTCAGCTGCACCGATGATGGTAACGTTCTTTTTACCGCTTAAGGAAGGAAGCTTATAATCTCCGCTGAGCAGAACAAGGGTATCGCCATTATTTATGCTGAGGGTCTCCGAGGGCTCAACGATGTCGGGAGCCTTGTTAAGATCGATCTTGTTACCGTTATAGATGATATAGCTGTCGGTCTGCTGACCCTCACGGCTAGGATCAACAACGCCGAAGCCTACCTCCATAGCGGCGGTATATGTAGCCTTGTATACCTTCTCGCCCGAGGTAGCGTTTACTGTGCTGTTTTTGATCTCACCTGCAAGTGCGGCATTGTGGTAGCCTGTACCTACGCCTGCTGCATACTGTCCGCCTGTCGCGGTAATGTTGGAGTCTTCAATGTTAATGGTGCAAAGAGGCTGCTTTGCAAGGCAATGAGTGTCATAGCCCGAGCCGATACCTGCGCCATAAGCACCGCCCTTAGCATTTACGGTGGAATTTACGATGCTGATGGTGGTACCACTTTCTTTTGCCTCACCGCTTACACGGCTTCCGCCGATACCTGCGGCACTAACGCCACCCTCAACGTACCCAATGGTGGAATCCTTAATGCTTACGGTAACGCCAACGTGGTAACGGGCACCGATGCCCGCCGCCTTGGAGCCGCCCAGAGCCTTAATTATGGTAACGTTATCAAGATCTATCTCTGCTCCGTCATAGCCCGAGCCGATTGCGGCGCCACCCTCGGGAGCATCCTTATAGTACTTGGTGTCATTACCTTTCTGTCCAACAAAGGCGCCGGAAACGTAGTCGATATTGACATCCTTAATGGAGATATCGGTGGTGTTCATGCCACCGATACCGAAGGCGCCTTTAACGTCAGCCGCAACCGCGGTAAGATGGCCGTTACCCGAAATGGTAAGCTTGCCGTTAGCGGTAATTGCAGAGCCGTCAAACGCGGGCTGCTCTGCCGCAAAGGTAGTGGGTGCCTCGTAGCTTGCATCAACAACTACGTTGCCGCCAATTACGAGGTTTACGTCCTTCTTACCGTATACAGACTTAACGGTGCTGTTAACTATGGTAAGAGTACCGGTATAGTCTTCGGGAACGTTAAGGATGCCTGCGGGATCGTAGCAGTTTACAAGTGCAACGTCCTTATCCTTATTCTTATTCATAAGGTCGTTAGCGTCCTTTACGGTAAATACGGCAGAGTTCTCATCATAAAGATTGTCGTAAGAGTCGGACTCGTGAGTGTACTGAGTAGCAAAGAGATTGATGCCAAATTCAATAAAGGGAACGTCAACGCCGTCGTGGTTTGCAACGTTATCCACCGCAGTGGGCATCCAAAGCGCAAAGCCGACCACCGCGGACTCACCCGCCTTAAGGCTTCCGCCGCCACCGATGGCAAAGGAATTCTTAAAGTTGTTACCGTGCATCTTCTGAACCTGGTCGCGGGTAACGTCCTTACCCACCACCGCGGCATACATATAGTCGGAAAGCAGGAACTCTTTTCCGTCCTTGTTCGTGCCGGGCTCCTCATTTGTAACGTCGGCCGCAAGGGTATACTTCAATGCCAACGAGCCCTCGTTAACTATCTTGAAATACACCACCTTGGTAAAGCCGGGCTCCCAGTTGTCATAGCCGAATACGTCGGTAGTATTGGTAACCTTTTTCCAATCGTTTTCGTCTTCGGGCTCTGCGGAATCCGCATAATAAAGCTCTACGTCAAGATTGCCTGCAACGATCTTGTTCTTTGCGCTTTCAACGCTGTCGGTAAACCACGCAAAGGTGGAGCCAACAAGCATGGAAACACACAACAAGATGGCAAGAGCACTAAGCATCAAAGCGCTTTTTGTGCTTTTTGTTTTTGTCATGATAAATGACCTCCTAAAAATTTTTTCTCTGCTCCCTACTTGAGAATGGTATTAAAAACAAGTAGTTACAGAGACTCATGGCAATTATACCCCTCCCCGCTAATAATTGTCAACTCCTTGTTCACATTTTTTTCATTTTTCATTAAAATACATATAGATCCGGAGCGATGCAACGTTTTTTTTGTATCATTTATCCCTACATATGCAACCATTTTTAACAAACGGCAAGCATATCTTACTGATTAAGCGATGCTAAAGCTACCAAAAAACCGCCGAAAATCGGCGGTTTTTAATGCTTTTTACGTTACGGTATTAAAAAACATGCTTGATGCGAACAGATCCGGTCAAGCCTCATCAAACATATCGGCAAGCCTTTGTGCGCTGTCCTTAAGAGTCTTCACTCCGTCAAGCAGCTCGGAGGCTTCTCTTGTCTCGAGATAGGACTTAGCTTCAAGAGTAAAATAGCCCGAATAGTCAATTTCCTTAAGCGCCCTTACGACCGAGAAAAAATCAATGTTCATGGAAAAGGGCAGCTGATGGTGATCCAACAGAAGATCGTTATCGTGCAGATGGAGGGCCTGAATACGGCGTCCCATTTTTCTTATCATATTCACAGCTCCGTCCCCCGCGGTGCGCATCTGAGCGTGACCGATATCAAGGCAAGCCACAAGATAGGGATCATCAAGTATATCGATATGCTTGATGAAGTCCTCCGCACTTGAGCAAGCGGCATGGCAAGGGCAGTTAGCAACGTGATCCCAATTCCACATATTTTCCGCGGCGATCCTTACGTTACACGCCTTGGCGATGGGCAGAAGGCGGGCATACATTTCGGCGTTTTGCTCGGCGGACTTGTTGTTGTCGGGATGGATAACACATATCTCCCCGCCCGCCTCGGCGGTACACTCTATGGCACGCTCAAGGCAAGCCTCAATGGCCTTTATCCTTACCGGGAAGGGAGCGTGCGATTGGTTGCAGACGATGCCGTTATCCTCCCCTATCCTTCTGAGGGATCGCGCAAATTTTAAGCAATTATTCCCCATAAGGCCGTTTGGAGTGGCAACATAGTTTCCTGAAGAGTCTATGCGGCACATATCAAACATGGAAAGATCCCAAGCATCAAAGCCCGCCTTGGCGCAAAGCTCCACCGCGCGCTCCATGCCCGATATTTTTGCTATCGATCCTATTTCTGTGGATATTTTCATACCTTTCCTCCTTAAGCCTTGCTTACCCGCTTAATGACCCATACAAGTATATCACGATTTTTTTAATATTACAACCTTTTTGCAAGACTTAAGAGCGACGGCACTTTGCCGTCGCTCTCAGGTCTTATTTATTATACTCTGCTTGTGCGCTTTTTGAAGTACACTGCGGTCACTCCTGCGGCGGAGAGAGCAAGTGCAAGGCACAGCATCCAGGTATTGGAGATATCGTTTGAATCGGTGGGATCATCGGACTGCGTGGGAGGAGTATAGGTGTTTATAAATACTATTTCCTCTACACTGTCAGTCGAGCCGACCCTTTCAAGCTTGACAATGCTTGCTGTAAGCTTGCCCTGACCGTCATCGGTTACCAGTACCTCGACGGTAAACTGAGAACCGTCGTAGCTCATCTGAGGATCGCTTCCCGCCACCTCGCTTACGGTGTAAACGTATCTGCCCGCCTCGGTAAAGGTCATGGGGCCGAAGGTAATGATGCCCTGAGCGTCATTTTTAGCCGTGGCATTCTCGGGCATGGGAGCGTCCTGAGAGCCGCTTATGGTGAAGTTAAACTCGTTACCCGAAAGAACGTAGTCCTCGCCGCTCGTTACGTTAACGTTTTTCTCTGCGGTGATGTAGAAGGGATCGGTGGCATCTGCGGAATAGGTGTTTACAAACTCTATATCCGCAGTATCGCCCTCGCCGTTTACCGAGACGTTGATGCGTGCATTTTCGCTGTCATCCTCAGCAAGTATGACCACTCTGTGCTCGGATGCATCATAATCGATGCCCGCAATACCGCCATCCATCTCGGTAACAACAAACTTATATTCTCCGGGCTTATTGATCCTTACGGTTAGCGAAACCACCTGACCGCTTGCGTTGATGCTGAAGCTGAAGGTATCCTCGCTTCCCTCGTCAAGGGTAAGCTCGATATCTCCGTTTGCAATTGCCTGCCTTGTGGCATCGTCAAGAGCCTTAAGCTCAAAGTCAAACACGTCACTTGCAAGCCACTCGTCGTTTTCACGGCCCGTGAAATCCTTGCTTACGTTAATGGTGGCCTCTCCGGGCTGTGCCTTATAGTGGTTGATGATCACCTCACCGCCTATAAGCCGAGTCAGGGTTGCGGTAAGTGTGCCGTTACGGTCGTCCACCACATTGTAGACCGCGGTAATGGTCTGAACGCTATAGGTAATGCCTGCAGCCTTATCCGTATCATCGGGGATGAGCTCCTTGATGGAAACAACGTACGTTCCGGGCTTTTTAAAGGTGATATCGTCAAAGATGATATTGCCGTTCTCCTCGTTTGAAACCACGGTCTCATCGGGGAGTACAATGCCGTCCTCATGCTCGGCGGATTCCACCTTGAGCCCAAAGTCAAACTCGCCCTTCTTGAGAGGCTCGTCTCTGTAGCCGTCAAGCACCTTATTTACAAGGGGCAAGGTAGCGGTGGTGCTGTCGGGAGCATACTCGTTTATAAACTCAACGCTCTGCGCGTCCTCCCAGCCCGCATCTGTTTTTTGCTCAAGCTTCTTGGATGCCACCTGCAGGGTGCCGTCGAGGCGATCCTCCACCGTCACTGTGTAGCGATACTGTGCATCGCTGTAGGTGGTGCCTCCAACCCTTTCCTCGGGAATGACCTCGGTGATATAATACTCATATCTGCCCGCGGCATTATAGGTGACCTTGTCAAGCAGAATGATGCGTCCGCTGTAAATGCCTTCCTGTCCGATCTTATCCTCGGTGTGGGTAACGTATTTATTACCCATAAGCTCTCCGTCGATATATTCCTCAACGTTGAAGTAGAACTCGCCCTCAAGAAGGGTCTTGCCGGTAAGGCTCTTAACGCCCTCAAGGCTTACTGCCTCGCCGTCAAAGGAGCTTGTGTAGGTGTTTACAAACTCAGCGGCAGTCTTGCCGTTGCTGTAGGTCTTGCTTACCACCTCAAGCTCGCCGTCAAGATCGGTGTCCTCCACCACAACGGTGACGGTTATGACAGAATCATCATACTTAAGAGTCTCGTTGCCCTTGGTCTCGGTAACGGTAAAGACGTACGTCCCGGCTCTGTTAAAGGTGATATCCTCAAAGGCAAAGGAGCTTGCAACGCCGTTTTTGGCGTTTATTACGGTTGCAGCATCGGTGGCGACCTCGACCCAACCGTTTCTTATGGCGTTACCTGTAGCTGCATTGGTGCTCAGGATGAACTCAAAGCTCTCGCCATCCTTCATGTCTCTGCCGATAATGGTCTTATTTCCCAATATATCGGTGGTTACAGATACGGGGGTAAAGGTATTTTTAAAGGTTATGCCCTCATGACCGTTTACGTCCTTGGGAGCAGCGACCAGCACGTGATTTTCCTCATCAACGTAGACCTCAACGTCCACGGTGTGCACGGTGGTATCATATATCATGCCCTTGATAGCATTATCGGGACGAACCTCACTGAGCTGATATCTGAAGACCACGGAGGTCTGACCCTGAGGTATCATGCTTTGAGTATAGGTAATGTGAGCAAAGGTTATATTGCGTCCCTCATTTGTGGTATAGATGACTCTGTCCGCAACGCCGTCGGGCATGGGAACTTCATTTACCGAGCCATCCACAACAGCACCGTCCCTTACCACGCCAACAGCCTCAAGCTTAAAGCGGAACATACCCGATACAAGGGGATTCTTGCCCGAATTGTCGGTATAATCCTTATATGCGATGGGAACGCGGGTAATGGAATCAACCGAGTAGGTGTTTACAAATACGATATCATCCTGAGCCTCCTGGCCACTGTTAAGAACGATATTTTGCTCGTTATCGTAGGTAAAGAGCTGATCTGCATTGTCATTATAAAGTCTTTGGATATCCGAGGAGGCCACCACGAGTGCGCCCTCGCCGTTATCCTCCACCGTTACCACCACTCTGTAGAGTGCCTTGGAGTAGGATATGCCCCGGAGGAGCTTATCACCTTCGGGCTCCTTTTCAAATACCGTGTAGCGATATACACCGGGTGCGGTAAATTCCACGGTACCCAGATTAAAGGTTGCAAGGTCCGAGCCCATAGCGTCGGGTCTTGTTACGGTAATGCCGTTTGGATCGTAATCCTCGGGAAGAGGAGCATCATTATAGGGCACCATAAGAAAGGTGAAGGCATCCTCTGCGCTCCACGCGCGCCCGCGGAGCACCTTAACGCCTGTAAGTCCGCCGTTTGCAGGCCATACTACGGGGTCAACATTATAGGTATTGGTAAAGCTTACATGGCTTGTTTTGCCTGTGGATATAGTTCCGGTAGCGCCTACGCTCTCTTGCGCAAATCCGGCAACATCGGTCTCTGCAACGATATATACAGTTCCCGGAGGCAGAGAGTGCACGGTTGCAGTCTGTCCGTCCTTAAGAATTATCCTTGTATTGCTTGGGGAGATGACTCCGCCACCCACGACTGCACCGCTTACATCGGTAACGACGTAATTGTACTCGCCGCTAGCGCCGTTAAGATCTACGTTAAATACGAATTCCTTATCGGGTGGGGTAAGTCCTATTCCGGAGTTTACCTCCTTGCTGATCTGCAGATCTCCACCCGTTGCAAGGTTTATTACACCGTTGTTTCCAAGGTGTACGATGAACTTACCGTCGTATGCGCTGGTGCTTCCCTCCGCGTGATGGAACTCGGGAGCATAGAAATCCTGCGCGGTATTAGTATTATTATAGGTCTTGGTGCCTTCAAACTTAAGTATTCTGTAAAGACGCGGCGAGCCCTCTGCTCTGTAAAGGTATACCACGCCGTCCTTTTCTATTTCCTTTATTTCGGCGCTCTTAAGCTGTGCTCCGGTCCTTGCAACGGCTCGCACCTCTACGGTGTTGCCGTGGTAGTACTCATCCTTATAATAGTATACCGCGTCATCAACAAGTCCGTCCTGCTTGGTGACCTGCTGCTTAAGCTCGGCATCCTTATAGATGGGCATATCCTCAAGCACGTAATAAAAGCCGTTATTGTGTGCAGGCTCAAACTCTACGGTGGTATTGCCGACCGTGGAACCGTTTATGAGATGAGGACTGTCATAGAGATTGCTGTAGAAGCTTACACTGCCGTCATCATTGGTGTTGCTTGCAAGATAGCTTGCGCTTATCTTGGTTCTGTCGATATAATACGTGCCGTCATCGGCCTGCTTGGTAACGTCACTTCTTAAGCCAACGGAATATACTATCCTGGCGGGCATTGCGCCGTTATTGGTATGGGTCTTGACCGAGCCGTCGGCGTTGAGCATTACCTCGTTGACACGAAGCGGGATGACCGACGCAGGGATCTTTACAACCAGGGTCTGTCTGCCGTTTACACTTTCCACCTCGATGACGATATCATTGATATTCTGGTTGCCGTAAACCTCACTGTGCACCTCGCCGCTGAACACATACTCGATCTTATTGCCGTTTACACTTACCGTCTTTGCGGTAAAGGTCTTGCCGGCATAGATGATGGCCTTGATATCCTTGATCTCCATATACTCGCCTATGGGGTCGGTATATATAAGATATCCGCCCTCTGTGGGGTCTGTACCCTTTATCTCGGTGGGGACCTGAGGCGCAGAAATAGCGATGTTTGCAACTATCTGATCAAATACCGCGGTTACTGCAGAGGCATTATCGGCATCATAATAGTCGTCAACGTAGTCGTAGCCGTCAACCGGGTCCACGTCATAGCCGGTATTGGGATGTGTCAGGGCGTAATTCCTGTCACCGTATCTTCCATCGTCGTATTTTCCTACGTTTATGTTAAGGGTTCCGGTATTATTATTGGCAACATATCTGCTCCAGTAATCCTTTATGGTGGTCTTCATGGAGTTTGTAACCCTATTATCGTTCCAATAAGTACCCGGGTCAAGGGTCATATAGGCCAGATTTTTTTCGTCGGTCTCAAGCTCGGTAATACCCATACCTATGGTATAGATGGTGGTTTCAAAGGCGGTGTTCGTAACGCCGTAGTTGCGATCGATGGCATCCTTCATATAGGAGCCAACGAGTATTGCCTTCATACCGTTACCGGCATAAGGTGCGCTTCCGGGGCCGTTATCGTCATTCGCCTGTGGTGCCCACCATGCGCTTGAGGAGGAGGAATACGTAGGCGAGCCGTCCGAGAGCAGAATGATGGATGGGGCTCTCTGTATCGTTGCGCCGTTAATGTTTGCGGTAACACTTGTCTCTTGCATAAGCAACTGCATACCCTGATAGAGGCCTACCTGAATGTTGGTTCCTCCGCTTACCGAGGTCTGCTTATTTATCTGATTGCTTTGAGATCCCACGGCCCTGGTGTAAAGGGTGGCGTAATCGTTTGAGCCGGTCTCTCTGCTTACAGAGAAATAATCATACTCCTTCTGCACGTTCTGCCAATAGCCCTGACCGGGACGGTTTCCGGTGGATACCCATTCTCTCTCGGTACCAATAAGCTTGGTATAGCGATCAAGAGGCAGGAGCACCTGCGCGGTGCTGCTGAAAGCCACCACTGCTACGCGGGTATAGGGGTTAAGGCTCATAAGCTCATCAATGGCACTGTTTGCCGCCTGAACGGTATTATAGATACGGCTCTTCCCATTGTCCATATTGCTATCCTTGTTACTCATAGAGCCCGAGATATCAAGGATAAGCACTACGTCAACCGGTGCTTGTGTCTGTCCCGAAATGGACTCTGCTGTAGCAAGTGCAGAATAGGCTATAAGGAAATCCTCCCCGGTTTTGTCGGGGTTGAGCCTTATTGTTGCGGTTCCGCCGCCAAAGAGCGGGAAGCTTGCATCGGTTGCATAAACCGATTTATCCGACCACACTCTGCCGGCATACTCGGTGGAGGCGTTATCACCCAAGGATTCCGAGTATCTATTCGAGGTATCAAGGTCGACCACCTTGTTTCCGGCGCCTCCCTTATATACATAGCCATCTGCGGCATGCGAGGTAATTATCACCATAGGCAGATAGCTTATCAGCAAAGCAATGCTGAGCATTATGCTGATGGTTCTTTTGATCAGCTTGTTTCTTAACGTCATACGTTTGACCTCCTAAGAAAAGTAGATTAAGATTGTTTTTTGGTCTTTTTACACCTTTAACTTAATGACGCGACGTACGCCTTGACCCATGGCGTACACCATTGATGCACTATCCCATCGCTTCCGTGCTGTCAGCATTTACAGCGCTTGCAATATCGCGTATCATGCTTCTCAGCTCAAGCAGGGCGGAATCGCAGGCCGGCTCGTTAAGCAAGCGTATCGGAACTGTGGCATCACCCTTGCCCGATGCAGTCTTTCTTACGTACACGGTGTCGAGTATTCCCTCGGCGTTGGGGGCATATATGAGTATAAGATGGTATTCTGTCTCCTCGTGAAGCTCTGCAGCATCATCATACCTGTCTATATTCATAACTCCCTGCTTTAAAAGATAGTTAAACGTTGTGGGGAGCTCGCCGCAAATGGCAACCCTGATGTTTTGATTTGTCATTTGTTACTCCTTTTTTGGTTTAATATTTTTCATGGCGATATTATAGCAAAAAAAATTCTCTAAAACCGACTTGCGTAAAATTTACACTTTTTTGCGCAGAATTTAACACAGATTTTCAAACGTGAGTATTGACATTTTTTGTTTCTTTTTGGTTTTAAAAGGATGTTGACTGTTGTAAAATCCAATATTGTGTGGTATAATGATCTTAATGATATACTGGTGTTATCGCATGCCTGTGATTAAGTATTTGGAGGTGCTTGCATGAAGGTTGCAATATGCGACGACGAGATAATATGCAGAGCGCAATTGACAGACGTTTTATGTGACTATATAGAGGAGCGAAGGGATGCTCATATAGAATATGACGAGTATCGCGACCCTAACACTCTTTTACAGGCCACTCGCGACGGTCAGATCTACGACATTTATATTCTTGACGTAATTATGCCCGACCTTGACGGCATCAAGCTTGGGCAAGCACTGCGCGCAAAAGGTGTAGACGGAAAGATAATATATCTTACATCAAGCAAGGAGCACGCCATAGACTCCTTTCGCGTGCGCGCCTTTGACTACATATTAAAGCCCGTGGTCAAGGAGGTCTTTTATAAGACCATGGACGAGGCGATAAGCTCGATAAACATTAAGAAGGACAAGTGCATAATTATCAAGACCAAGGACGGCAACGCAAGGATAGCTCTTGACAATATCCTCTACGTGGAAAACGCCAACCGTCTGCTTATATACCATCTTGCCGACGGCAAGGATATAACCAGTACTACCCTCCGCACCTCATTTTCCGACGCCATGCAGGAGCTTGTTGCGGATGAGCGCTTTTATGCTTGCGGTGTGGGCACCGTGGTAAATCTTAACCATATAACCTCGGTGGAAAACGAGGGTGTGGTCTTTGGGGATAAGCGCATCTTTCTGAATAAAAAGCTTTGCCGCGAGCTGAGGGGTGCATGGAATAATTATTGGATATCAAGGGAGGGCTGATAAATGGAAATATTAAAGGATATATCGGTGCTGTGGTCCCTTATCCATACCCTTGTGATGTTTTTGTTTTTGTTTGAGTCCCGATATCCCAGAAAAAAAGCGCTGAGCATCATCCTTACGGTGATAATACCCGTTATGGTGATAAACTTCGTCATGTTTATTCTTATGGACTTTGAAGCATACGGAAAGCTCATGCTGCTGACCCTTTCCCTGCCAAGCTGCATACTGTTTTTTATACTTGCAAGGCACAGAGACGGCAGATTTTTCTTCACCTTCTGCATGGTGGACACCATAGCACTTGAAATAATATACCTTACAAATATTCTGAACCACTATCTGACTCCCGACAGCTATCTTGTTATGTTTTTTTCAAGACTTATCATCTTCCCCTTGCTTGAGATATTGATATATAAAAAGCTTCGCCCTATGTATTTAAGCGTTCAAAGGCAGGTCAAAAAGGGTTGGGGCATGTTTGCGATAGTGGGAGCACTGTTTTACGTTGCCATTACCATAATAATGTTATTCCCCACCCCAATAGTGGAGCGTCCCGAATATCTTCCGGTCCTTGGCATAATGTTTTTTCTTATGCCGATAATATACCTGCATATAATAATCACCCTGAGAAATCTTGAGCAGATACACCAAATGACCGAGACCGATAACATTCTTCAGCTTCAGCTTTCCGGCTTTACCGCACGCTTTCAGGAGCTTATTGCGGCGGATGAAAAATTTCGCGTAGAGCGCCATAATTTCCGCCACAAGCTAAAGACCATAGCCGGCATGATAAAAAAAGAGCAATACAGCGAATGTCTTTCCCTTTTGGAGGATTTCGAGGAGGCGCTTGACAGGACTAAGGTACAAAGATACTGTCAACATGCAGTGCTTGATGCCACCTTATCGTCATATCTGACAAGAGCACAGAATAAGGGCATCGAGCTTGATTACGGCTTTGCCTTTCCCGACGAGCTCCCGGTAAACGAATCCGAGCTTGCCATAGCCATTGCAAACGCCATGGAAAACGCAATAAACGCCTGCGAGGGGCTTGCCCCCGAGAAGCGGTTTATTCAGATAAAGGCCATCGACCACCCACGTCTTATGCTGCGCATCGTCAACAGCTACGAGGGACATATCGAGTTTGACGAGCACGATATCCCCATAAACCACCATCACGACCACGGCTTCGGCACTCGATACATTGCGGCATTTTGCGACAAAAACAACGGCTTCTGTCAGTTTAACGCCGACGGCGAAAAATTCACCCTTATGATAAATTTATAAATCTCAATACATGATCAAAAGCGCCCGCATTTTGCGGGCGCTTCTTACGTTCCTGTAAAAAACACAAGTCATATTTTCTTTTTCTTCAGCCCGTGTTTATTGCAATAGATATACAAATATCCTCTGCCGCGCAGATCCATGCGGGTCTCGGGATTCCCTTCGGGATAAAATTTCACAAAATTCATTCTGTCGGGGGTAACGTATGCGATAAAGGAGATAAAGTGCTCCTTTGTCATATCGTGATGCACGGTAATAAAATACTCGTCCTCCACCGCTTCAATGCTTATCCTGTGGTAATCGTCAGCATCATCAGCCTCAAGGGGCGGCAAAGTAATGCCACAACAGCTTACCAAGGCATCACCCATGGACTGTACAATATTGTTACACACCGGGCAAACGTAGAATTTTGAGCGTTGCATATTTGAGGAGATATTTTTATTTACCACCTCAAAGCCCGACATAAGCTCCATTACCGAGACCCCCAGCGCCTTGGCAAGGGGCTCCATCAGGGTGATATCGGGCAATCCCTTTGCGGTCTCCCATTTTGACACCGCCTTGGCGCTTACCCCGAGTATATCAGCAAGCCCCGCTTGTGTGTATCCTCTTTTTTCGCGAAGATTTTTAACCGTAGAGCCGGTCATATAGGTATCCATATACATCACTCCTTACATAGCGTGATTATATTGCAAATAATAAAAAATATCAACCTACTGTGCGTAGATATGCCTCTGAAAATAAAAAGCACCTTAAAAAGGTGCTTTTAGTGTTAACGCAGCTCGGCGATCACTCTGCAGGGAAGCCCCGTCATACCGCTGTAGCGCACGGGATAAGTATTTACCCAAAAGCTCTCCGCCTTAACAAGCGCTTTAAGATCGCAAAGATTTTCCACCACAAATACCCTGCGATCGGCACATCGCTGATCGGCAGTAAAATGCTCCTTGCCGCGGCGCACGCCCGAGCAGTCGATGCCGATAATGGAGATCTCCCTTTCAAGCAGGGCATCAATAAGACGGTCGGAAAGCTGAGGATGCTCGGCAAAATATCTTTTTGTGCCATACGGCTCCTCATGCACAAAGCCTGTATAAAAAGCTACAAACTGTCCCTTTTTCACCCTTCCAAGGTCGATATCCGATGTATCGATATCTCTTTGGCGAATGCCCGAAACGTCAAAGGCTATACCCTCTCTGCGGATATATTCAAGGGGAAACTCCTTGTCCATTACGTCAAAATGAGTGCCAAGATGTCCCACCAAGGTCCTGTCCTCCTTTTCGGGGGCGGAGCGACGAAGCTCGGGAGTTATCCGCATGGTAATATCAAGCAGCATGATCGATCTCCTTTTTATGCGTATTGATCGCCTATAGTATAGCATTCCGCACAAAAAATTGCAAGTCGCTTTATCATCTTTACCACTGTCTCTTGCCCGCCCGCGCAAATGAAGACGCCCCGAATACCGCGCTCGCCCTAGCTTTGCGAGCCGGTGGGGTCAACAATACTGTATCCGACGTTTATAAGGTGGTCACCGATGCGCTCAAGGTCGTTAAGCACGTGGAAATACGAGCCTATTATCCCCTCATCGCTTCCCTCCACGTCCGCAGAAAGTCTGATAAGATATGTCGAATAATACAAGCTGCGCAATATAATATAGCATAAAACTCAATTTTTTATCTTTTAACCCTATAATAAACCAACCGGGTGTAAAAACATCCCGAAACAACAATATTTCTTAAAAATATTTAATAAATTCTCTTCTAATTCCCATAAATGATTTGATTTTTATTTAAAAAAGTGTATAATAATTGGTCGGTGCTAAAAACGCACTCCAAAGAGTTAAAAGCGTTGCGCATCAAAAAAACACAAACACATAATATTGAAAGAAGGCGTATCAAATGACTCAAACGGCGAGTATTTTTTTGAGTCTTTCCATAGCATTGCTTGCAGGACTTTTACTCTCAAGGCTTGCAAAGCTTGTAAAGCTTCCCGCAGTTACCGCGTATCTTGTGTCGGGAGTGCTTATAGGCCCATTTTGTCTGGGCGCTCTTAATATCCCGGGAATAGGCATCGCATCGGGTCAGATAGAGGGTTTGGGTCTTATATCCGACCTTGCTCTTGGCTTCATTGCCTTCGCAATGGGAAACGAGTTCCGTCTTGCTCAGCTTAAAAAGATAGGAAAGCAAGCTACCGTTATCGGTGTTTTTCAGGCAATATTTACAACCGTGGTCGTGGATGCCGTGCTCATCGGATTGCACTTCATCATGCCCGATAAGCTTTCCCTTCCCGCCGCCATCGTGCTTGCATCGGTCGCCACCGCTACGGCACCTGCCGCAACCCTCATGGTCGTCAAGCAATACAAGGCAAAGGGACCGGTTACCGACGTTCTGCTTCCCGTGGTTGCCCTGGACGACGCTGTAGGTCTTGTGGTATTTGCCATCTCCTTCGGCGTGGCAAAGTCCATCAGCTCGGGCTCGGTAGACATCCTTTCGGTAATTCTGGAGCCGTTGCTCGAGGTGGTGCTCTCGTTGGGTCTCGGATTCATCATGGGTCTTCTTTTCACCCAATGCGAGAAGTATTTCCACTCCCGCTCAAAGCGTATGGCGGTCTCGGTAACCTTCGTTATGATGACGGTGGCCATATCCTGCCTTAAATTTGATATTTGCGGCATACATATCGGTTTTTCCTCCTTGCTTGCATGCATGATGCTTGGTACCGTATTCTGCAACAAGTGCGAGGTATCCGAGGAGCTTATGGAACGCGCGGACAGATGGACAGCCCCCATCCTTATCCTGTTCTTTGTAATAAGCGGCGCCGAGCTTGAGCTTTCGGTATTTGCCGATTGGGCAGTAGTGGTCATCGGTATCGTGTACATAATCTCGCGCTCCATAGGAAAATGCTACGGAGCCAACATCAGCGCTAAGATGACCAAAAGCGATCCTAACATCATCAAATATCTTGGTATCACCCTGCTTCCTCAGGCCGGAGTTGCGCTTGGTATGGCGATAAAGGCAATAGAGCTTGGTCCCGACGGTGCCATAGTTCGCAACATCACCCTTTTTGCAGTGCTTATCTATGAGATAGTAGGTCCCTTCCTTACCAAGCTAGCTCTTACCAAGGCAGGCGACATCAAGGGCGAGGGTCGCACCAGCGCAAGAGACGAGCACCTTGCAAAAAAAGCTCAGGGCAATTGATAAAGCAAAAACCCATCTTAAAATATTAAAACCGTCTTCAAAGAAGACGGTTTTTTCTTTACCCGACGGAGGAGACGTGCCGATCCTCATAAAGCAAGTCATACCTTAATGCAAGAGAATCATAAAAATCCTGTACAATACTCACGATCCACCCTCCCGATGATCACAATTGACGGTAATACGGACATATATCCTCATAGCTTCCATTCTTAGTGCGGAAGCCCTTCGGGATGATGCCGAGCTGTACAAAGCCAAGCTGCTCATACAGATGCCGTGCGCGTGCATTGGTTGCGACCACGGCGTTGAACTGAAGAATGGAAAAGCCGTGCTCGCGCCCCATTTCCATGCAGTCCCTTACCAGCCTCTCTCCGATACGCATACCTCTGAGATCCCGCCTAACACCGTAGCTGGCGTTACAAATATGTCCGCATCTGCCCACGTTGTTGGGATGCAATATATAAAGACCGCACACTGCGCCCTCCTCATCCACTGCCACCGCGGTGTAGGTCTGCGCGGCAAAAAAGCTCACCGCCCCCTGTCTGTCAAGCGGCTCCTCCTGAGGAAACGCATTGCCCTCAAGCACTATCCCATTCCAGATATCCATCATTTGATCGATATCATTCGCACAATACCGTCTTACTGTTATGTTCATGTTTTCTCACCTCTTATTACAGCATCATTATAGCATTCTTACCCACATAAATCAACACAAACTCCCTCATTGGTTCAAGTTTTGTCTTATCTTCATCCTCCTCCAGCTAATGTATCCGTAGATATCGTTTGCCAAAAATGCCGCAAAGCATACCACCACAGAGACATAGCGGATATCCTCGATGCAGGCCATAAGCCACATGACTATAAGCACGATATCGTTTGCCGCGTAGGCAAGGGCGAAAAACGGGCTTCGTCTGAACGTCAGATACACCGCAACAAAGCTGGTGGTTACCGAAAGGGTGCTTGGAATGATATTTGCAGTATTAAAATACTCAAGGATAAAATAAAACACCACTGTCACTGCAACCGAGGCGACCCACATAAGCACAGCCTCGACTCCCGCGACTCTGCCCACCCTCACCTCTGCCTTATTTCCCTTATAAGGGTTTTTCAGCCAGGATACAAGGGCTATTACCGCCATAGGCATGGTCATACCGAGATAGGTCAGCATTTCCCCGTAATAGGCAAAGCTGTAGGAAATAATGCCGTATAGCACGCTGAATACCACCATCAGAAGCTGACCTATTGGATTTCCCTTTGCGTTAAATATTAACGAGGTGACCCCAATGAGCGATGCCGCAAGCGTCATGTAATTTTCCCTGTCAAAGATAAAAAACGATATAAGCACAAGCAGCACCGAAACGCTCCACAGCACCAGCTCTGAACTTGAAAAATATTTGATTTTTTTAATTTCAAGCATACGTCCTCCAAAAAAAGCATCCGCATGCCCATCTTCTAAGACCTAACGATGGACAAACGAATGCTATTAACATCCACTACTCGGTAGCAGCTTTACAGTATTTATTATATAAATGTCACCTGCAACGATAAAATGTCACCTGCAACGATAAAGTGGCATCCGTTCGGCTTCCCTCGCGTCTTCCTTGACCCCAACCAACCACCCTACGTCCGGGGTCCACGGCGATGCCCTTGTTTGTATTATAATCCTAAACCGTTTTCTTGGCAATAAAAAATTGACCTATTCATTTCCGAAAAGGTCAATTAAAAAACTTTTAAGAATAATCACCCAAGTCTATTGATCTATCCTTAGCGCATGTGCAAAGAAAACACCATTAAATTATAATATCATCGACCATGCAGTTGAGCTCTCCGTTATTCCAATCCTCGATCGCACCGATCAAGCTTATAGCCGCTCGAGTCGATCTGTTACAATTATTGCACCTGACAATATAATCATCCACAAAATCCAACAATATTTCTCCATCAGCCCCACAATAGCGGCACTTCGTTTTCAAATGTCGGTCACACCCCAAAATACGGTTATATGACCCAACATCCTGATTATGCAGTCCATTTATGCTTTCACCGCTTATATAAGGTATAAGCCTTAATGTAAAATCATCAAAACGCACAAGGTAAATATTATCTTGTCGGTCTACGGATAAAACTCTTTCGCCTATAAATAACATCGTTGCCTGTTCATCATCTTCATCTGTTTCAAAATATTTTTTATCTGAAATTTCTTTTTTATTTCTTTTGATGACGCCGTTTGCCGAAAGAGATATTACATAACTTTCCGTTTCCAATAAAATTTCATATCCCTCGGTGCAATGATAGGCAATATCATGGTAGCAATCTAAAAAAGCATCGCGACCATATATATTCCCACCCTCTGCTATGCTCATATATACTTTTATGATCTTCTCATGGCAAAACACGCCTATCACCTCTCTAATTGCATTATACCACACTTCGTATCCCATAAAAAGGTCTTTTCAAAAAACAACCGCATTCTTTACCGGCGATCTTGTACAGTGTATAAAAAATATAACCGGATTATATTATTATAGGATATGTCTTTTTATATTCCTCAAGCTCATTAACAAGATCAATAAGTTCTTGCTTTGTATAATTAAACACATCCGCCAAGTATTCTCCATTATACTTTTGCTTGACATTTACTTCAACTTCGTAACTATCTGCGTTGTGTTTTGCATTAATTATAACCATATCCCACCGGTCTTTGTATTCAAAGCAATCAACTTCTCCGTTGGCAAGTTGCAAAGCCATAGTGTGTAGTCTAACAATATCGTCAGTTTGGAAAAGTTCATCCCACAAAACGCCATCACCAATTTTTTCGCCATAATAGCTCACTTGACAGAAAAGCGCATTTTTTCCTATGCTTTCTTCATAAAATTCGGGTGTATCTGTATATCCACCAATCAATATTTCTATTTCAGATTTTTCGTTCTTGAAATACATTTTCTCACTCCTTGATTACATTATAGCATGTTTGCTGTCCCACGAAAAGGACTACACAATGAAAAAATCCGCCCAATTTCTTGGGCGGATAATTCTGTTTATTTGATGTGTTTTTCTTATCCGTAACAACAGACTGCGAGGCGCATGTGCAAAACAAGGATTTAATATCGAATGCACTCACACGTTTACCGAATAATCCTTTTTAAAGCCGTGCGCACCAAATATCTGCCATTTTCCCACCCCCAAGCGTTGCAGGATGGCATTTCGCTCCTCCAGGCACAGCTTGGGATCGGTATCGACCGATGTCATTAATATCGGAGCATATTGGTTATATTTTGCCTGCCGCTCCGTAAGTCCGTGCATGTTGATATAAATATCTCCCGTGATAGCAATATGATCTAAGTAGTCTATTAAGACGATCTCTCCCGGGAGATGCCCTCCACTTCCCTCATAGACCTCAAAGCTCAGCTCACCGAAGTTATAAAAACCGATCTGGGTAAGAGGCTTATCATTTATCTCCGCACCGCCCCAAGGCGTAACCACCTTGGCGGGATCCACCGGGCGGTATTCGGTAAGTATCTTACAAATGTTGATATACGGCTTATGCAAGGAATTCTCTTCGCGGTATCCGTCCAGTCCGTTATACTCCTTTTCCAGGCATTTCGCGGTTTTTTCGCCGCATATGATCTCATCAAACATCGGCAGCAGTCCGCAATGATCCACATCCGCATGGGTTATGAGTATTTTCTTTTTTATCGTATCAAAATCCTGGATCAATTCTCTGAAAATATCCAGCATTTCCTTCTCGTAACAGGCATATCCGCTATCCACAAACAAATACTCCCCGTTACTTTTAATGATCATCGTATTGCTGCCGCACGGCGGCTCGATCAAAATGATCTCGGTGTTTTGTGAGATCGTATGCGTGCTTATGCGAGGTGCGAAGCTCTCCCCCTTGGAGAGACTCAGTAATTCCGCAAACTTGCTGATGCTGTCAAAGGTTTTGTAGGGCGACAAGCCCTTTTCGTCAAGCGTTTGCATGGCAAGATTGATATTTATCAAAAGCTCCTGGTTTGCATCGGCGGACAGCCCCATCATTTGTGACAATCCCAAAACGTAGGTATTATAAAAAATACTGTTATCATATACGTTCTTGGAGCGGTCATAGTCGATCACCCTTACCTTGCACAGCTTTTCCGCCCGAGTCAGAAACGAGGATATCTTGTCGGAATCATCTACGTATAATCCCATCTTAAAATACTGAAAATCCGTTCCGTTTTCCTGCGAGCTTATATAGGAAATATTGAAATTAAACTCGCTTATAAGCTTTAAAACGTCGGTAACACTGCCCGGAACGTCCTTCAAGCTAAACTCCAACAAAACCACGTTTGATCTGTTATCTCCGTTATTGCCCAGATATCCGATCTTTTCAAGCTCCATATCCGCCCTGCGAAGCTGCTCCTCCGTGCCCTCCGCATCAATAAACAGCGTATGAGAATCCACCGCTTTATTATAGCTTACACGGGTGATATTAATGCCCAACGAGGAAAAGCACTCGCTCGCTTTTAAAAATGCGCCAATGTGATCCGGCATGGAGGTTATATAGGTTTTCTTCATAATAATCACCTTTTAGTGAATAGAATATTAAAATTTTTATCTATTATAGCACAAAATCCAAGAAACACAACAAAAATCCCCACCGATGCTAAGTGGGGATTGATTGTATATTGGATTGAGAATTACTATATATCATCAGCCATACAAGTACAACTTCCGCAATTCCATTGTAAGACCGCACCAACGAAATCCCAATAAGCCCACGTTGATTTCTTGCAATTTTTGCATCTTACGATATACCTACGGTCGGAAGTCAATAAAATTTCTCCGTCAGCACCGCAATTAGGGCATTTTGATTTCAAATATGAAGCACACTCTTCATTTCTTTTTGCCATTTCGTTAGCAATCATAGCTTCAACGAGCTTACGTCTATTAATTGCTTGCTCAACATCCTTTTCATTATTGATAGCATCCCATACATCGTAGATGACGTACTCTTGCAAACAGTCCAGTTGCTTTTTGGAAAATGATTTAATTTCTTCAACACTTGGGATATAGTTAATATCATTAAAACAAGAAGGGATCTTATCGTAACTCTCTGATTCATATAAAAACCGTGCCAATTCTTCATCGTCCACAATAGGAAAACTGTCTAAAACTCTTTTTAGTACAACTACAATTTCGCCGAACCTACTAATAGTCATGTTTTCCGTTAATGAAATATAATCACATATATCATCCCATATCCTCAAATACAATTCAATACCATTATTGATCCTTTTTGCTTTGATCGTAAAGTGTTCACCGTTAGGCATCAATAAAAACGGCACATAATACGTATATGCAAAATCATCTTTTTCATTTTTCAATATAGCGGATAAGCCGTTATATAGCTTTTCAACGGCACTCAATTCAATACATAATCCTTCACTGGATCCGCCTTCGTCTTCCATTGAACAGCTAAAAAAATACTCCATAGTATTAGGATCATTTTTGAACTTCTTCCAAACATTTAGCCCATTTATTGCACGACCAACAAACATAAGAGAAATGTAATATTTCCCGTATACGATCTTTACTTTTTTATCCCTATCATCTAATCCTTCCCAAAATATTATTTCATTCGGTCTAAAATACATCATTTTCTCACCTCTTGAACATATTATAACACGCCTTGTGTCCAATAAAAAGGACTTTGAAAAGAAAAATCCGCCCGAATTTCTTTAGGCGGATGAGTTATTTATGAAATTTTAATTATTTCATATCCTTAATAGCAGCCTGAGTCGCCAAAGTTTGCAGGGGGAATTATGTACTGGGGCGAGATTGTCGCCCCTTTTTTGCGGTTGCCCTCCACATTCATAGGAATGGGAGAGTCGCCGCCGAAGTCACCACGGAGATACCACTTAAAGCAGTCCTTTGAAACCTCGATCTTTTCAACAAAGGCTTCAATCACGCTTTCGGGGATATCGCCGTCGGTATCGAAATTGGTGTATTGTTCCAATGCATAGCGGAGAACGGTGATCTTGCTTTCGTGGTCGATTTCTGCCTCCTCGGTTTCCTCGGCTACGGGTGTCAGCGCATCAATTTCCGCCTTAAGCTTGTCAATCTGCCTATCCACATCAGCACGTGCTTCTTGATAGTCCTCACGGGAGATATCACAATTGCTGAGCAAATCCACAAGGTTCCTGCGCTTGGTGTTGGCTCTTTCAAGCTCTCGTTGCTTTTGTTCTATGAGCTTTGAGTTATCTTGTACCTGTATCTCGGTGTCGCCGATATGCTCTTCAAGCAAGGAGTTTGCAATTTCCAATACCTTTTGCTTGTTGGTAAGGAAATGGCGGAAGATATAGTTTGCCATCATTTGTAGCTTCCACTCAGCAATCATCGGTGACTGACAGATACCGTCAATTGGTAGTCCACGCTTTAAGCGGCTTTTGATAGTGCCTGTCTGCGTTGTGCCGTAGCATTGATATCCGAAGAACTTTTCGCCGTTAGCATTGGTTCTCCATTTCCGGCGGTTAAACCGTCTGCCGCAGGAGCAGATCATCAGTCTGCCCCATACGGTCTTGGGCGGTGTTACACCCGTCAGCTTTCTTCCTGTGGTTGGATTTTTCAGTTTTCCCGTTTTGCTTTTCATAATCTTTTGCACCCTTTCGTATTCTTCAACGGTTATGATCGGCTCGTGCCTGCCTTGCACTTGTGTTAATGCCATTTCACCGTAGTTTTTCACCTTTTTCTGCACCAAAAAGTCGGGAGTGTATTCCTTGTGATAGGTAATGATGCCGCAGTAAAAGGAGTTCTTGAGCGTTTGGGAGATTCCCGTGCAATGCCAGTTGGAAAGTCCCGTGGCAGTCTTTCGCCCCGTTCGCTCCATTTCATTTTTTATTGCCATCAGTCCGTGTCCCTCAAGGTACATATCAAATATTCTTCGAACCGTTT
>JAFXDC010000060.1 GCA_017516345.1 Clostridia bacterium | reverse complement strand
CCCGGATTCGAACCGGGGGCGTTCCGCTTAGGAGGCGGACCCTCTATCCTGCTGAGGTACAGAGACGTGTATGAAATTTTATCTATATTATCGCTCGCCTTTTGAGCAAAGGCGAGTGATTTAGTATAACCTTAGGAGGGGGCTGTTATATCCATTTAACTACGGAAGCATAAAATATTTTAATTTGCATTGCCTTTTTTTGCTTAAGGCAGTATAATTATATTATCACAGTTTGAATTTTGTGTCAATAGCGAGGTGATAAGTATTGTCCCAATCTGTGGAATTTTCCGTTCCAAGGGCAGAGGGAGTGGCGCTTCTTTGCAAAAAGCTTGAGCAGCTCGGGGTAACCGTGAAGGAGGTCACCGTCATCCCCTACGGCAATAAGATAAGCTGCAGCTACTGCTCGGAGGATTTCTCTGCAGTGCTTTATTATAATTCCAAAAGCCCCAACTGCACCAAGCTGGTTCAGCAGGGCGGCCCCGAGGGACTCCTTGAGCGCATAGAGATAAAGGGCGCGAAGCAGGCCTCGCCCCAAAGCGCCTTTCCCGTGCGCGAGATAAAGGATATCCCCGATATGGGGGATCATATCGGCACCGACGAGTCGGGCAAGGGGGATTTCTTCGGCCCCCTCGTTGTAGCGGGCGTCTACGTTTCGGACAGGACCGCAAGGCTGCTGGAATTTCTTGGCGTTCAGGACTCCAAAATGTCCTCCGACAAGAAAAACCGCGAGCTTGCCAAGCAGATCCGCGAGATGCTCCCCCCGGAGGATATCGAGCTTATCTGCCTCATGCCCTCCACCTACAACGGTCTGTACCTTAAAATGGGCAACCTCAACACCATGCTGGGCTGGGCGCACTCAAGAATAATAGAAAATCTGCTTTCCCGCCACGAGGGCTGCAGCAACGTAGTGGCGGATCAGTTCGGCTCGGAATTCGTTCTTAAAAGAGCCCTGATGGAGCGTGGCAGAAGGGCAAACGTGCTACAGACCCCCAAGGGGGAGCGCGACATTGCGGTTGCCGCGGCAAGCGTCATTGCCCGCGACGAGTACCTCAGGCAAATGGACGCCCTTTGCAAAAGGGCGGGCATAGACTCACTTTCCGAGCTCCCCAAGGGCGCAGGAAGCAACGTCGACTGGGTCGCCAAGGTGCTTGCGGATAAGCTGGGCAAGCAGGCTCTCGAGGCCTTTGCCAAGCTTCATTTTAAGAATTTTGATAAGATCTAGCACAAAAAAGCCTTAAAAAAGTGCTATAAACAGCCAAAAGCCCATTGTTTTGATGTGCTTTTTAAGCCAAAAGGAGATATATGAAGTTAATAATCGCTACCAACAATCAAAAAAAGCTCAAGGAAATGAGGGCAATACTGCTCAAATATTTCGATTCGGTACAGTCCCTTCGCGAGGCGGGAATAGATCATGAGACCGTGGAGGACGGCACCACCTTTGAGGAAAACGCCATCAAAAAGGCACGCGAGATCGCTCAGATAAGCGGTTGCGCCGCGGTAGCCGACGACAGCGGCCTCGTGGTGGACGCTCTTGACGGCGAGCCCGGCATCTACTCGGCACGCTACGCGGGCGGTCACGGCGACGACATCGCAAATCTTAACCTGGTGCTTGAAAAAATGCAGGGCAAAGATCAGCGAAGCGCCCGCTTCGTTTGCGCCCTTGCCTACGTAAACGGCGAGGAGACCGCGGTCTTCCGCGGCGAAATGGAGGGCGAGATCAACCACGCTCCGGTGGGCGAAAACGGCTTTGGCTACGATCCCATCTTCTTTTTGCCCGAATACGGATGCACCTCCGCCGAGATATCCCCCGAGGAAAAAAATCAAATAAGCCACCGCGCAAAGGCAATAAAGCAGCTTGCCGAATATCTGGAGAGGTAACCGCATGAGCAAAAAGACACTTTACGTGCTTTCCGACACCCACGGCAATCAAAGCTTTGACATGCTGCTTGCCGCCACCAAGGACGCCGACCTTTACGTTCATCTTGGGGATCACACGCGGGATTGCGACGTCCTGCGCTCCCTCACCGACAAGCCCGTCTACGGGGTCAAGGGCAATAACGACTACGGTGATGCTTACCCTCTTGAGGATATCATTTCGGTGGGCGGAGTCAGGCTTCTGCTCCTTCACGGCCACACGGTCGGGGTCAAATATTCCATGGATCGCTTGGTCTATAAGGCGCTTGAGCACGAGGTGGGATGCGTTCTCTACGGCCACACCCACGCTCCCGACGTCACGCTTGAAAACGGCATCTTTCTTGTAAACCCGGGCGCCTTCGGCAGCTTCAGACCCACCTACGCCCGCATCACGGTGGAAAACGGCACTCTTTTGCCCGACATCTTCGTTTTTAAATAACCGCATTCCTTAACGCCCGCTAAGGGCGTTTTTTTACGAATAAATACCCTCTCCGCAAGGCAAAATAATTAAAATACTTGTTTTAGCGAGGATATTATGTGCACTGCATTAAGATACGGAAGCCTTTTCGGAAGAACGCTGGACCTTGAGTACGATCTTGGTCAGACCCCCACCGTCATGCACGGTGACGGGTATGATATTTTAGGCATGGCAATTACGCGTAACGGACACAGTCTCTTTTTTGACGGGGTAAACTCGCGCGGGCTTGCGGGCGCGGCACTGAATTTTGAGGGTTGTGCCTGCTATCGCGCCCTCGGGCACGGCAGGTCTATCCCCTCATACGAGCTCCTTCCCCGCACTCTGTTATGCTGCGCGACCGTGGATGAGGCAGAGGAAATGCTTAAAGAGGTCAATATTACAAATGATGATTTTTCCTCCGAGCTCAAAAGCACCCCTCTGCACTTTGCCTTTGCGGATAAATGCCGCTCCATAGCCGTCGAGCAGACCCAAAGCGGAATGACGGTATATAAAAACCCCACCGACGTGCTGACCAACAGCCCCGAATTTCCCGTGCAAATGCTTAATCTGACAAATTATATCTCCCTCTCCGCCCGCCCGCCGAAAAATACCCTCTGCCCCGAGCTCGAGCTTACACCCTACTGCCGCGGCATGGGTGCCATCGGCTTGCCCGGCGACTGCTCCTCCCCCTCTCGCTTTGTCCGCGCTGCCTTCAACCTTAAAAATGCCGCTATGGTTGATGATGCCGATTCCGCCACAGAGCAGTTTTTCCATATCTGTGACAGCGTCAGTCAAATAAAGGGCTGTAACGAGCTTGATAACGGTATGCAGGTCTACACAATTTACTCGGTATGCTACGATCTTGTTAATATCTCCTTAAGTCTTACCGCATATAACGACCGAAGCATTAAAAGACATCACCTTAAATGACCAAGGTGGCGCCGTGCCGTCAACTCCGCAAGGATCGCATAAAAAAAGCGCCTCTCGGGCGCTTTCTTATTTTTTTATTTTGGCAGATCCTGCTTTAAAATAGGCGGAGCATCTATCTTCTCAACGTTTATAACCTTAAATGAGTCGCCTCCTACCTTTGACAACGATGGGCCACCACTGTTAGGAATTGTCGTTTGATACCATTCTTTAATACTTGAATATTTATCACCATTTAATCCATAGTTTATCTTGTACCAATTTCTCTCTACTGTATAATGCATTGTGGAAAAAAGCGGCCTTGTGCAAAATTCTTCAAGATCCTCTTCATTAGTGGATATGATGGTATCAGGATCTAAATTTGTTGCTATGTGATGATCCATCATATGCGCATTATCTACCGTCGGATCAATGCTTTTTACATCCTTCAATGTATATACCCCTTGGTTAATTGATAGCAAGTCTTCATCCGAAAGGGTTACGGTCTTGGGCAAAACAATGCCCGGAAGCTTTGCCTTTAACGAGCTTATACCGTTAACACTGTACTTTTCATATTCAATATAAAGCAAGCAATCATCATATATACTGTGAACACTGTATATAGCATCATTTGTTCTGCGTAAGCATTCTATAGGAAGGCATTCGTTAATTATTATTATATCTCCTTTATGCTAGGTTGCTCCATCAACGTAACGACCTCTTGGTCGTGCTGCAAGTCGGTACAGACCGTAGCATGGTAATAATACGAATAATTGACCCAATACCTAAACAGCTCGTTTGACGAATGGCTTTTAGTAATAAGCTTATCATAAGGCTTATTGCTCGCTTTATCTAATATGACTTGCGCTAACGACGTTAATCCCATATCCTCGCCTTGATCCGTGCATCCGCATATCCCTACACACAGCGCCAACAAGGTCATTATTACAATTATCTTTTTCATTATAATAACTCCTAATTAATTGAAACTGCAAAATAAACAGTTTCGCTGTTATAATAATTCGTGTGATCAATAATATTATTAACGTCATCTATTTCAATCATATATGGATAAATTAAGGGATTCCTGCAATATAAAGAAATCTCATATTCGTTATCATTGAAATAAAAATCTCTAGCACCTAAAGGAATATATTTATTATCAATTAGAGAATAGGCTCTAAATGTATCATCGTTGCTCCATGATAGCAATGACGGGTTTCCAACTCTTACATCGGTTTCTGGATCTACACTTTTCTGTCCATGTTTTTCTGCCCATACAACCAACTTATCTCCTTCATCATCATAAGCTATAGATTGACGCATAAAATGATAATCAAAGCTCAAGAAGCGATCAAGTGTAGGTTCTACAGTATAATACTGACTGGCGTATTTTTTGCCTTTCTTTAACTGTACGGATGGTGATCTATATTCAATATTATTGGTCATATATCTATAATAACCATTCATTGAGGTACTGTAATCCTCATAATTACCAACTCGCAAAGCTATACGATACTCATTTTCACGAATAGGTGCATCGTACGATTCTATCCTATAAATGGTTATATCGTATTGTTCCGCGAATTCCATCGTTTTGTCAGCTATGTTTTCTACGTTATCTCCATATTCCATATAAATATAATTCTCATCCAAAACATTTAAAGCATATCCGCAACAGTTTATATATTCACTAGTCTCATAAATATTATCACCATTATCCCAAATCCATGCAGCACCCTCATCTGTGGTTAATGCCTCAAATTCCCATTTCATACTTTGCCAACCATAATACTCATAAGTGTAGGCATTATAGCTTCCGGTATTATCACAGGTTAAGCTTAACATTGTAGACTGAGCGGGCATAAGACGATACGTACCGTCTGCATTTTTGATTATCCGCCAAAGATTTGGATTGTTTCCCGCTGAGTAATCATTGATCTGCACGTTTATTCCATTTGTATATGCGTCTAAGTTCTCAGACCCTAAAGCTTTATTGTTTTCATAATTAAACGGTTCTATAAGATATATATTTTCTCCATATTGTGTATGCTCAACCTTACGTATATACCAATTATACCAGCAAGAAAAAGATGTATCCGTACCATCTGTTGAAGATCCATCAACAAATACATTATCAGTATCGTCTGAATAAGATAGGAGTGTATCATACTGTTTGTTTTTAATATGATAATATCCATTGGGTATTATATTTTGTTCGTTATACGTTATCGTGAAATAAGGATAAATTGCATGACTGCTTTCCGCCGAATAAAGCGATACAACGTTGTCATTGCTATTTAAAAAGAAACCGTAATTAGGATTCTTTCCGCCGCTTTCACCCAGGTAATGCTTTAACCACTTTTGCATAAGCTGAGTTATTTCAAAGTCGCAAGCAGAATTCACAGCAGATAACTCAACCGTACTTTGACATTCGTGTTGGCAACGTTCAACATCGCTATAAGTCATACCATCAATACTGTATGACCATTGGCTATCATATAAGCTTATATAAGACGTTGTACTAATACCGTTCACGGATGCTGTATGAAAATACGCATCAGTAATATCTTCGGGGCGAAGATGTCTGAAATACCAAAGGAAATTACAGCGCGAATATGCCGCACTATGCCCCAAGGTTTGGTCTATACCCACATAAAGATTTGCATCGGTAGAGCTAAAATATCCCGCGCTCGATATAGTCGCATCCTCGACAGAACCGCGGGAGACCTCAAGCGGCGGGTCTACCGTTACGGGGTATGCGGTGCTCTCGTCGTTTAAGAACTGCTTATCGGCACGCAGGGTAAGAATATATCTGTCACCGAAAAGGTGCTTGAGGGTATAGTCGCAATCGTTTGTGATCTTGCCGTTGGCATCCTGAGCAAAGGGGTGTCCGAAAACGTAGGCGTTTTCGCCATCCTCCTTGCTTGTTACGGTTATTCTCTTACCGCCGTCGGTAAGCTCTGCCTTATAGCCGGGGATATCAAGAACGTAGGAAAATTCATTTATTCCGTTCTTTTCGTTTATTATTATATTTTCCTTAAAGCCGCCGTATACCGAGAGGTATTCTAGGCTTATTCCCTTTGCGAAAACGTTATCGTACTGTACTGCATATTCGTTTTCGTCCTCCTTAAGCTGTGCAAAGGAGAACGAGAAGCTTGCGGGAGCAAGGGTCAGGCTAAGGTCGCCGTTTTTAAAGAGCAGACCGCTTGAAATATTAAGGGGCAGATAGAGCATATTGTCGCTGTCCTTGGTCTGATAAAAGAACAGTCTGCCGTTTTCAAGGCTTACCTTGTTTATTATTTGGTTATCTACAAATTTAACCGCATTATCCTCTATAAACTTAATATCCGCACCAAAGCTGTAGGCAGTCTTTGTGCCGTCGGGGTTTACCAAGGTAAGACCGTCAAGCCTTTGAGCGTCACTTGCGAGCAGACCCGTCTTTAATACCGTGGTCTCTCTTAAGGAGTACGTATTTGTATTTATACCGAGTGCCGAGGAGTAGTCAGGAGTAATATCCATTTCCTGCTTTAGTATCTCGGGAAGGTTTTCAAGGGTAATGGCGGAGATATCTATCTCGTTTGATGTTTCTGTTTCTTGCGCGGCAAAGGCCTGCATGGGCAATATAGAAACGAGCAACACAGAAGCAAGCATAACACATACAAGCAGTCGCAGTAATTTTGTAGCTTTTGTTTTCATAATAATCTCTCCTATATTTTATTTTTGCAAAAATTTCCTTTTTGCAATTACAGTATAGCATAGCCAATATACCCATGTCAATACCCTCTCCGGCATTTTTTATAAAATCACTTTTTCATCACCATTCTTATATTTCATCATCAAAATACCGCTTATAATTATGCATTTTGATCAATAATTATGCAAAAATAAATGACAAAAAGAAACAGCGCGAAAAAACACCTGTTTTTTGATGCTTTTTCGCGCTTTTTTTGCGGTTTTTTTACACTTTTTTAAAGGGATTTTTACCGTGCATTTTTATGCATGTGGTTTTTGGTAATATTTTGCCCCGCAAAGACCCACTGTAAAGCTTTCCTTTGGCGGTCATACAAGCACGCGGGCGCCGCGGCGGAAGTGCGAAGCGCGAAAGTCGGGGCGCCGCATTATTTTACTTCACATAACGCAAAAACACTTGACAAAAGTCGCTTGTGGGGTACAATATTGTTAAATAAATTATATAAAAAGAGGTATTATTATGTCCGGAATCAATCTTAAAGACAAAGTTGCCGTTATTACCGGTGCCAGCCAGGGTCTTGGCGAGGCTCTTGCCATCCGTCTCAGCGAGGAAGGCTGCAAGGTAGTAGTTGCAGATATGAACTATGAAGGCGCTCAGGCCGTAGCCGCAAAGCTCAACGATGCCATCGCAGTTGCCGTAAACGTAACCAAAATTGAGGATTGCGAAAAAATGGCCGCTACCGCCATCGAAAAGTACGGCAAGATCGACATCCTCGTTGCTAACGCCGCTGTTGTTAAATCGGGCGACATCCGCGAGTTCCCCGCTTCCAGCTTCGCTTTCGTTGTTGACGTTAACCTCAACGGCTACTTCAACACCGTAAAGGCAGTTGCTCCCTATATGCTCGAGCGTAAGAGCGGCGCCATCATTCAGATCAACAGTAAGTCCGGTAAGAAGGGCTCCTACAAGAACTGCGCATACGCTGCAAGCAAATTCGGCGGCATCGGTCTTACCCAGAGCCTTGCTCTTGAGTTTGCAGATCAGGGCATCCGCGTAAACTGCATCTGCCCCGGCAACCTGCTCAACTCTCCCCTTTGGGTCAACAGCCTGTTCAAGCAGTATGCTGCTAACCAGGGTACCACCGAGGAGGCCATCCGCGAGAAGTATCTGAACCAGGTTCCCATGAAGAGAAGCTGCGAGTACGAGGACGTTGCAAACGCAATGGTATTCCTTGCAAGCGATATGTCCTCTTACATGACCGGTCAGGCCATCAACGTAACCGGCGGCCAGGAAATGAAATAATTCCGCTAAAATATCTTAAAGCACCGCTATCGCGGTGCTTTTTTATTTTAATTAATTGATTATTCCATACTACAGTTCTATAATACAACCGTCGATATTAATTTCAGGAGATAACCTATGAAAAAAGCAATTCATTTAATTCCGGTACTTGCTTTGCTTGCTTTTACCGCTTGCGATGTCGAAAGCACACCCACCGCCACACCTCGGAAATAACCGCAGCGATGGCCACAAAGTGATCACCGTTATAGCACTTATAAACCATATCGTTCTTTTATTTTTCATTCATCCCTATATTATTTGAACAGACAGATGTCTGAATTGCATTCATCACTCCCCAAAGCGCTTGCTGAGGGTCTCTATTGCCTTTTTTTCTATGCGGGAAACGTAGGATCGGGATATTCCCAGCATTTTGGCTATCTGCTTCTGGCTGAGGCGCTCACCTCCGAGCCCATATCGCAAAGCTATAACGGTGCGTTCCCTTTCGGGCAGACAAGATAACTCATTATAAAGCTGCTTTGCGTGCAGAAGGTAATCAACACTCTCCTGTCTGTCCCTGTCTGCGATATTAAGAATATCCATAAGGGATATCTCATTACCCTCCTTATCGGTGCCCACGGGCTCCTGAAGCGACACCTCGCTTTTGCGTTTCTTACTCGCCCGCAGATGCATAAGTATCTCATTTGCTATCCTCGCCCCAATGGGTTTTAGTCTCAGGACCAAAATCCGACAAGGAATTTTCGTCCATATCCTCCCCGACAAAGGGCACAAGCTCCTCGTCGTCCTCGGTTTCGGCGATGGAATCCTTCATCAGATGAGAAATGTCGGGATATTCGATGTCCTCGCCCTCTGCGCCAAATAGAACAATGTGGGCGTTCTCACCGTCCCAGATAATGCGGCGCACCACAGTACGAATGGCAACCCGCTTTTGCTCATAGCTCATTTCGTCAATGCCGTTTTTGAACATGGTCAGCATTTCGCGCATCACATCAAACTCAATATCGCTGAATGCGTGCTCGGAGGCAATGCTGACCAGCTCTTCAATGCCCATACTGAGCTTGTCGATCTCCAAATTCATTTCGCCCACGCGGTTAATGATAGTCCGCTTGGCAGCACCGTCTTCGGTCTCGGCAAGGGTGTCCACAAGGGAGTTGACCTTCTTTTCAAGGTCGGCTTTTTCTTTTCGCATAGTGGCAAGACGGCGTTCATATTCCTCTCGGT
>JAFXDC010000059.1 GCA_017516345.1 Clostridia bacterium | reverse complement strand
ATCAAGGTTTTCCTTGTCGGTCCATCCTTTGCCGTTCTTCATATCGTAGCGAAGCGAGCTTACGATAAATCTGAAGCCGTTAATATCAACAGATGTATCGGGGCCGTCTACGCCTATCTGCTGCTTCATGATCTCAGCAGCATCGAACGTATCCAGCATCTGCGCGTTACCCGGCTTCAGTTGCAGCTCGTGGTTACCAAAGCCTGCAAGTATCAGGGTTTCGTCTCTGTCAACGCTCGCATTCAATGCGGCCACAAGTTTTGCATAATCCGCCTCTGCAGAGGTTTCTACAAAGTCACCTACCAAAACAAGTGCGTCAACGGTATTATGGTTCGGGTCATTCTTGGCAATACCATAAAACTTTTCCATGGCCTGAGCAAACCTCTGAGGAACGGTGGTGTTGTCAGCAGAAAAATGTGCGTCAGCCATTGCCACGAATCTCAATACCGCGTCAAAGTCGTCTACTTCGCTTGCATTGACATTAAAAGTCAAGCCACTAAATAAAGAAATCATGAATGTTGCAAGCATTGCAATAGTAATCAGTGTTTTTCTCATAATTGATCCTCCTATATTTTTTTAAGATCTTAAACACATTCTACTACTACTACTACTACGCAATACACAATTCTAACCTATAGCGTCAGTATTCTAACTTTAATTAGCACAATTCTAACAAAAAACCGGCATGAGCCTATTTTTTAACCAATATTTTCCTATTTACCGTGTTTGAACGGTTATCAAAGCTATCCACAGCGGTGATATTAAGGGTATATTCTACTCCCGCCTCAAGCTCTAACCTTGTTTTTACGCTGTCGGGAACCTCTTTAAGCCATACCTTTGAAGGAATCAGCACTTTTTTAACCTCTTCGTCACCTAAAACAGCAGAGACCTTATAATATATGACGTTAGGATCTTGCGTAATTTGCTTTACAGATACCTCGACGCCGGTATCTACATTTAAGACCGAAACGTCGGCATCGTTAAGCAGGAAATCCTTGTATATATTACGCTCGTCGGTATAAATAAAGCTATCCTTGTTTGAGGGCTCTGCGATCTCCCAGGTCTTGTCCATAAAGCAATGGTTAAGGGCATCATAGGGGCGAACGGTGACAGAGTAATCCTTCTTTACCTCAACAAGCACGCACTGCGAACTTTCGGTACCGCAGGTGCCGTCCAGCACACCGACGGAGCCCTTTTGCAGATGTCCCGCAGTCAGAACGGTGAAATCCCTTTGGTGAATGGCATTTTCCAGGTTTAACGGGTAGTGGTCGTGCCCCGTAAGGTTAATTATCTGTGGATATTTTTTATAAATATCATACACCGCACCAAAGCCATGGTCAAAGAAATACTGATTGTGCACCGCTTTGGCGATGGTTTTGTCAAAGGTGACGTGAGCAAATGTAAATATAGGTCTTTTCGTATCCTCCTTTGCCGCCTTTTCAAGCTCGGAAGCAAGCCAATCAAGATTCTCCACGTCATTCCAGTATTTGCCGTTCCTTATGTCGTATCTTAACGAGCTGAGGATAAACCTGAAGCCGTTTATGCTTACCGAGGTATCAAGCTCCGCACCGAGATATTTTGTCATGATATCGGCCGCATCGTGGCTGTCAAGGATCTTAATGCCGTTATTAATAAGGTCTGTCATATCCTTATTAAGATAATATTCATGGTTCCCAAGACAAGCAAGCACCTTGGTATCGTCTCTCAGGGTCTTATTAAGGCAGTCGGTGAACAGCTCGTAATTGTCGCTGTAGCCGGTGTCCACAAAATCCCCCACGAATGCAACCGCATCAATAAAGGGATGGGTCTTGTCATCATCTGCCATAGCGTAAAATGCCTTCATAGCACCTTCAAAGCGCGCAGGCACGGTGTCCTTATTTGCAACAGAAAAGTGCGCATCGGCAAAAGCCGCAAAGCGCAAAACCGTATCGTCGGAATTCATATAAGCCTCCTTTTGTTGATTTTAGTAGATTATATCACAGTTACAATTTAAATTCAATGCACAAAACTAACCTTATCACTCTATTTCTTTGTTTTATTTTAACTTTAATTAGCACAATACTAATTATGCACCCGCACAAAATTATGGCAGATCCCTCCAAGAAGCGTTTACAAACCAAAATAAATTTGATATACTGTTAGCATGAAAAAGGATCTTATTAAACACAAAAAAACCGCATTACTCATCCTTTCCCTTGCGTGGCCCACAATAATGGAGCAGATCATGCAAACAGCGGTACAGTACATAGACACCGCAATGGTGGGATCCCTCGGTACCGAGGCCACCGCCGCCGTAGGCTCCACCACCACGGTGGGATGGCTTGTTTTCAGCAGTATTTCCGCCTTGAGCGTGGGCTTTTTGTCCCGTATTGCAATATCCTGCGGTGCACGAAATTTTAATGACGCCAAGAAGACCGCATCCCAGGCGGTGTTTGTCACCCTTTTGACCGGCATCATCAGCACGGTCTTACTGCTCAGCCTCAGCGGGGTGATCCCAAAGCTCATGCAGGTGGATACAAGCATTCTGCCACAGGCAAGCAGATATTTCTTTATTTTATATCTGCCCATGCTTCCAAGATGCGCAAGCACCGTATTCTCCACCGTACTGCGCGGCGCGGGAGATACCAAGACCCCTATGAAGGTGGGAATAGCGGTAAATCTTATAAACGTTTTGCTAAACCTCCTGCTTATATACCCCAGCCGCAATATTGATATCCTCGGCATGCAGATATTCATGCCGGGCGCCGACCTTGGAGTGGACGGTGCCGCCATAGCAAGCGCAACAGCCTTTACCGTAGGGGGTATAATGATCACCGTGGCGCTGTTTAAGCACCCACAGCTAAAGCCTACTCTTGCTGATATGCGACCGGATAAGAGCATACTCGCCCCCTGCTTCAGGGTGGCCATCCCCAATATGCTCCAGCGCTTCTGCACCTCCCTCGGATACGTGGTGTTTGCCTCCATGATAAACTCTGTAGGCGATGTCGCCACCGCCACACATACGATCGCAAACACGGTGGAGTCGGCGTTTTATATCCCGGGCTTCGGTATGCAGACCGCCGCCGCAACCCTTATAGGCAACGCCTACGGCGCGCGGGATGAAGGGCAGATGAAAAAGGTATCGGCAATGTTTATCCCCATAGAGCTTATCCTTATGACCCTTTCGGGGCTTGCTCTGTTTTTCCTTGCACCAACCCTTATGGGACTGTTTTCCTCAAATGCCGACGTTATAAGCCTTGGCACCACCGTGCTTCGCATGGTCTCGGTAACAGAGCCCTTTTACGGCATTGCGATAATACTTGAGGGCATGCTTCTGGGCATTGGGCAGACCAAGACCCCGTTTATATATAACCTTATCGGCATGTGGGGAGTCCGAATAGTGGGAACATTTATCTGTACCCAGCTTGTTGGGCTTGGGTTGATTGCCGCCTGGGGATGCATGATAGCGCACAATCTGCTTTTATGTCTGATGTTTTACGTTAATTACAAAAAAGGAAAATGGTACACCGTATAACAATGGCCGAGCATATGCTCAGCCATTGTTGTTTACAAACGTTTTACAAAACCTACTGATAAAAAGAGGACAGAGAATGCTTTTCCATCTCTGTCCTCTTTTTTAAGCACTGCGCATGCTCATCATCTTTCAATATTTCCTTTTTAATGATAAGAATGCTCACGGTGGCTATTATCATAGTTAAGATCATGCCAATTTCCTATACCTGCTTTTTTATCCGCTCCAGCGCACCCTTTTCAAGCCTTGACACCTGTGCCTGGGAGATGCCTATCTCCTGCGCGATCTCCATTTGTGTCCTGCCCTGAAAATATCGCAAAAATATGATACTTCTCTCCCGCTCGTCAAGCCTGCTCACCGCGGCGTCAAGCGCAAGGTTATTAAGCCACGCCTCCCCCGTTGCCCGCTCATCCCCCAGCTGATCCACCATAAACGCCGCATCCGAGCCGTCGTGATATATGGGCTCATAAATGGATACCGGGTCCTGAATGGCCTCCAGCGCCGTGGAGACCACGTGCACGGGCATGTCTATCTCCCTTGCGATCTCCTCTATATCGGGCTCTCTGTTATTTTCAAAGGACAGCTTCTCCGCCGCCTGAAGCGCCTTATAAGCCGTATCCCTCATGGAACGGCTCACCCGTATGGGGTTATTGTCCCTGAGATATCTTCTTATCTCTCCTATTATCATTGGAACCGCATAGGTGGAAAAGCGCACCCCCACACCGTTGTCGAAATTGTCCACCGCCTTCATAAGTCCTATACAGCCCACCTGAAAAAGGTCATCAACGTTATCACACCTTCTTGAAAATCGGTGTATAACGCTTAATACCAATCTGAGATTTGCAAATATAAACCGCTCACGCGCTTGGTCATCCCCCTCCTTGACCTTAGAAAAAAGCTCCGCCGCCTCTCTTGCGGAAAGCACGGGAAGCTTGCCCGTATCTATTCCGCAAAGCTCTACCTTGTTTAGTGCCATAACTGTACCGCCTAAATCATTTGTACAGTTATTTTTTCCCGTTTTTAATCATGCTTATGCGGCAAAAGACCTCTTTTACCAAGGAAAAAACAGGCAAACGAAATAATGCAGAGTCAAAAACGCTATAGGCTCCTTTATTTGATGAGCATCCTTGTACCGTAAGCGCGGGCGGGCCGTAAGGCTCGCCCATTTTCGTCTTTTGCGCGCTTTAGTGCAAAAGGCGAAAACGGCGGGCGAGGGTACCCACGGCGCAACCGCGCCGCGGTGCCCGAGCCCGCCGCGCGCGCTCAAAAAAGAGCGCGCTGTAATGCAAATGAAACACAATAAGGAGCTGCCACCGTCTTCTCTTATGCCGCAACGGCACCGTCCCTGACAAGCTCCTCGAGCCTGTCAAGCATACGCAAAAAGCACATCTTGCGAACTCCTCTGCCCCATAAGCCCACCTTCTTATGCTCTCCTCTGACGTAATAGGATAAAACCGCCCGAAGGGTAAGCATGTCGGCATCGTTAATAAGGGTATCAACGTCCCTTACCCCCTTGCGATCAAGCACCGAGGAGTAATCCCTTATAAGCAGTCCCGAATCGTACACGTCGTTTATAAAACCAAATACCGTCTTATCATACTCGGGATATCCCGGATATATTATTCCGTCCTCCTCGTAAGTATCCACCCAACGGTACATATCCTCATAATCATATGCAAAGCTGTCTCTGTAGCTTAAAAGTCTTTCGATCATCATTATCTTCACCGCTCCTTCTTTGTTTTACACCCTTATTATATACATTGTCATGTCCCATTAATAGGACATTTTCCCGTCGCGATAAAAATTTTTACCCTATTGTGCAAAAAACAAAAAAAGAACGGAAAAGGCTCCGTTCTTCATGAAAATACGCCGTTGCATCATATATGTGCACATCTGCGCATTTATTAATTTTGTTATAATAATGTAATTTTGATACCGTCAGGTCCTTATGCTCATGCCGTCATACGCCGCGATTATGCCATACTGCTTAAGCAGTCCGTCAAGCTCCTCCCGACCGATCGCCCTTCCGTCCTTTACAAGCCCTCTGTGAGAAAGGTGCTGAGCGATAAACACGGTATTATCGTCCGCCGTACCCTGATCCTTAAGCCGATCCATATGCTCAAGCATTTTGTTTAAGCCAAGGTGGATATCATCTCTGTCGGGAGCGCCAAAGCAAAAGGCACAATCCATGCTTATAACGTCACAGTACCTTCCCTTTAAAATCTCCATCGACTCGGGGGTAAACGCCCCGGTATCCTCGGCATAAAGGAAACGCTTGTCCTCCTCTTCAAAGAGATACATTACCGCCCGTTCCTGAAGGGCGTGGTTTGCGCTGAGCGGAGTGACCCTTATTCCCTGTACGCTAAACGCTTTAAACGGCTCCACCGCAACAAACTCAGTGTGATTAATGCTTCCACCGTTTTCCGCGCAGGCGATATCGTACTTTTTCCTGCAAGCCTCATTTCCGTAAAGCTTAAGGACGTACTCCTGAGCGGGGGCGCAGAAATTTGGCTGAGCGCGATAGATAAGCTCGTGCATATCACAATGGTCGGCATGGGAATGGGTAAGCAGCACGTCCCTTACCGCAAGCATATCAACGTACCCCAAGAAATCAGCAGTATGGATATCGGGGGAATAATCCACGAGCAGAGTCTTGTTTATGCAGATGCTTGAGCGCAGGCGCACGTTCCTTCTGTCCTGTCTTGCACCTTGACAAACCGGGCAATCGCAAAAAAGAGAGGGAATGCCCTCGGCGCCGCCGGTTCCTACGAAATCTATTATCATTATTACCGTCCTCCCGTTTGTTTTTATTATTGTATCACAAAATGCACTTTATAAGCAAATGAATTGACCGCGTAATAAAAATATTGTATTATATTGTTGATATTATTTTCAAGAGGTGCACTATGGTAACACTCGGAAACGATTGGGACGGCATAATAGGCGAGGAATTTTCAAAGCCTTATTATCTTGCCCTGCGGGAATTTTTAAAAAACGAGTACCGCACAAGGGATATCTATCCCGATATGTACGACATCTTCAACGCTCTGCGCCTGTGTTCCTATGAGAGCACCAAAGCGGTGATAATAGGTCAGGACCCCTACCACGGTCCGGGTCAGGCACACGGTCTGTGCTTCTCGGTAAAAAAGGGGGTCGCTCCGCCTCCAAGCCTTGTAAATATTTTTAAGGAGCTGCAGTCGGATATGGGAATCACTCCCCCGCCCCACGGTGAGCTTACCGACTGGGCAAGGCAGGGAGTACTGCTTTTGAACAACGTGCTCACGGTGCGCAGAGCCTGCGCGGCAAGTCATAAGGGCATGGGCTGGGAGATATTTACCGATGCGGTGATATCGGCATTAAATAAAAAGAACACCCCCGTTGTATTCATTCTGTGGGGCGCACACGCGCGAAAAAAGGCGGAGATAATAACCAACCCCATACATTATAAGCTCTCCTGTGCTCACCCCTCCCCACTTTCGGCATATAACGGCTTCTTTGGATGCAAGCATTTTTCAAAAACCAACGAGCTTTTAATAAAAAGCGGTCAACCGCCCATAGATTGGACGATACAGTAAAAGCCCGAGCCGAGGCTCGGGCTTTTTTTAGCAGCCGCAGTTATTCTGAAGCGAAGCTCCTCCGCAGCAGGAGCCGTTGTTACCGCAGCACAGCAGCAATATAAGGATGATCCATATAAAGCTGTTATTGCCGCCCGAGCAGCCGCAGGAGTTACCGCAGGAATTACCGCAGGAGTCGCCGCATCCGCAGAAGATGAGCAGAAGTATTATTATCCAGAGGCAGTTATCATCGCAGCAAGAGTTGAACATATTGAAATTCTCCCTTCTTTTATGTTACAATACATACTACGCCCAAAGGGATAAGTGTGTTACAAGCAAGTTTCACTTGACAAATTTTTATTGTTTGGTATTATATCTACAAATGAATATGCTTGATGAAGGAGTAACCGCAGTCGGGACTTAATAGCGATGCAGGGAGGGTGCAAGCCTGCAAGTCGTGCGCGGCCAAGGGCATCATCAAAATAAGCAAAGCTGTAAAAGAGGACCGAATGGTCAACAAGGGTGGAACCGCGGAGCATGCTTCGTCCCTTGGTTGATTTCATCGGTTTTTTATTTTTTATTTTATGTTTAGGAGAGGATCAGAAATGAAAGCAACAATGGACAAGGTCATAGCCCTTTGCAAAAACAGAGGCTATATTTTTGCGGGAAGCGAGATCTACGGCGGTCTTGCAAACACATGGGATTACGGACCCATGGGCGTAGAGCTTAAGAACAATCTTAAAAAGGCATGGTGGCAGAAATTCGTTCAGGAAAGCCCCTACAACGTGGGTGTGGACTGCGCCATCCTTATGAATCCCGAGGTATGGGTAGCATCGGGTCACGTGGGCGGCTTCTCCGATCCCCTTATGGACTGTAAGGACTGTAAGGCCCGCTTCCGTGCCGATAAGCTTATTGACGATTATTTTTCAAGCGTGGGAAGCGACGAGTCCTCCGACGGCTGGGAGGCATCCAAAATGGAGGCCTTTATTGCCGAGCACGATATCGTTTGCCCCGTTTGCGGCAAGAAGAACTTTACGGGTATCCGCAAGTTCAACCTTATGTTCAAGACCTTCCAGGGCGTGACCGAGGACAACTCCGCCACGGTATATCTGCGCCCCGAGACCGCGCAGGGCATCTTCGTAAACTTCAAGAACGTTCAGCGCTCAAGCCGTAAAAAGGTCCCCTTCGGTATTGCTCAGATAGGTAAATCCTTCCGTAACGAGATCACTCCCGGTAACTTCACCTTCCGTACCCGCGAGTTTGAGCAGATGGAGCTGGAATTCTTCTGCAAGCCCGGTGAGGATCTCGAGTGGTTCAACTACTGGAGAAACTTCTGCCGCGAGTGGCTGCTCTCCCTTGGCATGAAGGACGAGCACCTGCGCCTGAGCGACCACAGCCCCGAGAAGCTTGCCTTCTACTCCAAGGCTACCACCGATTTCGAGTATCTGTTCCCGTTTGGCTGGGGCGAGCTGTGGGGAGTTGCCGACCGTACCGATTACGATCTTGGCACTCATGCCCGTCACAGCGGCGAGAATATGGAGTATATGGACCCCGTAACCAACGAAAAATATATCCCCTACTGCATAGAGCCCTCTCTGGGTGCAGACCGTGCAGTGCTCGCCTTCCTCTGCGAGGCATACGACGAGGAGGAGATCGCCGAGGGCGACGTTCGTACCGTGCTTCATTTGCATCCCGCCCTTGCCCCCTACAAGTGCTCCGTACTTCCCCTGCAGAAGAACAAGCTTGGCGACAAGGCTCGCGAGGTATATCAGCTTCTTGCGCGCGACTTTATGGTGGATTATGACGATACAGGCTCCATCGGCAAGCGCTACCGCAGAGCCGACGAGGCGGGTATCCCCTATTGCGTAACGGTAGATTTTGATACCCTCGAGACCGGCGAGGTCACGGTTCGCGACCGCGACACCATGGAGCAGATCCATCTTAAGATCGAGGACGTTGCCGCATACATCAAGGAAAAAATGCGTTTTTAATTTAATTTTATAGCAAAAAGAACGGGCTTTTGCCCGTTCTTTTCTTATTTATCATTAAGCCGTTGCGCTGTGCTTATCAATATTTCGATATCTGCCTGCTGCATATCGCGAGTTAATTGATATAGCTTATTAACAAGATGCGGATTATCCGATCTGTCATCAAAAAACTCCGATGGGGTCACGCCCAAATAATCGCAAATGTATAAAAATTCTCCGAGCGAAGGAGCGGAGCGTCCCGAGGTTATGCTTTGAATATAGCTTCTGCTATGCCCCAGATCCAAGCTCATTTTATATTCTGAAACATTCTTTTTTATGCGCAATTCCGATATTCTTTCACGTACAAAATCCATATTCATAGCAAACACCTCCATTTTGTAATAGTGTATAATAATTACAGCGGTAATATTCACGCTATAATTACCGATTACAGTTGATAATTACCGCTATACGCGGTATAATATGGATGTTAAGCATACATAACGCGGTAATCGGATAATAATTATTTGACCTTAGTCCTCCCTTATCCTACAAAGGAATATCTCGATAACACCGATTCCTTTAATGAATATTATGACGATGTTATAATATCTTTAGCGGCATCAAGGGTCCATCCCAAAATAGCAATAATAAAAAGAAATGAGGAAATGATCGACCGCTCCGATATAATAATTTGCTACGTCCTTGAAAAAAAGGGCGGCGCGTATAACGCTATGAAATACGCGAAGAAGAAAAATAAAGTGATCATTAACCTTGCAGATGATTAAAAACACAAATTACGTCTTGATTTGCTTATTGTTTGTATGCTATAATGTATTCAATATTTATGATCAAGAGTCCCCGGAGTCGAGCTGACACCTATCGGAAAAATTGTTGAGAGCAAATTATTATCCGGCGAAAGAATTTCAGGTGTAAAAACAGACGCTTACGTCATTATGCCCGATCATATACAGGTTATTATATTTCTTGACCCCGCTAATTTTGCAACAGGGACGTCGAGGACGCCGTCACTACCAATTCCATGATCTCACGTTATCTCTTCTTTCAAAAGGTTCTCTGCAAGAGAGATCGGCGAAAATATTTTTCAACCTTCGTATTCCGATCATATAATTCGCGATATGGATGATTACCAAGCAAGATGTAAATATATATGCGATAACCCATCTCGTTGGTATTATAAAAATTAAGCATAATACTGTTATGTCAGGAGATCTTACGTATGATAACCAACAAGCCATCCCAAAGCAAGATCGACTCCGAGGCGATATTGCTCTACAAGGCGCGTAAGGGTGCAAGCTACTGCCATCACGCATCCATTGCACATTTTAAGGGTGCTTTTTACGCGATATGGTCCTGCGGAAGGGTCACAGAGGACGATCAGGGTCAGCAGGTGATGCTGTCCGTATCTGAAAACGGCACTAATTGGAGCAAGCCTCGCACCCTAGTCTCCCCCGGGGATATCGGAAGGCCCCGTGGCGTGCTTACTGCGGCGGGTCTGTACTCTGCGGGCGAGGCGCTAAACGCATATTTCGGGTATTACGAATATGCTCAGGACTGCATAGAGGAGGGCGCTACAAGGCCAAAAAACGACGCTCACCATCAAGGCACCACACTTTACGTTATGCGCTGCGACGGAAGCACCTGGAGCGAGCCCCTTGATATGCATATCCCCATAGTGCCCAACCACGCTCCCTCGCCCACGCATTCGGGCAGGCTGATAATTTCGGGTAATATATCCTTCCCCTACACCGACTCGCCCTGCGGCACGAAGGATTATAAAATAAGCGGTATTTACGGTTCTTATTTTGATGATAAGCCATACTTTGACGATTCCGACGCCATTTGGAGGGTGGGCGAGCATAACGGATGGGTACAGCAGGGCAGACTTGTGTGCGAGGGCTCGTTTTATCAGACCGATGACGACGTTATACATATGCTTCTTCGCACCAACACCGACAGACTGTGGTGCACCCAAAGCCGCGATGACGGAGCTACGTGGTCGACCCCCTTTAAGACGGATTTCCAGACCGATGCAAGCAAATTTCATTTCGGCAGACTGCCCGACGGCAGATTCTACGCCGTGGGTAACTTTTGCTTTAACGGCTACAAGCGCGATCCTCTGCATCTGTGCCTGTCCTCCGACGGAGAGCGCTTTAACACCTGCTACGTTCTTCGGGATGAGCCGCACACCCCATTTCGCACCGATTCCCGCAAGGGCGGGCTCTACGGATACCCCCATTCCCTTGTTCACGACGGATATCTTTACGTTATCTACTCCAAGCACAAGGAGGATATAGAGATAACAAGGGTACGGCTTAAGGATATAAAATAAAAATTGAAAGGAAAATATTATGAGTAAGAAGGTTTTGATATTATCGGGAAGTCCCCGCATTGGTGGCAACTCGGACATACTGTGCGACCAATTTGCAAAGGGCGCACTTGAGGCAGGGCACTGTGTGGAAAAAATAAACGTGGCCAAAAAAAGCATCGGCTTTTGCCGCGGCTGTTACGCCTGCGAGAAAAGCGGAGTATGTGCAATAAAGGACGATATGGCGGATATTTTACAAAAAATGATAGATGCCGACGTGCTCGTGCTTGCAAGTCCCGTATATTTTTATTCCATAGACGCACAGCTTAAGGCACTTATAGACCGTACCGTGGCGCGCTGGACAGAGGTCAGGGATAAGGAGCTTTATTACATAGTCACCGCCGCAGACGAGGAGATCGGATCCGCACAGACTACCCTTGCTTGCTTCCGAGGCTACGCCGACTGCGTGGAGGGCGCCAAGGAAATGGGAGTAATTTGCGGCATGGGAGCATATCAAAAGGGAGAGATAAAAAACACCCCATACCCCAAAGAAGCATACCAAATGGGTCTTAAGGTTTAAGAAAAGCGTATCCGCTTTAAACGGATACGCTTTTTTATTTTACTATTTGTTCAAGCCTCTTTACCGCGATCGTATCGGGCTCGGGAAGATGCCCAAAGGCAAACGGGATACCCAATTTTTCGTACTTTACGGTACATATCTTGCGAAACGGAAGCAGCTCCACCGAATCCACACAGGAATGCTCATCCTTCAGCCTTTTTATAAACAGAGCGGTCTGCTCGTTATCGGTAAGGGTGGGAATGACCACGTTGCGAAGGGTTGTGGGAATGCCTCGCTTTTCAAGCTCCTCAAGAAATGCAAGAGGTGCATCAAGTGAGCAACCAACGTGCTTTTTATAAAGCTCATCGCTTGGATATTTAATATCAAGCAGCACTCTGTCTGTCACGTCAAGCACCGCAAGCGCCTCTGCAGTAAGAATGCTTCCCGAGGTATCAAGACAGGTATTTATGCCAAGCTCCTTGCTTTTTTCAAAGAACTCGCGGGCAAACTCGGGCTGAAGCAGGGGCTCGCCGCCCGAAAGGGTGACTCCTCCCCTTTTGCCGAAGTAGTCCTTATATCCGCCGGCCTTTTGTGCAAGCTCTGCCGCATCGTATTCGGTGCCGCCCGCCTCCCAGGTATCGGGATTGTGACAGCACCCACACCTCAGGTTACACCCTTGGGTAAATACCACGTATCTTATTCCTGGGCCGTCAAGGGCGCCCATGGACTGTATGGAATGGACCTGACCCTTATACATTACATTACCTCGTGGAAGGTACGGCTGATGACCTCGCGCTGCTGCTCACGGGAAAGCTTATGGAAGTTTACTGCATAGCCCGAAACACGGATGGTGAGGTTGGGATACGCCTCGGGATCATTATACGCCTCAAGCAGGGTCTGACGGTTGAGCACGTTAACGTTGATATGATGCGCGTGCTTCTTGAAGTAGCCGTCCAGTATGCTTACAAGGTTGTCGATACGGTCCTCGTCCCCTCTTCCAAGTGCCTCGGGGGTGATGGAGAAGGTGTTGGAGATGCCGTCGCGGCAATCGTCATAGCTTAATTTTGCAACCGAGTTAAGAGATGCAAGTGCGCCGTTCTCCTCGCGGTTGTGCATGGGGTTTGCGCCGGGTGCGAACGGAGCGCCCGCCTTTCTTCCGTCAGGGGTGGCACCCGTGTTCTTGCCGTACATTACGTTGGAGGTAATGGTAAGCACGCTCAGGGTATGCTCCGCCTGTCTGTAGGTGGGAGTCTTGCGAAGCTCGGTGATCATCTTATGCGACATTTCCTTTGCGATAAGATCCACACGGTCGTCGTCGTTTCCGAATTTGGGGAACTCGCCGCTTGTATTGAAATCCACAATGAAGCCCTTATCGTCCTTGATGGGCTCAACAGAGGCATACTTTATTGCGCTGAGGGAGTCGGCAACCACCGACAGACCCGCAATACCGAATGCCATGAATCTGTGAACGTCGGTATCGTGAAGAGCCATCTGTATCTTTTCATATGCGTACTTATCGTGCATATAATGGATGACGTTCATGGTGTTTACGTACAGCTTTGCAAGCCACTCAATGTAAAGGCTGAAGCGTGCTAACACTGTATCGTAATCAAGCTTATCTCCGTCAAGCACGGGAAGCTGAGGTCCGATATGGATGCCGCTGGTGGTGTCGTAGCCGCCGTTGATGGCGATAAGCAGCAGCTTTGCAAGGTTGCAGCGAGCACCGAAGAACTGCATCTGCTTGCCCACCTTCATTGCCGAAACACAGCAGGCGATGGCGTAATCGTCACCGTAAAGGGGACGCATGATATCGTCGTTCTCGTACTGAATGGAGTCGGTATCCACGCTCACCTTCGCGCAATACCTTTTAAAGCCCTCGGGCAGATCGTTTGACCAAAGCACGGTAAGATTGGGCTCGGGAGAGGAGCCGAGAGTATAAAGGGTGTTAAGGATGCGGAAGCTGCTCTTGGTTACCAAGGTTCTGCCATCCTCACCCATACCGCCCACGGCCTCTGTGATCCACATGGGGTCGCCGCCGAAGAGCTCGTTGTACTCGGGGGTGCGAAGGTGTCTTGCGACCCTTAATTTT
>JAFXDC010000058.1 GCA_017516345.1 Clostridia bacterium | reverse complement strand
GCACAAGGGAGGCTGAAAATGGCAGCCAAATCTTTGGCGGTAGGGCGAGTTTGCAAGTGTCAAATGTTTCGGTGGGCTTTCAGCCCTGCCAGTAACAGCGGCTTATAGCCGCAGAGCAAACCACCGGCTTTGCCGGTGGTCGTGATTTTTAAAGAAAGTGCCTCCGCGCAGTGCTGAAGGCAAGAAAACATCAACAATGCGTCGGAGGCAATTCATAGGAAATATATCATAACTGCAAATATAGCAGAAATGACCGTTATTTAGCCGTAATGGCTTCCTTACCGCCCATGTAGGGACGGAGCGCTTCGGGGATACGGACCGAGCCGTCTGCCTTAAGGTTATTCTCCAAAAATGCTATGAGCATTCTGGGGGGAGCTACTACGGTATTGTTAAGGGTGTGAGCAAGATACTTGCCCTTTTCGCCGTTTACGCGGATCTTGAGGCGGCGAGCCTGAGCGTCGCCGAGGTTGGAGCAGGAGCCTACCTCGAAATATTTCTGCTGTCTGGGAGACCAGGCTTCAACGTCCACCGACTTGACCTTAAGGTCTGCAAGATCGCCCGAGCAGCATTCAAGGGTGCGGACCGGGATATCAAGGGTGCGGAAAAGCTCCACGGTATATCTCCAGAGCTTGTCATACCACTCCATGCTTTCCTCGGGGCGGCAGACAACTATCATTTCCTGCTTTTCAAACTGATGGATGCGGTAAACGCCGCGCTCCTCTATGCCGTGAGCACCCTTTTCCTTGCGGAAGCAAGGGGAATAGCTTGTAAGGGTAATAGGAAGCTGAGCCTCGGGCACGATGGTGTCGATGAAGCGACCTATCATGGAGTGCTCGCTGGTACCGATGAGGTAAAGATCCTCACCCTCTATCTTATACATCATGGCATCCATCTCGGCAAATGACATGACGCCTGTAACCACGTCGGCACGGATCATGTACGGGGGGATGCAGTATGTAAAGCCCTTGTCGATCATAAAATCGCGTGCATAGGAAAGGATGGCGGAGTGTAAGCGTGCAATATCTCCGGTAAGATAATAAAAGCCGTTACCTGCCACCTTGCGGGCGCTGTCAAGATCCAGTCCCGAAAGGGATTCCATTATCTGAGCGTGATAGGGGATATCAAAATCCGGTACGGCGGGCTCGCCGAAGCGCTCCAGCTCCACGTTGCAGGAGTCGTCCTTACCGATGGGAACCGAGGGATCTATGATGTTGGGAATGATCATCATTATATTCTTGATCTTTTCGTTGAGCTCGCGTTCCATGGTCTCCAGCTCTGCAAGACGTGCGCTGTTGGCGCTTACCTGCTTTTTGACCTCTTCTGCCTCCTCGCGCTTGCCTTGACCCATGAGGGCGCCTATCTGCTTGGAGAGCTTGTTGCGGCTTGAGCGCAGGGAATCTGCCTCTGCAATGGCGGCACGGTTCTGCTTGTCAAGCTCTATTACCTCGTCCACAAGAGCAAGCTTGGAGTCCTGAAATTTATTGCGGATATTCTGTTTTACCGCTTCGGGGTTTTCCCTTAAAAACTTAATGTCGAGCATGGTGTATCCTTTCGTGCTGATGGCCTTATTGCGTTATTTGTTAAGGTGCTTGTTAAGCTCCTCCACAAGAGCATCAACGTCGATGCCGTGAACGGCGCCTGCCTCCTCAACGGTTTCTGCCTGAGCGCTGGGACAGCCTACACAGAACATACCGAAGCCTGCAAAAACTGCGGCGAGAGAGGGGTCGATCTGGATAACTTCACCTATGGTCTGATCTTTGGTAATCATATATATTCACCTTTCCGAGGGCATTAAAAGCCAAGTAATATTATTAATTATCTACGTTTGATATTTTAACTCTAAATCGATAAAAAATCAACATAAAGTGATCACTTTTTTACTATTATACACCAATAAGTCTGTTTTTAACAATTACTTTTTAAGTAAAGTGAGAAAATATCATGAATATATTGCTCAAAACTGTGATTTTTTTGTCTTTTTGCCGTATCGGGAGCTTTAAATGCACGCGATCGGAGCCTTTGGCATAATATTTTACAAGGATCAAAAAAAGTGGATGCGGAGGTGTTGTGCTTGAGGTTTTACATGGGTAAGCGCCTAAACGGAGCTATGGAGAAAAAGGACGGACAGGGTCAGCTTATGATAAGGGTCACTACGGCAGGGGGTATCGTGCCATTGCTTGATGCGTCGGTGGCAGTGAGCAAAAATGAGATGCTGCTGCATCATACCCTGACGGATAACGGTGGTGCGGTGCCTTGTCTTACGGTCATGCTGCCCAAGACCGGGGATACATATTCCGCCCTTGACGGAGCTGCGCTTGAGGTCAGGGTGTTCTTGTGGGGATATGCTCCCATCACGAGGCGGGTGTGGGTGTATCCGGATAAGGTAACCTATCTTCAGGTAAACATGGTGCCAAGGTGTGAGGCTTTGGGGGTGAGCGAGGTTGGATGAGATGTATAAAAAGCGGCATCCCCAATACGTCAGGATATATAACGGAAGGCAACTGCTGGTTCCCTTTAAGGAGGCGGTAAGGCATATGGCGTGCCGCATACTCCCCCAAAATGCGCCCATCGAGGCAATAAAGGCGGGAGTGGTGGTGATAGACAGTATAATTATAAAGCAAAGCGGGATAAGGCTTGCATATGATGAGCATCAGGAATATTACGGTGATATCCTTAAGGCGGTGGATGCGTGCTTTCCCGACTATATGGAGCTTGAGCTATCGGAGCATACTGACCCTGAGCCCTACGGGGAGGATACGCACACCGATATCCTTGAGCTGTGCGGCTTTGATATGCGTAAGGCCTGCCACATGGCACGGGTGGGCAAGAGCAGAGACGAGATACTAAAGCATTTCTTCGGTCTTGATATAAAGGAGGCGTATCTTGGCGAAAAGCTTGAGACGGTAGGCTTTGGTGCGCGAGGAGACTCGGTGCGCACGGTGCAAAGCATGCTCAACCGCATAAGAAGGCTATACCCTTCCATTCCAAGGCTCAAGCCCGACGGAATATTTGCTCAAAGCACCGAATGCGCGGTAAAGGAGCTTCAGAGAATAAGGGGTATAGAGCCCGACGGTGTGGTGGGGAGATGCACCCGCATAGAGCTGCTTTATGCCGCGTGGGGTGCTGACAGGCTCATGCAACACGCTCTTAACAGGGTGGATCTTAACGTTGACCCGCCCGCGGCGGCATCAAGCGGAGAGACGGTGGAGGGGATAAAGCGGGTGATGTGCCTTTTGGGGGAGTTTTATCCCGAGCTTGACTATTACGCGCAGGAAGCCCTTTCCGAGCCTGATTACGGGCAGGCGACTGCAGAGTGTATATCCCGTCTTCAAAAGATGTGGGGCGGCACGGGAAGCGGAGTGCTCACGAGTGCGGATATGTACAATTTAATAAGGATATATCTGCGCATTGTTGATATGCTTCCCGCGGCGTGCGAGGTGGAGAAATATCCCGGCTATCAGCTTTACGAGAATTGCGTGGATGGTGCTGTAAGGGTCATAGGGCAGTATCTGCAGGTCATCTCGGGTATGTTTGATATCCCGTGTCCCCCTCCCGATGAGGTGTTTACTCCCCGAATGCACAACGCGGTGGTGCAGTTTCAGCTTTTGTTTATGCCCGACCGAGCAGACGGGATAATAGATCCGGACACGTGGGATAAGATATGCCTGGTCTACTGTGACGTTTTGGCGGCACAATGGTGATGGAGGTGAGAAAATGGACTTAAAAAGAATGCAGAGGGAGCTTATGGTGATATCCGGTGCATACCGCAACGTGGGGGGAGTATATCCAAGCGGCAAATACGATGAGGTCACAAAAAGGGCGGTGAGGGAGGTGCGCAGTCTGATGGGGAGTAGGGACTGCCCCGAGGATATGCTTGTCTCTGAGCTTGCTCGCCGCATAGTCACCGAGAGCACGCCGTGCAAGCCTGATATATTTCAAAGGGGCAGAGTATATGCTCCCGGCGACCGCGCAGATGCCGTAGCGGTATGTCAGATAATGATAAACCGTATTGCCGCAAGATATCTGAACGTGCCTACGCTTTCCGTAAACGGTACTATGGATGCCGCCACAGTCAGGGCAATAGGTATTCTTGGGGGGATATTCGGCCATAACGGCTCCCAGCTTGACACTGCATTTTGGCGGGAGCTTTGCGCACTGTATGCCCTTGTTATCGGTAGATCGTGACCATCCGATATTTAAATGACGGGTCATATATAAAAATAGATGTAAAAAACTTGTGTAAAACGGAATTTTGGTGTAAAATTAGAATGCAATATTTTATTTTGCTTTAAAAAGCATCACCAAGGAGAGAACAATGTATTTAATAAAACGGAAGAAGGAGCTTAACTCCACCGTTACTTTAATGGATATATATGCCCCCGAAATTGCCAAAAAGGCAAGGGCGGGACAGTTTATAATTTTGAGGGTGGACGACCAAGGCGAGCGCATTCCCCTCACCGTTGCGGATTACAGCCCCGAGGAGGGCACGGTCACCGTTATCTTCCAGGTGGTCGGCACAAGCACCATGAAGCTTAACGCCAAGCGCGAGGGAGAGTATATTGAGGATTTCGTGGGTCCGCTCGGCAGAGCTACCAAGGTGGATGGCTTCAAGCGGGTCGCCGTTGTGGGCGGCGGCGTAGGCTGCGCCATTGCCTACCCCGTTGCAAAGGCGCTTAGCCAAAACGGGGTGGAGGTGGTGTCCATCGTGGGCTTCAGAAGCAAGGAGCTTATCATACTCAAGGATGAATTTGAAAGGGTCAGCAATAAGTATATAGTTATGACCGACGACGGCTCTGCGGGACAAAAGGGACTTGTTACCGACGCTCTGGGCGCCCTTCTTGAGGCGGGGGAGAGCTTTGATGAGGTGATAGTTATCGGCCCTCTTGTTATGATGAAATTCGTCTCTCTGCTTACAAAGAAATATTCCGTTCCCACCGTTGCCAGCATGAACCCCATCATGGTGGACGGAACCGGTATGTGCGGCGGATGCCGACTTACCGTTGGCGGCAAGGTAAGGTTCGCCTGCGTGGACGGACCCGAGTTCGATGCTCATCAGGTGGATTTTGACGAGGCGATAAAGCGCGGCGGCATGTACAGGGAGCACGAGCAGCACAGCCGCGAGAGCTGCAATCTATTTAAAAATAACTGACCTTGTTTTTCAGGTAATACGGAAGAAGGACTTTTTCAGTATGGCAGATATGTCATTAAAAAAACATGAGATGGCGGTACAGCCGCCCGAAATAAGAAATAAGAATTTTGACGAGGTGGCGCTTGGCTATACCGAGGAGCAGGCAATGGCGGAGGCAAAAAGATGCCTTAACTGCAAAAATAAGCCCTGCACCACCAAATGCCCCGTTGCAATAGATATCCCCGCCTTTATTCAGATGGTGGCACAAGGGGATTTCGAGCAGGCTTATAAAATAATATCAAGCTCGTCAAGCCTTCCCGCAGTGTGCGGAAGGGTGTGCCCTCAGGAACGCCAGTGCGAAAGCAAATGCGTGCGCGCCGTCAAGGGTGAGCCCGTGGCGATAGGCAGACTGGAGCGCTTTGTAGCCGACCGTCACAATCAAAGCTGCACCGAGGATCCCACCATCCCCGAGCCAAACGGATATAAGGTGGCGGTGGTGGGAGCGGGCCCTGCCGGACTCACCGCGGCGGGAGATCTTGCCAAAAAAGGCTACGCCGTTACCGTGCTTGAGGCTCTTCATACTGCGGGCGGAGTGCTTGTTTACGGTATTCCCGAGTTCCGTCTGCCCAAGGCGATAGTTAAAAAGGAGATCGATTCCCTTAAAAAGCTCGGGGTTGACATAAGGACCAATATGGTGGTCGGCAGGATAAGCTCGGTGGACGAGCTTTTGCAGGAGTATGACGCCGTATTTATCGGTACGGGCGCGGGTCTGCCAAGGTTTATGGGTATTCCGGGCGAGAGCCTCTGCGGAGTGTACAGCGCCAACGAGTTTTTAACAAGGATCAACCTTATGAAGGCGTATGAGCCGAATTCCGATACCCCCATTATCCGTCCCAGGCGTGCCGCCATCGTAGGCGGCGGCAACGTGGCCATGGACGCGGCAAGGTGCGCAAAAAGATTGGGAGCAGACGAGGTGTACGTAATATACCGCCGAAGCGAGCAGGAGATGCCCGCACGCCGCGAGGAGGTGGAGCACGCCAAGGAGGAGGGCATCATCTTTAAGATGCTGACAAACCCCGTTGAGATACTTGAAGGGGAGAATAAGACGGTTCGCGGCATCAGATGCGTTTCCATGGAGCTTGGCGAGCCCGATGCAAGCGGCAGACGCTCCCCCGTGGAGATAAAGGACAGCGCCTTTGATATAGAGCTTGATTGCGTCATTATGGCCATCGGCACAAGCCCCAATCCCCTTATACGCACCACCACAGAGGGACTGGAGTGCGACAAAAGGGGCTGCATAGTCACCCTTGAGGACGGAGTCACCACCACCAAGTCGGGGGTGTACGCGGGCGGTGATGCGGTCACGGGTGCGGCAACCGTCATCCTTGCAATGGGCGCGGGCAAGTCTGCGGCCGCGGCTATTGATAAATATATTAAAGATAATAAATAAGCATATCGGATATTTAGCATTTGCGTTATGCGCGAAATACTTAAAAAAAGGACAGAGAAGTCTCTGTCCTTTTATTTTTAGTATTCGGTCGGGTCGACGTGTCTATCCGACTATATCCTCAACCGTCTCCCCTGCAAGGTAGCGGGTTATAATGTAGGAATAGTCATGGGAAACCGTTATGCTTGTATTGTTATACAGGCGTTTTTCACTACTAAGATAACTCAAAAGATCCTGCATATCTTTGTTAAGTTGGTCAATATTATATCCGGCTGCTTTGTTTTGTTCGAATATCTCCAGCATATCTCCTGCTAATTCGGATATTTTAATGGATTGCTCTCTTTCAAATATTTCCCGCTGCATATATGGTTCTTTATCGGGATCTGCACTTATTATCTTTTCTATCTCTGCCAAGTGCTCCTCTGCCATTCTTATTCCGTGAATATGATAGTCCGACAGAAATTTATGATTTTGCTCATAAAGCGGCTCACCAACAGCTATTGCCTCTGCATATTCCTTATAAATAAGCATCTGCGCGACCCTTTCGCGGAAGGCTTCGTCCTGCATTGCTTCATTCCACGGCTTTGTTGCCAAGGTCGCTTCTACGTCGGCATACTCCTGCAGCTTTGCGCTAACTGCTTCATAGTCCATTTTCTTGATCTCGTCGGACATTTCGTTGTATATCATTATATCTCGCTCGGTCATTTCCTTTTTGCTCAAAACCTCAATAAGCACCTGACCGGCCTCGGAATCGGGTGATACCTGAAGCTCAGACAATACTTTTTGGATCTCAAGCTCCTTTTGTGCCGCCTTGGCTTCAGCTTGTGCCGCGGCTTCCTTTTCTGCCGCCTTGGCTTCAGCCAGTGCCGCGGCTTTGGCTTCTGCGCTCTTGTTTGCCGCATCCACCGCAAAGCCTACTATGGTTCCTGTAAGTAACACCAAAGCTGTCACTAATGCCACTATTAATAGCTTCTTTTTCATAATATCATCCTTTCCTTTAAAATATCGGCTTGATATGCTACTAGCTCACCTATATTATAATATTATAAATATACCCATGTCAATAGGGCAAATGCGGAATATTTGTAACATTTTTGTAAAATAGTTGTAAAATAGCTGTAAGACCGTAAGTGTCTAAAACAGTCATTAAAAGCATGGAGCTTTTTTTAAGTGACCGTCAAGAGACAGGGCAAAATGAAAAACGGATGCGACTTAAGTGTCACATCCGCTTTTCTATGGGAGGTTCAAGATGAATGAAAAAATCTCAATATCAAGCTATTCGACCTTTTTGCTCTTTTTTATGATGATGAGCAATACTACCGCTGCAATTACCACTACGGCTGCGACGGCAATGCCAATGATAAGGCCGATATTGTTATTTGCGGGAGCAGGGTCGTCTGAGGGCTCTGCGGTTCCGTCGGGAGCATCTGTTGCGGCATCCTCGGAGGGAGCGGGGGTCTCGTCCTCGGGAGCAAGAACGTCGGAGGGATCGGGGGTGGTAAACAGATCACCCTCGCCTACCAGCTCAAAGCTTCCGAAGGCTATCTCCTTTTCAAAATCAACGTCCTGAGCGCGGATATCAAATGCAATGCCCAATGCGTTTTCCATGGAGGCGTTAGAATAGTCGATGTCGGTAGTGGGAGCCCAATAGCTGTGGATCCAGCCTGTCAGGTCGTCCCCCTCCTCACTGCAGATGGTAGAGGGAACCACTACCCAACCCTTGAAATCATCGGGGATATAATAGTAGCGGTTGGCAAATGAGTCGTTAGCGCAGAAGTCGGGCTCGTAGATCTCACCGGGCTCGTTTTCGTAAATGAGGTATACGCCCAGGCTGTTGGTCATGGGTTGGGCAGAGCCGTAGCCGGTGCCGAGCTCCTGAGTGTAGAGGTACATGGTCATAAAGAACTCACAGCCGCTTCTGTTGTCAAGATAGAAGCGGAGGTAGTCCGACTGCACCCATGCTTCCTTTTCTTCATCCTCAAAGGCTGCACCCATGGAGAACTGATAGCAGTTGTTATCTCCCTCGAGGGTCTTGATAACAAATTGACCGTCCTTTAAGTACTGCTGACCGTTAGAGGAGGTATCCCAATAAGAAAGGTCTGCAAATGCACCCACCGCACCGCCGCCGTTAAGCTGATCCTCGGTGATGGTGGACCAATCAACAACGGTGATGTATGCATCGCCGTTGGGAACTGCGGCAAATGCGCTTACCGAGCAAAGAGCCAGTAACGCGGAAACAAGAATTACTATAAGCTTTTTCATGATAGTCATCCCTCCAAAATAATTTTATTGTACTTATTTTACACTTTATTTTTGCTTAGTGCAATGCACAATATTAACTCAAATAAGCACGATAGTAATAAAAAAAGCACCGTTTTTTGATTTTTTAAAAAAATCGGGTAAAAAGATAGTATTGTGCATGCGAAATATTGATAAAATTATTATAAAATATATAAAACTTTTGTCAAAAAGCGCTTGCTTTTTTTTAAAGGTTATTATATAATATCATTCGTTCAATAAATGAATATTTGCTGATATGGCTCAGATGGTAGAGCACGTCCTTGGTAAGGACGAGGTCACCAGTTCGAATCTGGTTATCAGCTCCAAAAATCCCGAATGCGAAAGCGTTCGGGATTTTACTTTTTCACTATTCACTATTCACTCTTCACTAAATTCGCATTCGGGATTTTTGGAAAGTAATAGGTAATAGTGAATAGTGAAGAAGTATTGTGGCTTCGCCGCGTTTATGCTATACTAGATCCAAGAGGTGATTTTATGAAAAGATTGCTAACCTTGTGTTTGCGTATAATTATGTTTTCAATTTTCTGCCTGTTCAACTAAAACGCAATATAATTCAGAAGATGATAGATATGATGATAGTGAACTTTTATCACGATATTCTGTAAATTATACATTAGCAATCTATGATTGTGATACTAATATCCTTTATTTTTTCGCGATGGATACGTAATAATGTTATTATTTAAGTAAAAATAAAGAAAATCCTCGGTTTTCGCCCGGTTCTTTTTCGGACACGAATGACAAAAATCCCGAACGCTTTCGCATTCGGGATTTTACTTATTACCTCTTACCTCTTCACTCTTACTTCGAGCAAAGCTTAGTGCGGATTTTCGGGAAGTAATAAGTAAAAAGTAAGAGGTAATAAGTTCGGTGTGCCTATGGCACGGAATATAAATGCAAGGCTTTGCCTTGCTTATTTTGTTTTATGTTTGAATTATACTCATCAGCCTACAAGATACCAGGTGTTGCCCGATCTTACCACAAAAATCCCGAATGCTTTCGCATTCGGGATTTTACTTATTACTTATTACTTCTTACCTCTTCACTCTTACTTCGAGCAAAGCTTAGTGCGAATTTTCGGGAAGTAATAAGTAAAAAGTAAGAGGTAATAAGTTTGGTGTGCCTATGGCACGGAATATAAATGCAAGGCTTTGCCTTGCTTATTTTGTTCTATGCTTTAATTATACGGATCAGCCTACAAGATACCAGGTGTTGCCCGATCTTACCACTATTGTCTCGTCGGGGGCGTCGGGGGAGCCGTCGGGAAGACGGATGGAGTAATAATAAAAGAGCATGGCCTCGTCGATGCTTATATCATACCCCTGCTCCCTGTAGGAGGCCTTAAGGTCGGCCATCTCCTTGGAGTCTAAGGGGTAGCTTGCTATTACTGTAAGCTCTATTTTACTGCCCGTGGCGTACTGGGAGAGCATTGATGAGCGCAGAGCGTGCATATACGTTGCTTCGCTTCCGCTTTCCATGCCCCTTTTGGCGTCTGCACGCAGTGCGGGGTGCAGGGTGTTTACATATCCGTTAAAATCAAGGGCGTTAAGTGCCTTTACCATATTATTAAGGGGATCCTGAGGCTCGTTGGGTGCGCCCGACGTTATTGCCGCCACCGCGATAGCGATGACCGCAGCAACCGCGACAGCGCCTATAATAAGGGTCAATATCCTTTTGCTCTTCATGGGGGTACTCCTTTTTGATCTTTATAATATGCTATCACATTTTTTGCAATGTATCAAGCGTTTTGCGACTGCTTTTGCGGTTGCTTTTTTTAATTGGGTTTGGTAAAATATCATTATGAAAAAGATAATAGAGCGAACAATTGAAGAGGGCTACAGCGGCAACGTCAAGCACTACGCAAGGACCGTGATGGGGATATCCTCAAATCTTTTAAAGCGCATAAAAATGCAGGACGGAATACGTGTAAACGGCGTTAGCGAATACGTGATAAAGGAGCTTAAGGCGGGAGACGTGCTCTCCCTGACGGTGGAGAACGGCTCAAGCTCGCAAAACGTCTATGCAAGGGCGGGCGAGCTTGATATCGTCTATGAGGATGAGGATATACTGGTGCTTAATAAGCAAGCGCCGCTTCCGGTGCATCCGTCAAAGGGACACGTGGACGATTCCCTTGCAAACAGGGTCACAGCCTATTTTGCCGATAAGGGGGAGAGCTATACCACAAGGATAGTCACCCGTCTTGACAGCGGCACAAGCGGACTTATGGTGCTTGCAAAGCATGCCTTTGCCCATGACAGGCTTCAAAAGCAGCTTCACGCGGGGTTTGTAAGGAAATACCTCGCCGTTGTAGACGGAACGCCCGACCCGCCCTGCGGAAGGGTGGATGCTCCGATAGCAAGGGAGCAAGGACCGTCCATAAGAAGGATAATAAGCAATGACGGACAGCTTGCGGTGACCGATTACCAAACGGTGCGCACTTTGGGGGGCAGAGCCCTTGTTTCCCTGCAGCTAAAGACCGGAAGGACCCACCAGATACGGGTGCATATGGCGCATATAGGCTGTCCGCTCGTGGGGGATTTTCTCTACGGCACTGAAAGCGGGGAGATAGCAAGAGCCGCACTGCATTCGTGCTTTATGGAGCTTGACCACCCGATAACGGGGGAACGGATGAGCTTTTCCTGCCCCCTTCCCGATGATATGGAGGGACTTTTGAGGTAGACGGTGGCGGCTAAAACGCCCTAAAGCCTCATGCATAAAAATGCACGGCAAAAATCCCTTTAAAAAAGTGTGAAAAAAGAGCAAAAAAAGCGCGAAAAAGCATCAAAAAACAGGTGTTTTTTCGCGCGTTTTGTTTTTTGTCCCGAAAGCTGCATAATTATTAACCAAAATGCATAATCATAACGGCTTCAATCTTCACAAAACGTTTACAAACAAATATTGACTTTGGAATTGCTTAGTGATATAATAAAACTGCAAAAGGAAATTTTTGAAATTATAAAATAATAAGTAGCGATTTTTATGATAACAAAAGCTACAAAACTGTCGCGACTGCTTGTATGCGTTATGCTTGCTTCTGTGTTGCTCGTTTCTATATTGCCCATGCAGGCCTTTGCCGCACAAGAGGCGGAAGCATCAAACGAGATAGACGTCTCCGCCATTACCATTGAAAATCTTGCTGTTTCAGTAAGCTAGAGGTGTTTATATGAAGAAGTTTATTATTGTTATGTTTTGCATAGCTACAATGTTGCTTGGCGTTTCTTGTGTGCATGCGCCGGATATTGATGAATCAGACGCGACTATAAAAGACGATCTAAAAGGCATAGTTATCGGGAATACGCTTGAGGATGTTAAAGAAATAGACCACGATGCTAAGCCTGAACTTTTTGGTGCCACGCAATTGGTAGGCGGTAATCCGCAAATACTATTGGAAGATGGCAAGGTGCAACCGGCAAGAGCATTACTGTATGTAAGTTATCATTCTACAGATGACGGTGTAGTAAGATTTATTTATGAATTTTATTACAACGGGTCAATGCAAAAGTCGGAAGAAGATAAAGAGTATTATGAAAATGGATCCGAGTTAAAGATCTGCTCTATAAAATGGGGAGCAGACCCTAACGAGGACACAAGTGTTTTATTCAAAGAGCTTGAAGCAACAGGATCCGATTCTTAAACCTTAATAATACGAGCAAAAGCGCGAAAAAGCATCAAAAAACAGATGTTTTTTCGCGCAGTTTTATTTCGTCTCAGATTTTTGCATATTTACAAATCAAAATGTATAATTATAAACCGTTTTTTTGGGGGGTGCTTAATACGAGTTAACATTGTGCTACAAACAAGTTAGTATCGTGTATTGACTTTGGTATATCGGCTATGCTATACTGTAATTGCAAAAACTGTTTTTTGCAAAATTAAATATAGGAGGCTTATGGATGAGGGAGTGTATTATGAAGAAAGTAACAATGCTAATTATTATGAGCTTAATTATGTTAATACCTGTTGCTTCTTATTGCGATGGTGTTACGTACAGTACCGAAGATTATAGCGAGTACTTAGAAATAATTAAAGATCACCCTGTTTTTGTCACATATGAAAAAGTAAAAGAAATCGGAGCATTTGAGTCGTTTTATTTTGCTCATGGGAGTGCGGTGATAGAAGAAATGTATATAATGACACACTCATATACATATGGATTTGTGGATCAAGTGGGTGAAAAAGTGAAGTTGCATGTAGATAATTATGATATCTATATGGAAACGCCTTTGGTCGAGCCTGTAGAATTGACAATAAATGATGTGGATGTAAATGATATGCGAAGAATATCAAACGATTCCAGATATGCTCTGTATAGAACGGATAATATCATTTATGTATTTAATCTTGGAAATTTAAGCCGTGTCAGTTGGCAAACAGGCGACCTATATTTTACCTTTAATATCGTAAACCCGGAAGACTATCCATATAATAATGCCTCAGAAACATTTGCGTATAAGTTGATCAATGTAGAAAGCGCAAAGGAATTATTGCAGGATTTTGAAAAAGCTGTAAATGCAACGCCGGCACCAACCACACCGACACCAACAGCATCAGGAGTACAAAATGGGGACGGAAATATTATTTGGTATATAGTAATTCCGGTGATTATCATTGGGCTTATATCCGGTTGTGTGGCAATATATGCAATAAAACTGCATAGGAAGAACAAGATTGACTAAATAAGAATAAGCAACAACGCCCGAAAGGGCGTTTTTTATTGTGCCGAAAAGAGTTAAGCTTGTGCATTGGCTTATTATTTTCCGCTATGATATAATACAATCAGAGGCAAAAAGGAAGGTGATCATTAATATTATTAATGGTGATGTGAACGGGTTGCCGGGCAATATTACGCGTCCGTAATGGGGGAGTGATCGATAAAGAGGTATTATATATAAAACTTTCCCAGTAGCAGTAGTGTTGCCAAGCATCATATTTTACCACATACAAGGAATAAACAGTGCATGGTACGTAGCTAAATGTTATAACGTATATCGGGCAATAATTTCTTTGGTTAGAATTGTGCTTTAAAAAGTTAGCTTTGTGCATTTTATGGGCTTAAAAAGTATGATAAAATAATAAAAAGACTAAAAAAGGAGAGATAGTTTTGAAAAAAATATTCAGTATAGCGCTTGTATTGATCTTGCTTGCGGGAGTGCTCGCATTGCCCATCAGCGTAAGCGCGGCATCGTCACCGTGGGAGACCTCGGGTACAAAATTCAACGTTTTTGAGGACCTTAGTGCCATGGAGGATTCCGCCAACAAGGCGGCAAGCTCGGGCTGTAACCTTTACGTTAAGGACGGCAAGATAGTGCTTGATAAGAACAATACCGCATGGCACGCGCGTATATTTGACCTTGCGGCGGCAGTGGATGCCAACAAGGCCGACGGCTTTGGCTTTTATGCGGAGAACAATACAAGCACCGCTCAGTATATAATTCCGCGTTTTTATATTGGCAGTAAGTACGCCGGCACCAAGCCCGGCGCCGCGGTATATATGTATAACTCTGCCACTGAGACCGTGGAGCAGAAAAGCATCTCTCAAAACAGACCCGTAACCATTCCGTCGGGCTTCAAGGGATTTATTGCCATCCCGTTCGAAAGTATAGACTGGACAAGAAATGAAGCGGGAGATCACATTGGCAAGAGCGAGGCCGACTTAAAGAGCGCAAACGAGCTTAAGATAACCAAGCTTGGCTTTGTTGCGGGCGGCGTAAATCTTGACGAGAGCTCGGGCGAGCAGCTTATAATGGACAATTTCTTTATGTACGGCAAAAACGTTACGGAGAAAAATAACGGAGTGATCCCTGTGGCAGTAAAGAGTAATGACGATATCATCAATGATAATATTGAGATCATAGCCGACGATATGAAGGCCTTTACAAAGGTGACTCCCAAGGTGACCTATCACAGCCAGTATGATGCAGGCACTGCAAAGGCCATCACCTACGAGGGTGCAAGCATTGGAGGCAAGCCCACCAAGGTATTTGCATACATAGGCTATCCCGCCAATATGGATGCAAACAAGAAATATCCCGCAGTTGTGCTTATTCACGGCGGCGGCGGACACGCCTTCCCCGACTGGGTAAAGAAGTGGACGGCTCAGGGATACATCGCCATCGCCATGGATAATACGGGATTCTTCCCCACAAGTGCAAACAATAACCCATATAATGCAACAAACTGGGTATGGGGACTTTCCAATAGCCCCTTTGCGGAAAACGGCTACGGTAACGTACCCCAATGCGACAGCTATAATACCTTAATGCAGAGCCCTGACAGACAGTGGATGTATCACGCGGTAGCGCAGGCCATACTCGCCAAGGGCGTGCTTGAGGCGGATGCCAACGTAGATGCAAGCAAGATCGGCGTGGTGGGCATCTCCTGGGGAAGCAAGGTGACAGCGTGCGTCATAGGATACGAGAAATTTGCCTTTGCGGTATGCCAGTACGTTGCGGGACATCTTGAATATGCGCAGAACCATAACCAGCAGTACTCCACGCTTACGGGCTATAAGCAGTGGAAGGCTGACAGACTGTTTAAGAACGTGGATTACCCCGTGCTCTTCCAGCAATGGACCTATGATTCCAGCGCGTCGATAAAATCCACCAGCAAGTGCTATGAGGATCTTATGCCTGAGGGTGCAATAATGAGTTTGCGTACCTCGTGGTCACACGGTCACGACTGGAATACTCCTATTGAGACCTATCGCTTTGCGGATTCCATCGTTAAGGATGGCAAGCCCATGACCACCTTTACCTCTCAGCCTGACGGATCGCGCTTTGTTGACTGTCAGATAAGCGTTCCCTCCGATGCGACCAAGGTTACAGCAAAGGTGCAATACGTTACCGAAAAGCTGACATATAAAAATGCAAACGGCTGGAAGCCCGAGCAGACCTTCAAGAGTGCCGAGCTTACCGTTAAGGATGGCAGAGTAAGCGGCAAGGTTCCTGCCGATGCAGTTGAGTTCTACGTTGAGGTCTCTACTGTAGCAGGCGGCAAGACCTATTATACCGCAAGCCTTTATAAGACCGTAGATAAAAATGCCGATCCCTGTAAGAACGGACACTCCTACGTTGGCGGCAAGTGTGAAAGATGTGATGCAAAGCAGCCGGAGAGCGTGACTGCCACACCCTCACCCACACCTACCCCCACACCTACCCCCGTTCCCGAGGAGACCACTCCCGCACCTGTAGAAAGTCCCACTGCCACCACCGAGCCCGGCGGCACCTCCGGTTGCGTTATTACGGATTCTCCCGAGGACGTTACTCCCTCTCCCACCATTCCCGATAAGGTGACCGAGCCCGCAGAGAGCGCCACGGTGACCGAGCCTGTAGAGACTAAGGAGCCCTGGGAGAGCCCTGCGCCTACACAGACTCAAGGCATGGAGACAGAGCCGGATAACACCGTGATATACGTTGTTGTGGCTGCTGCGGTAGCTGTAATAATTGCGGCAGTTGTCGTAGCCATCATCTATACAAAAAAAGGGTAAAAAATAAACCTTAAATTAGAGAAATTCCCGACCTTTTATGGGTTGGGAATTTTTTTATATTTATTGCGCCCCTTCGGGGCGCGGGGCGCGCCCGCGCGCCTCGCCTTCGGCATCGGCGCGCTGCGCCTTGCGCCTTCGCGCAAGTCGTGGCGGCTTCGCCTCGGGCGCGCTTCTGTCCTCGGGGTGGTATGCAAGGATAGGGGAAAATCGCGTATTTGCCTGCCCCTCGCGGGGCGCGGATGGCGTATAAGAGAAGATAGGACAGAGGGTATTTGTCTGCTTGCGGTCGAGCCCTGCAATGAATAAAAGGATGTGGTTTTAAATCATAACCACCGGCTAAGCCGGTGGCTTGCTCAGCCCTATAAGGGCATGTTGCCGGCTGGGCTTGAAGCCCACTGAGACATTTGACCCTTGCAAACTCGCCCTACCGCCACAGATGTGGCTACTATTTCGCCTCCCTTGTGCAAAGGGAGGTGGCGCGGCTTGCCGTGACGGAGGGATTGTAAAAAATGCTCTCAAACAACCCCTC
>JAFXDC010000057.1 GCA_017516345.1 Clostridia bacterium | reverse complement strand
TTTAATAGCGTTTTATTATTATTTAAGCATAAGGCTCTCTGCGGCCTCTACCGTCTGCTTCATTAGCATGGCGATGGTAACGGGACCCACTCCGCCGGGAACGGGGGTGTAGGCACTGCAATGGGGTATGCACGCCTCAAGGTCCATATCTCCAACGTTGCCCTTATTGTACCCTGCGTCCATAAGAACGGCGCCCTCTTTTATCCAGTCGCCCTGAACGAACAGAGGCTTGCCCACGGCGGCAACCACGATATCCGCGCGCTTTACCACCTCGGGGAGGTTTTTGGTGCGGCTATGGGCGATGGTGACCGTGGCATTTTCGTTAAGAAGAAGCGCGGCGACCGGCTTACCCAGGATGGCGCTTCTGCCTATTACCACAGCCTCCTTGCCCTCCATTTGAATGCCGTAGCGCTTCATAAGGGAGATTATTGCAAGGGGAGTGGCACTCTTGTAGGCGGGAAGCCCTATGCTCATTCTGCCAAAGCCCGCGGTGTTCACGCCGTCCACGTCCTTTTCAAGACTGATGGCGTTAAAGCATGCCTGCTCGTCTATCTGCTTGGGCACCGGGTGCTGAAGCAGTATGCCGCACACCTCGGGATCGTTATTAAGAGCGTTTATGGTATCAAGCAGCTGCTCGGTGGTGGTGTCACCGGGGAGCTCTATCTTTCGGGAGAGCATACCCACGCGTGCGCAGGCATTGCCCTTCATTCTGACGTATACCACGCTTGCGGGATTATCCCCAACAAGTATGGTGGCAAGCACCGGGGTCCTGCCGCATTTTTCCTTAATGGCTGCAACTCGTGCCCTTAATTCCTCTTCAACCTCAAGAGCGTAGGCTTTTCCGTCTATAATAAGCATAATTATTTTCCTTTCAAAGCAAATGATTGTCCTTATATTTTATCCGCATATATAAAAAAGGTCAAATAAATAAGCCAAAAGATGAGTAAAAATGTGCCGCTATAACGAAAAAATATTGATCTGTGTCGATATTTTATGAAAAAAAGCCATAAAACGGTCAAAAATCAAACATATGATGTAACAAAATAAAAAAACACTTGCAATTTATATTGTAATGTGGTAAAATCTATCTGCTTATGTTTAGGAGGTGTAGATATGGAACCTTTACAAATCGTGGCTATAGTTCTTGCAAGCTTGCTTGTTATTGACAGCGGCGTGCTTATTTGGGCAGTAATGAAGCAGAAGGGCTCAACAGAGGGTCTGGGCAGCATTATGGGCGGAAGCAACACCGATAGCTTCCTTGGCCGTAACAAAACCAAGAGCGCCGAGGGTAAGCTGGAGCTTACAACCAAGGTTAGCGTTGGCATCATCGTTGTTCTTGCTATCGCTCTTGCTGTTATAGTATCCATTCCTCTTGCTTGATCTTCGCAAGACATATCAACACGCTCCCAATTTGCGGGAGCGTTTTGTTTTTTTACCCGAAATTTAATGTAAAAGCCATAAAAACGGAAAAGATATAAGTAAATAAAAAAACGGAGAAAAATTTTTGAATATCACACAAAGGCTTAATTTAATTTTTGAATCGAATAAGACTTATACCGTTAATCAGCTCATTGATGAGCTTGGACTTAAGCCGCAGGATAAAGCAATGCTTCGCAAGAGCTTAAGCGGCATGGATATTTTGTTTGATAACGGTAAATACGGCTCCTTCGAGGCATTTGGATGCGTTCGAGGGCGTCTGGCGTGCACCGCCAAGGACTACAGCTTCGTTATCCCCGAGGATGGCTCGGAGGATATATTTGTGCCCGACGAGCACTCCTTTGGCGCTCTTCACGGCGACGAGGTGGTGTGCAGACCCTTTAAGCAAAGGGAGCAGGAGCTCAAAAAAGGGCACACGAAGGGGAAAATAATTAAAATACTGAACCACGCCAACACGAGAGTGGTGGGTGAATGTATCCTTCAGGGGGATAAGGTGTACGTCGTGCCCTCCAACCCAAGGCTCAAGCGCCCCGTAATGCTTTGCGGCAAGGGGGTGCGCAGTCTTGTGCGCCAATATGAGCTTGTGGAGTGCAGCATCCTCACCTTTACCGAAAAAGGTCCCCTCATGGGTGAGCTTACCGAGGTCATCGGGCTTGCCACGGAAAAGGGAGTGGATATAAAGGCGGTGGTGCGTCAATACGGCCTTCCCGATGAATTTCCCCAAGAGGTGCTCAGCCTTGCCGAGAGCATAGAGCAAAGGGGAGTGGACGCGCGTGCAAGAGAGGATCTGCGCGGCGAGCTCATCTTTACCGTGGACGGGGAGGATGCCAAGGATCTTGACGATGCGGTAAGCATAAGACAGACAAGTGACGGGTGGGTGCTTGGCGTGCATATCGCCGACGTTTCCCACTACGTTCGCCCCGATTCCCCTCTTGATGCCGAGGCAAGAAGGCGCGGCACAAGCGTATATTTCCCCGGCATGGTGATCCCCATGCTGCCAAGAGCCCTCTCTAACGGCATATGCTCGCTTTCACAGGGTGAGGACAGACTGTGCTTAAGCGTGGAAATGGAGATAGATAAAGACGGTAAGACGGTAAGGAGCAGAATATTTAAGTCGGTAATAAGATCAAAGCACCGTCTTACCTATAACGGTGCGGCACAGCTGCTGGAAAAGGGCGGAAGCGATGAGCTTTCTGTGGCGCTTAAGGCCGCAAGCGAGCTTGCGGTGGTGCTTGAGAGGCGCAGAGCATCCCGCGGCGCGCTGGATTTCGAGCTTCCCGAGCCCTGCTTCGTGCTTGATGAACAGGGCAATGTGGTGGAGCTCTATGCAAGAAAACGGCTGGTTACTCACAAAATAATAGAGCAGTTTATGCTTGCGGCGAATACCGCCGTGGCTTGCTTTATGAAGGACAATAGCCTTCCCGCGCTCTATAGGGTGCACGAGACCCCCGACAGCGCAAGGCTTGAGGAGCTTGGAGAGATACTTAAGCCGCTTGGCTACAGCATAGAGTGCGAAAGACCTACCCCATCCTCATGCTCTGCATTGCTTGATAAGGTCAAGGGGAAGGATTGCGAGAGGCTTATATCCACTCTGCTTCTCAGAAGCATGAAAAAGGCAAGGTATGACAGCCGCAGTATAGGGCATTTCGGACTTGCGGAGGAGGATTATCTGCATTTTACCTCCCCGATAAGAAGATATCCCGACCTTATAGTGCATAGGATGCTTCATTTTTATTTTGATAAAAATCAAAAGGCGCTTGCAAGATACGGCAGGGAGATGGACGGGCTTGCCACCCTCACTTCGGAGAGGGAGCTTGCCGCCGCCGATGCCGAGCGCGACGTGGACGATATGAAAAAGGCGGAGTATGCCCAAGGACTTATAGGTCAGAGCTTTGAGGGCATCATCTCGGGCATGAACAGATCGGTAATGTGGGTGACGCTTGAAAATACCATAGAGTGCGTTGTTCCAAGGCAGAATATGGATGATATCTACGTTTACGACGAGCCCCTTATGCTGCTTCGCGGAAGACGTAAGAATGCCGTTTTGCGACTTGGCGATACGGTCAGGATAACCGTTACCGATGCCGAGCCAAACGAGCGACGGGTGGAGGCAAGCATGCTTGATAAGCTCAAGGGCAGCCGCGCCCGGGCAGATGCCCCAAGCAAGAGCAGATCGGGAATCGCAGACAAGAGCAGGTCGGGCGCTGTGAGCAAGAACGGTAAGGAAAAGGGCAAGCTGCGTGCAAGCATCAAAAGAAAGGTAAAATCAAAGATAAAAAGGAAAAAAAGAGGATAGACGTCAAAATGCGGGTCGATATTACATTTTGGACCTTAAATATTTTGATGCAAGGGTGTGTTTTTGGCACGATCTCGGGTAAAAAATGTACCTCGTTCCCGTTTTTGGTGCTGTTTTGTATATTTCATGACAAAATAAGGTGCTATTTTGTGCTTTCATAGCATAAAATATGTTAAAATCAGTCACGAGATGCACAAAACGAAGGATGTTTCGTGCTATCCGTGCGGAAATTTGGTTAGAATAGTACATCTCGTGCCAAAAATAGGATAGAATAGTGCGTATGCGTGCCGTATTTCGGTTAATAATGTGCACCTCATGTAGATATTCGGTTAGAATAGTACGATTCGTGCCAAAAATGGGTTAGAATAGTGCATTTCGTGCCAAAAACAGGTTAATAATGTGAACCTCGTGCCGTTTTTAGGTTAGAAAAGTGACCGAAGAGCACAAAAAATATTAGAAAAGTGCTTATGTGAGGAGCATCATATTAAAAAACTTAAGAAAACGCTTGAAAAACAAGCGGTAAGTTTATATAATATTATATACAAAAAACAGATTGGAAAAGAAACATGGATAAAGGTAAAACACTTGCTCAAAACAGAAAAGCGTGGCACGATTATTTTATTGAGGACACCTATGAGGCAGGCATAGAGCTCGCGGGCACCGAGGTCAAGTCCATCCGTCAGGGTAAGGTCAACCTTAAGGATAGCCATGCCGCGGTGTATAAAGGGGAGCTGTATCTGTATTCTATGCATATATCCCCCTACGAGCAAGGAAACATATTCAACAAGGATCCTCTTCGCACAAGAAAGCTGCTTATGCACAAGGGGGAGATAATGCGCCTTGCGGGACTTATCCAGCAGGATGGCTACACCCTCGTGCCCATAGAGCTGTATCTGAAAAAGGGCAGAGTAAAGGTGGCGCTTGCTCTGTGTAAGGGTAAAAAGAATTACGATAAGCGTGACGCCATAGCCAAGAGAGACTCCAAAAGAGAGATCGAAAGGATACTTAAGAATAATAATCAATGAGAAGATTTTTTTGCAGTGACCTATCCGCAACGGGGGATATATGCGCCCTTTCAGGTCAGGAGGCACATCATATTTCCAACGTGCTGAGGATGAAGGAGGGGGACAGAGTCATTCTCCTTAACGGTGACGGCTTCGAATATGAGGCGACCCTTTTGGCGCTCGGGGATACGGTAAGCGCCCGAATCATATCTAAAAAGCCAAGCCAAAGCGAGCCTAAATGCAAAATAACCCTTTACCAGGGGCTTGCCAAGGGGGACAAGATGGAGGACCTGTTCACCCGCTGTGTCGAAGCGGGAGTGTCCGCATTTGTTCCGGTGCAATGCGTGCGCTCGGTGGTAAGATGGGATAAGAAGGATGCCCAAAAGAAGACCGAGCGCCTTGAAAAGCACGTGCTCTCGGCATGCAAGCAGTGCGGCAGGGCGTATATCCCTCAGGTAGGCGACTGCTTGACCACCGCAGAGGCGGCATGCAACCCCCATGGGCTTAAGCTTGTGGCATACGAGGATGAGTCTGCATGCAGTCTCAGCTCGGCAGTGCTCGGCAGTGATGCTGAGGATATCGCTATTTTCATAGGCCCCGAGGGAGGAATAGATCCCAAGGAGATAGATAAGCTTAAGCAAAACGGCTGGCAGACGGTGTCTCTTGGGAAAAGGATATTAAGGACCGAAAACGCAGGCTTTGCCGCGGCGGTGCTCACTCTTGGCCTGCGTGGGGATATGGATGCAAGGGGGGATGACAATGGCTGAGGTAGCACTCATCACCCTTGGCTGTAAGGTCAACCAAAGCGAAACACAAAGCATGACCGAGGCCTTCCAAAGGGCGGGGTATACCGTCGTAGGCTCAAAGGAGCGGGCGGATATCTACGTTATAAATACCTGCTCGGTGACCTCCATGAGCGAGAGCAAGGGCAGACAGCTTATCTCAAGGCTTCACAGACAAAATCCCGATGCGGTAATTGCGGTCACGGGCTGCTACGCTCAACGCGACCCCGACGGGGTTGCCGCACTTGAGGGAGTAAGCGTGGTGGTTGGCACAAATCATAAAAGCAGGATGGTGGATATCTGCGCAGGGTACATAAAGGACAGGCAAAGTAAACGGCTTGTCACCGACACTGCCGAGCATAAGGACTATGAGGATATGCCTCTTTCCCGCCACGAGGGACACACCCGCGCATATATGAAGATACAGGACGGATGCCAAAGCTTTTGCAGCTATTGCATAATTCCCTATCTGCGCGGCCCCGTGCGCTCCAGAAGCCTTGAGAGCATAGTGGCTGAGGCAGAGCGCCTTGCCGAGAACGGCTTTTGCGAGATAGTGCTTGGCGGAATACACCTTACCTCCTATGGGGACTGCGACTCCGACCTTGGCGACGTGGTAATGGCGCTTCAGGGCATAGAAAAAATAAAGCGCATAAGGCTTGGTTCCCTTGAGCCAATGGGGATCACCGATGCTTTCCTTGAAAAGGTCAAGGCTTGCGACAAGCTCTGCGACCATTTTCACCTGTCCCTCCAATCGGGATGCGACAGCGTTCTGGAGCGTATGAACAGAAAATATACCACGGAGGAATACCTTGACGTGTGTCGTAGATTGCGCGAAAGGTACCCAAATTGCGCCATTTCCACCGATATCATAGTGGGATTTCCCGGTGAGACCGAGGAGGAGCTTGAGGCGACCTGCGCTTTTGTCAAAAGGGTGGGCTTTGCCTTCGTGCACGTGTTCCCCTATTCCAGACGCAAGGGGACAAGGGCGGCGGAGATGCCCGACCAGGTGGCTCCCCAGGTAAAAAAGGCGCGTGCCGCAAGGCTTTCAAAGATATGTGCGGAGCTGAAAAATGCCTATATATCGCGGTTTTTGGGCTGTGAGGTGGAGGTTTTGGCGGAGAGAAGTGCCAATGGGATCACCCGCGGACTTACCAAAAATCACCTTGAGATAAGGACTCGCGGAGAGGTCGAGGCGGGTCGGTTGATTACCGTAAGGACCGAAAAAATGGCAGAGAATTGCCTCGAAGGGTCAAAAGCAGGCTGAAAAAACCTATAAAAACCGCTTAAAAAGCGCAAAAAAAACCGAAAAAAACGCGTTTTTTTACACGCTTTTTTGAGGCGATTTAATAAAATACATAAATTTAAGGAGAAATATATAATGAGTGACTGTCTTTTTTGTAAGATAATAGCCGGAGAGATCCCGAGCAAAAGGGTGTATGAAAATGAGTTCGTCTATGCCTTTGAGGATATCGCCCCCTGTGCGCCCGTTCACGTTCTGGTGGTGCCAAAGAAGCATTTTGCATCTGCCAAGGAGCTGACGGGCGCCGATGCCGAAATTTTAAGCGAGATATTTAAGGGCATCAACGAGGTGGCAAGGCTCACGGGGGTCAGCGAGTCGGGCTATCGCGTGGTAACAAACGTGGGTAGAGATGCGGGTCAGACCGTACTGCATCTGCATTTCCACGTGCTTGGCGGCAAGCTTTTCGGTGCCGACTTCGGCTGATATGCAAAAAAGTCAGGGTTTTTGCAGGATTTTTTAAAAAATTTATGACCAAAGAGTAAATTTGACTTTAACTCTGTTGACAATAACCCCGACTTTATTGTATAATTACCCTAACGAAAATTTCTTTTATGATTTTTTCCTTTCCCACAGTTAGCGAGGTGAGTTCGATGTCCGAGATTCGTGTTGGCGAAAATGAGTCGCTCGAGAATGCTCTTAAAAGGTTCAAGCGTAAGTGCGCTCGTGCCGGTATTCTGGCTGAAACCAGAAAGAGAGAGCATTATGAGAAGCCCAGCGTAAAAAGAAAGAAAAAGGCTGAGGCTGCAAGAAAGCGTAAGTATTAATAATCTTTCGTTAATAACCGTTTGGTTTTCCAAACGGTGTTTTCTTTTTTTAATGTGAATTGTTTGTGTTGTGCCAAAAATAAGTTAGTATTGTGCATTGACATGGGTATATTCGCTATGATATAATAAAAGCGGAAACCGAGCTCGGCATAGGAATACAGTAACTGTTGCTATGAATATTATCTTATATTCAAACAATATAGCGGGGAGCGTGATCAAGTATGAGTAAAGCAGCAAAGGTAATAGCAAGGATCTTTGGATGGGTATTTACGGCTTGCATATTTTGGATAAGCCTCATTAGCGGATTGTTTAATGTGCTGTGCTTCGAGCCGACAGACAATGACGGATTTTTCACCTGGGGTCCTTTAGGCCAGATCATAATAATTATAGGAATGGTTATTTCCAGTGTTGTAATACCGTCCGTATTGGGGATATTCGGACATAAGCTTACCGGCATGTCTAAGGGAAAATATGCGCTTATCGCTGTTGGTGCTTGGGTATGCGGTATGATATGGCCAATATATTTGTTACTGCAATGGTATCTTTAATTTAAAACGGGATATCGGTGATCGGGCGACTGTTATAAAGTGCTTTGATATAGGCATCATTGCGCATCTTGCTATGATATGGTGTTGCCCAAGGGAACGCCTTGAGGCGCGGTATCATGCAGAATATTAAATCAAGGAGGCATGGCATGAACAGAAAAGTAAGAGATATAATTTTGCTTGGGTTGGCCATCATAATATTTACTGTGGCGGTCGGCTTTGCCGCGACCCATCCCTACGGATGGCGTTTTGATGAGCTTTGGATACCGGGGCATACGCAGGAGGAGATAATAGCGCGATGCGGTGAGCCCTCCTTTATTCATGAGGACAGATTGGTGTATGTTTTAAGAATACACAAGAAATGGGGGCAGAAAGCTAATTATACCATCCATTTTGAAAACGGATATGCAACCCATACAAGCTTTGAGTACAAAAAGGGGTTGGGGGGGTAAAATATGAAAAAGAGCTTAGGAATTACCCTTAGCAGTATCAGCACGTTTATATTTTCCGTACCGCTTGTTGTATCGATAATGAGCATGGCAGATATGATAAGGAGTATAAATAGTTATGGTCCAACCTATATTGACCTTGAATGGCGGTTTTTTATATCCGTATTTGCTATATGGAGTATTGCAATAGCGGGAAGCGTGGTTTTGTATAAGGTAAGCAAAACACCCGCGATAACTGCGGTGACGGCAAGCTTAACAGCCTGTGCGGCAAGCATTTTTGCGGGACTTGGACTGCATTATATAATTATGATGATATTATAGCGTTAAAAAAGCTCCGACGTTTCGTCGGAGCTTTTGCTTTTAAATTGCATTATTTGCGGGTGACCTTGGTGCCGTCCTTGGTATCAAGCACGTTATAGCCCATTTGTGAGATAAGGTCGCGGAGACGGTCGGACTCAGCCCAATCCCTTGCGGCGCGGGCGGCACTGCGCTTGGCGGCAAGCTCCTCCACCTCGGGAGGGAGGATCTCGTCAACCGCGAGCTTTTCCTCGCACTTGGCGATATCAAGCGCCAAAATGGAGTCCATGCTTACAAGGGCGTCATATATTTTTTTGCTCTTGTGGGGATTTTTTGCAAGCACCCACATAAAGCCAAGGGCCTTGGGGGCGTTGAGGTCGTCGCTTATGGCGCCAAAGAAATCCTCAAGCGCGGGGGCAATGGCATCGTCATCCTCAGCGGGCGCCTTTTTGTGTGCAAGAGCGGCCTCGAGAAGACGCTTATAGCTTACCTGAGCACCGTCCATGGCATCCCAGGTGAAGTTGAGCTTATTGCGGTAGTGGGAGTTGAGGCAGAGGTATCTGAAGGCGAGGGGATCGTAGCCCTTATCCTTAAGATCGGACACGGTGTAGGTGTTGCCCAGGCTCTTGCTCATCTTGCCGCCGTCCACCATCATAAACTCGCCGTGCATCCAATAGTTTACCGCGGGCTTGCCAAGAAGGGCCTCGCTTTGCGCGATCTCATTCTCGTGATGTACCGGAATATGGTCTACGCCGCCCGTGTGGATATCAAAATGCTCGCCAAGATACTTAAGGCTCATTGCAGAGCACTCGATGTGCCAGCCGGGGTATCCCATTCCCCAGGGACTCTCCCATTGCATGATATGCTCCTTGGGTGCCTTTTTCCAAAGGGCGAAGTCGGCGGGGTGATGCTTTTCGTCGTTGACCTCTACGCGGGCGCCCGCCTTTTGGTCGTCCAGCTTTAAGTCGGAAAGCTTGCCGTAGGCGGGGAATTTTTCAATATCAAAATATATGCCGTCGCTTGTTTCGTAGCCGTAGCCGCCCCTTTCAAGACCCTGAACGAAGTCTATCATTTCCTTGATATGGTCGGTGGCCTTGGGGGTCAGGTTGGGGCGCATGATGTTGAGGGCCTCGATATCGCGGAAGAAGATGCCGGTGTAGTAAGCGGCGATCTCGTAGGGGGTCTTCTGCTGCTCGCGGGAGGCCTTAGCCATTTTATCCTCACCTGAGTCGGCATCGCTTGTAAGGTGACCGACGTCGGTGATGTTCATTACGCTTTTTACCTTATAGCCCTCGTGCGCAAGGCCTCGGCGGAGAAGATCCATAAATACGTAGGTGCGCAGGTTTCCGATGTGGGCGTAGTTATATACCGTGGGGCCGCAGGAATACATACCCACCTTGCCCTCCTTGATGGGAACCAGCTCCTCTTTCTTTTTGTGAAGTGTGTTGTAGACTATCATTATATATCATCCTTTTCCTTAAAGTTATTTTCCTAAAATTTATTCGTGCATGCCTTTGATTTTGCGCTCCAACTCGCCGATACGGCTGCACAAGCGCTGAAGCTCCTCCTTGATGGGGTCGGGGAGGCGCTGATCCATGGAGTAATCCACCTTGATATTGCCTCTGCGCACCACTCTGCCCGGGACTCCAACCACGGTGCTGTTCGGGGGTACCTCGCTGAGCACCACTGCGCCCGCGCCGATCTTGCTGTTATCCCCCACGGTGAAGGGGCCGAGCACCTTTGCTCCCGCGGATACCATGACGTTATCCCCAAGGGTGGGGTGGCGCTTGCCTGTATCCTTGCCCGTGCCGCCCAGGGTGGCGTTCTGGAAGATGGAGCAGTTCTTGCCTATCACGGTGGTCTCGCCTATTACCACGCCTGTGCCGTGGTCGATGAAGAATCCCTCGCCGATGGTGGCGCCGGGGTGGATATCCACGCCGGTCTTGCGACGGGTACGCTCCGCGATATAGCGCGCGATGAAGCGCATATTGTGCTTGTAGAAGAAATGGGCACGTCGGTGCCTTCTTATTGCCTTATATCCCGGACAGCACAGCATGACCTCGAGCTTGCTCGTGGTTGCGGGGTCTCGGTCCAGCACCGCCTGGATATCTGTTTTCCAATGCTTCATAAATACTCCTTAGAATAAGAGGTAATTAAAAATCAGCCCGAAGCGAAACAAAAAACGAAAGCCGTCTCTTAAAAAGAGACGGCATGACCGCGGTTCCACTCCGATTGGCGCAAAAGCGCCCGCTTTGACCCTTTAACGGTGGGTGACCGTGCAGGACTTGTGCCTCTGCCCGCTTCGCCGACGCAACGTCACAGTGCATTTTCCCAATGCGCACCTTGCACCCTTGGCGCGCTCTCTGTAAAAGGGTAATGCTGACCTTCGGCATCATAGCGTTATATTATTACTATATTATTATATACAAAGCTTGCACTCTTGGCAACCGAAAAATTTATTTAGTCAAGGAAATTGTTCGCGCAGCGAGAAGTGGATCGCAATTTTGGAAAAATAAGGTTCAAATCCTGCAAAAAATGATGATTTTAAGGATAAAAAAACGGAAAAACCGTCAAAAAACATCAAAACCGATTTACAAAAACGCTAAACATGATATAATAAGATGGTTTTGTGTGCTTGCACAGGACTCAATAACCGTAAGGGAGAAATCGAATTGGAAACCATATACATTATTCAGCAATGCCTTGCATTTGCTTTTATACTGTGCTATGCGTATCAGCTGTTCTATGTGGCTTACATGCTGGTTAAAAAACCCAGAAGGATAGAGGATGCAAAGGAAAAGCATCGCTACGGCGTGGTGATCTGCGCCCGCAACGAGGAAAACGTTATAGGTCAGCTTTTACAGAGCATTGCAGACCAGGATTACCCTCAGGAGCTTTTGGAGGTCTTCGTTGTGGCGGATAACTGCGACGACGCCACCGCAGAGGTAGCGCGCTCCATGGGTGCAAGGGTATTGGAGAGAAACGATAAGACAAGGATAGGTAAGGGCTACGCTCTTGACTTCCTTTTTAAGCGCTTGCTTGCCCAGGAGACCAAGTGTGAGGGCTTTTTGGTGCTTGATGCCGACAACGTGTTAAAGGAAAACTACATCAGCGAGATGAACAGGGTGTTCGACAGAGGATATCGCGTCATTACAAGCTATCGCAACAGTAAGAACTACAACACCAACTGGATAAGCGCGGGCTACAGCCTGTGGTTTGTAAGAGAGAGCAAGTATTTAAATCACGCCAGGATGGATCTTGGCACAAGCTGTGCAATAAGCGGCACGGGCTTTATGGTGCACGTTGATATACTTCGCAAGAACTACGGCTGGAAGCATCATCTTCTTACAGAGGATATTGAGTTTACCACCGACAGCATCATACACGGGGAGCGCGTAGGCTATGCCGCGGGCGCCATGCTCTACGATGAGCAGCCCGAGACCTTCAAGCAGTCCTGGGCACAGAGACTGCGCTGGAGCAAGGGCTTCTATCAGGTGCTTGGAAAATACGGCAAGAAGCTGGCATCCAACATATTCCGCAAGGGAAGCTTTGCAAGCTACGATATGCTTATGACCATTTTCCCCGCGCTGTTTTTGACCCTTTTGAGCATTGCCTGCCACGCAGTGGAGTTCATTTATGCCTTCTCTGTACCCAATACTGAGATATATCTGAACATGGCAATTACAAGCTTTGCCGCCACCTTCCTTAAGTGCTATGGGCTTTTGTACATAGTGGGGCTTATAACCACCGTTACCGAGTGGAAGAATATCAACTGCCCCTCGCTTGACAAAATACTCTACACCTTTACCTTCCCCCTGTTTATGCTTACCTATATTCCGGTATCGGTGTGGGCGATAATCCGCTTTAAGCACATCGGCTGGACCCCGATAAAGCATTCGGTGGTAAAATCGGTGGAGCAGATAACCAAAATGCAAAAGTAAATATTTGTGATAAATTTTTAGCTTATTGCCCAAGTGCTCTTTAAGAGTGCTTGGGCAGTTTTTTTGCCTTGAGAGTACTGCATTTGGGAGCCTTGGCGGTTTTTTGATGGACACCGATTTGTGTTTTTGCTTGCTAACGCCACCTAAATATGATATAATTTTTATAAATATTTATAAAGGCGGTAACAGGATGAAAAAATACATCGTAATGCTTTTGCTTATTCTTGCCATTGTAGCCGTTTGCACGGTGTCTTATGCGGACGCGGAAACCGGCGGGCAGTGCGGAGAAAACGTATATTGGAGCTTTGATGAGCAAAGCGGTACCCTTACCATATCGGGCGAGGGCGAAATGCAGTATCAGCCAACCTATGGCTTTGAGATCTTTAAGGACAATATACGCACCATCGTTGTGGAGGAGGGCGTAGAAAGGATAGAGCGCTTCAGGTTGTCTTCATTAAAGAGGGTGGAGATCCACGCAAAAGAGGTGGGAGCCAATACGTTTATGCATTGCTCCAAGCTTGAAGAGGTGGTGCTTGACGGTGTAGAGAGCATTGAGACCGATGCCTTTTACGCCTGCGAAAGCATCAAAAGACTGGTGATCCCCGATAGCATGACCAAGCTCAACTGCTACGCCTTTACTGCCTGCACAGGCCTGACCGAGGTGGTGATCCCCGACAGCGTTACTCAGATCACGGGCAAGTTCGATAGTTGCACTTCCCTGGAGAAGGTGAGCCTGGGAAGGGGAATAAAAAAGATTGGTCGCGAGGTATTTGGAGAAAGCATCAAGCAGATACATATTAAGGATATCGATTCATGGTTAAGCTTTAAGCGCGAGATAAAATTAAACGAGCTCGAGACCCAGTACGATGCGGAGAATGCGAATTTTTATAACGGCGCCATGCTGTTTATTAACGGCAAGCAGGTGACAGACGTAGTGGTGCCCGAGGGCACGAAAAGCGTGGGGGCGTATGCATTTAAGGGAATAAGGGGAATAAGCTCCGTGACCCTGCCCGAGGGCTTGGAGAGCATCGGCGACCAGGCCTTTGCAGGTTGTATCATCACCGAAATAACCATTCCCGAGGGGGTAAAAAGCATTGGCGCCAGGGCATTTATGGGAACCAAGCTCAAAAAGGTGGTGATCCCCGACAGCGTTCAGACCATAGGCAAGGAGTGCTTCCTCCGGTGCGACAAGCTCACCGCTCTTACGGTAGGTAAGGGGGTAAGGAGCATCGGAGAAAGGGCGTTTTATGCGGGACTCTTAGAGAGGGTGTATATCTCCTCCGATGCGGCGTTAAAAGCGCTTGAGAACGACGTTTATTATATACAGAGCATTAAGAAGGTGGGCATTGAAAGGGGCATAAAGGCCACCGAATTTTTGGCGAAGAGCTACAGACATACCCGCCCCGTCAGCTTTGAGGGCAGAGACTATACCGTATATTGCAACGAGAAGTACAGACAGTCGGAGGGTGAGACTCCCTTGGGTGCAGATGGT
>JAFXDC010000056.1 GCA_017516345.1 Clostridia bacterium | reverse complement strand
AGCTATCAGGGAGTAAACACCTTTAGCTTTGAGGTGGAAACCGCGGGTCTTGAATTAAAGCAGTCGGGCGGACAGTACGTAATAGCCGATGGCGATGAGGTAATATTCTCCTTTGGCGACCTTGAGGTAACCGACAGCTTTACGGGAGAGAATGAAGCCACAGACAATTGGGACGAGCATATAACCTATGCTCAGGGCAGCATTCAAACAGTAAAAGAGAACGAGAAGTACATCTTTACAATAACCGTGCCCGAGGAGTTCTTAGCTGCCGATACAACGGTATATCCTGTGTACGTTGACCCCTCGTTTAACGTAACAAGCAATTATATTCAGGATACGTATATCTCAGAAGGACACCCCGATACCAACTACGGCACAAGCACCTCAATGCGACTTGGATATAATCTGGCGCATCAACGCAACAGGATACTAGTACAGTATTCCAACTTTGTTGGCGGCGTTAGTCGTCCCGGGTTAACGTATTCTACAATTAATAGTGCATATTATCAAATGTTCTGCACATCAACTTACACGAGTGTTGCGCAAGCAGATATATACATGATATCGTTGGGAGCCCAAACGTGGACAGAATCAGGTGCAACGTGGAATAATGCCTCCGGCTCCACATCAACAAATGCTGCTCTTAATGGCAGTACCGGAATTGGCAACGCAGGATGGTACAGCTTTAACATAACAAATGCTTATATAACCTGGTGGCAAGCCTTTATGTATAAGGGTGTTATGATACGCATGAACAATGAGAGCTCGCCGAATTATCGATCGTTTGCGTCCGCTAATAATGCCGATTCTACAAAGCTTCCGTATTTAACTGTAAATTACGGAACGGACAGTCACGTTTTGCAGTTTGATGGGAATTATGGTTATATGGAGATTGATGAGGTTAGGTATCTCTCTGTTTTAACCAATCTTTCATCATCTGAGTTAAACTGGAGCAGTAGCAACAGTTCTGTTGCTACAGTGCAAAGCGGAGGAAAAGTAACTGCAAGAGCAGCAGGACATACTACGATTACAGTAAGCTCTATATATGATACTACATTGACCGATACATATGAGATACAAGTGGTAGCAGTGCCTGTAGATGGTATTACCTTGAATGCTACAGAATTTTATTTGCAACCATCCGAGAGTTTTGTATTAGAGGCATATATTTTGCCTGCGAACGCATCGGTTACTGATGTTTGTTGGGAAAGCAGCAATTTGAGTGTTGCCAGAGTAGATGGTGAAGGCAGAGTTACTGCCGTATCAAATGGTACCGCCATAATTACTGCCACAACAGCTCAAGGCTTAAAAACATCATCTTGCATCGTTCGCGTTTCAAATGCAAACACATTAAATATAAAAGTAATGTGCGATAGCTCATATCAAGATACGTTTGGCGATTCGTATCAACTAGTTGCTGCAGATTTGATGGAAAAAGCTTCGTATCCGTTTAAACATAAATGGAATATAGATTTTGAAATTACAATTTTTACATATCATGACGATTCAGTAAATGATTGTGTGGTAGATGGAGAATGTTTAAACTGTAACGGAACTCCATGCGAGCATTCGGACGATATAACAGAATGTAACTGTTTTTATAATTATTTTTATAATGCGAATGCACAGGACATAACAGGTTATGACATGCAGATATACCTGGTAACTTTTGACACGTGTCAAGGGGGATTGGCTTATGTGCCGGGGAATACTGCAGTTGTAAACATTTCATCTACAAATAATACATATTCATTAGCATATATGGGCAGTGTTAGGCGTATACAACATGAAATAAGTCATTGTTTTGGTACAACACATAACGGTGAGCATAGTGGTGATGATATTTATTGTACGGTAGGTTCGAAATGTATTAATAATAGTGGATTGGATTCATTTGCAAATATACCACAAAGTGACAAGTTTGATCTTGCAACCATTTGGTGTGACAGATGTGTGCTTGATTTCGATGCTGATAGGTTTGAGGATAATTAATATGAAAAAAACAAAACTGTTTATATGTGTAACAATGTTATTGGTGGTTGCTTTGCTGTCGGGGTGTAATAATTACACGGAAATAAGAGAAGATAAAGCTTATGAATCGTGGCAAGAGTATAGGGATGCGGCTTCGGTTGATAATTGGACGGATGAAGTGCCGCCCCCCGATATTTATTACTATGTATTAGACGATCTGGATTATTATGAAAGTGCGTACAGCATAGAAAAAATAGTAATAAACGACAGTCAAGTACAGGTGTTTATGAGATATCCATATTGGAGCATTATCGTGGATAGGGATAAACAAAACAATGATCGTAAATGGGAGTCGTCCATACAAAACGGAGCAGAATTAAAAGAGTTACAAGACGGAAATCAATATGCAGTAAAGAAGGAGATCATACAAGGTGAAGCGGTAGTGACCTACTATTTTATCCATTATCAATACGGTAATTTTATGACCGTTCAATGCAGAAAAGATATAACGGAGCAATACAATGACGAGTTCATTGTTAGGGAAGTGGTCTATAATAACCCAAGATTACCAGACTCCTTGTGTTAGGATGATTGAGCTTATGGCAAACTGTGAAAATAAATTAATTTTGAATTGGAGATTATATGAGGGCTCACGTTGATAAAAACTATAAAGCATCTAGCGACTATACTGAGGAAGACTTTTTGTAATGAGCAAACTGACAATTGAAGAAATCAGCGTTAAATAATTTAAGCCGCCGAGTATATGCTCGGCGGCGGTTTTTTATTTGTAGTAGGCTTCGATGAATTTTATAAGCTCGGTATTGTCCTCAAGACCGTGGGGGTGGTGGTCGCAGCCGGGCTTTAGCACCTCGTAAAGGGGGAGACCCTTTTGGCGGTAGAGCTTGGAGAGCAGCTCGCCGTTTTCCTTGTAGGGAACGGTGGTGTCGGCGTCGCCGCAAACAAGGGCGACGGGGATCTTATGCTCAAGTAAAGCTGGGAAGCGGTCGATGGGGTGGTCGCGGAAGCTGAGAAGCTCGGAGAGGGTCATATTTTTGGCATTGACAAACTCCTCGCTCATGGGGGCATCGCTTCTGCCCACGGCGAAGGGGCAGCTTAGAAGGTTCATAACGGGGGCGTCAAGATACAGCACGCTTACGCACTCGGGATGGCTTGAAGCAAGATAAACTCCCTGCATTCCGCCACAGCTCATGCCGACGGGGACGCATTTTTCGTTAAGCCCCCACTCGTTGTGCAGAAAGCGGCAGAACTCTGCGCGGGTCTCGGTATCCTCGTTTAAGTGCCAACGTGTGATACTGCTTACATGTGCTACGTGGTAGCCGCGATTCAGCATCTCCACCTCGAAATTGGGGAAGGCACCGAAATACTCGGTTTTTAAAAGCCAACGCCTTGAAGCATCGGGCTTTTCGGGACAGACCAGCACGGCGTATCTGCCGTTAAAGGTAAATTCAAGCTTTTTAAAGCCGAACCATTCGCTTTGTGTATATTGCATATCAGTTCTCCTAAAAATTTAATAATCTTCAGCTATGCCTTGCCGCGGCGAAGCATTTCGAGAAATGCCTCGGGGGTATTTTGCTCAAGCTCTATCTGATGTATTGGCTCCAGAATACTGCCCAGGTCGTGGGCGTCGGAGTTGGTGATGGTAAGAAGCCTTGGGTCGTACTGAGCAAAGCCCTGCGCGATACCGATGGGGGAGACCTCAACGCAGGTCACCCCAAGATGGGGGTTGATGAAGCCGAGAATGGGGATCATACCGTGGCTTGGGCGATCGATATGTGCAGGTACGGCGATGCCGTTGTGCTTTTTGACCATCTCGAAGCCCTCCTCCACCGTGATGCTGAGGGCGCTTAACAGAAGCTTAGGCTCCTGGGCTACTATTTCGTCATCATCGTTCATATAAAGCTGTCTGCCGAAGAAATCGGGGTTATTCGCAACAGAGGGGAGGTAGGTATATATCTCGTCGGAAAAGGAAAGTGCATCCTCGAGCGTAGCAAAATACGCAAGAGTATGCACCTCTTCCATTGTTTCCATTTCCATTGCAGGTATGACCGTTAAGCCGTTTTGTGCCGCAACCGAACACACCGCCGACAGATTGCCGCAGGTGTTATGGTCTGAAACCGCTATTATATCCAGGCCCTTTAACAACGCCATATTAACGATATTGTTAGGCGTCATAAGCTCGTCCCCACAGGGAGAGAGGCAGGAATGTATATGCAGGTCGGCATAAAGCTTCATTTTGTACTCCGTTTATTGCACTCCGTTTTTGTACATAAGTCCGCAGATGTTGTATGCGGTAAGGGGGCTTGAAAGAACCACGATGCCCTCGGCGATGGCCTTTTCAAGGGGAGCGCCCTCCATTTTGATGCCCTCGGGAAGAATAACGCAGGCGATGTCGTGAAGTGCGGCAACGGCAACCACGTTAAGATGGGTCTGTACGGTCACCCAAGCCATGCCTGCGCTTCCGCCTGCCATTACCCAGGACAAAAGGTCGCACACCATACCCGAGGATATCTCTCTGTCGGAGGAGGGTGCACTGAGATCTGTGGCATTAATTAATTCTTTAAGTTCTTTAACCGTCATGGTAAAAGCTCCTTTCGGTTATTACTAACCTCTTTGGTTTTATTTTTTAAAATAATTTAACTTATTATATCACTTATTTTCCGATTCGTTAAGCGAAAGATTGCGAAATTTCTCTTTTAATTTATAAATACAGTCGATTTCCGTGGAATAACCCCTTACAATGTCCTCTGCCTGACAACGGCAGGTGGGGCTTCCGCAGGATCCGCAGTCAAGACCGGGCAGATCTGCCTCGATGGCGTCGATGCGCTCCATCATCTTGATGGCCACCCTGAAGTCGGGATCAAGCTTTAAGACCGGGTTTGGAGGTATCTCGCTGTCCAGATATATCATCTGCTCGTCCTCCAAAATGACGCTTGACCTGTAATCCTGTCTGTCCTGCTTGCGCATTGCCTCGCAGAGCTTTTTAAGGCGCATTTTGGTGATGTAGCTGTATTCAAATACCAACGGGCCGCCAACGCATCCACCCGTGCATGCCAGTCCCTCAAAGAAGTCGATATCGCTGAGTCTGCCGTCCTCTATCTCCTCAAGAGCCTTGATGACATTATGTATGCCGTCCACCGCGAGGTAATTTTCAATACCTGCCTGAGTGGCCTCGCCGCCGCTTGCCGCCCAGCCTACGCCGCCCGCAAGTCCCAAGCGGCTCGGTATCTCGCAGCCGTGCTTGAGGTTGTCCCCGATCTTGCTTGCAAGGGAGCCGTAAAGCTCCATTATGGAGATGGCGCCGTCCACATTGGAGCTCTTACTGCCAAGGGGTGCCATGCGCGCAGTCATCTTAGCGGGGCATGGGGTGATGAAGAATATACCGATATCCTCCTTGGCGCATCCCCATTTTTTGCTGAAGCTTTCCCGCGCAAGGGAGGCCGCCACCTCGACGGGGGGTCTGAAGGGGACGATATTTTCCCTTAATGAGGGGAAGCGCACCTGAATAAGACGCATTATCGCAGGACATGCGCTGGAGATCAGGGGGCGTGGATTATTTGGCTTATGCACCAGCTCCCGTATGTATTTTGACAAAACGTCTGCACCTGCGCTGGTCTCGTAAACTCCGTCAAAGCCGATATCGCAAAGTGCCTTTATGACTTGACCGATATCACTAAGCCCCTGAAACTGTCCGTAAAGGGTGGGGGCTGGCAGAGCTACGCTGTAGCGAAATTTTTTTATATCGCTAAGGGAATCGGTTATGGCGACCTTGGCGTGATGGGGACATACCCTGATGCACTCGCCGCAGTCTATACAGCGCTCTCTTATTATGCGTGCCTTACCGTCTCGAATCCTTATGGCTTCGGTGGGGCAACGCTTCAGACAGCTTGTACAGCCGGTGCACTTGTCCTTATCCAAGGTAACCGAATGATAATACTGTGGCATTACTGTTATTCCTTTCGGAGTTTTTAAAGCGGCGTTGTATGAATCATCAAATATGGCAGACTGCCGCGGAGATGAATATCAGATTTTGATCTTCATTACTATTTCGGTGCCCGCTCCGGGGGCAGAGTTGAGGATGAACTCGTCGCAATGGCGCTTCATGTTGGGAAGGCCCATGCCTGCGCCGAAGCCCATTTCGCGCACCGAGTCGCTCGCTGTGCTCCAGCCCTCCTTCATGGCGAGGCTGATATCCTTTATTCCGGGACCCTTGTCCGAGGAGGATACTATGATCTCCTCATCCGTTACCTCAAGGCACATCTGTCCGCCAAGGGAGTGTATGATAAGGTTTATTTCGCACTCGTAGGAAACCACGGAGGTGCGGCGGATCTTGTCCGCATCCACCCCAAGCTGCTTGAGAGTGCGCTTTATTTTGGCGCTGGCTTCCCCCGCACGAACGAAATCGTCCTTATCTACGGGATATATTTCCTTATAGAGAAGCTCGCTCATATCACACCTCGTTTTTGCTGGGCAGACCGTGAGCGTAAAGCTTGCCGCAGGCCTCGTAGAGGGTGTACTTGGTGCTGAATACCGTTATGCCGAGCTCCTGAGCAAGCTCCAGCGTTTCCTCCGGGGGACGCTTGCCGCGAACGAATACCACGCACATAACGTCAAGCATTTCGCTTGTGCGGATGACCTGAGGATTGGTAAGGCCTGTAAGCAGGCACATATGCTCCTTGGGAAAGGCGAGAACGTCGCTCATAAGGTCACAGCCGCAGCCCGCAAAGCAGTCCCCGTCAAAATTATCACCGCAAAGGCAGGTGGCATCAAGAATTTCCTGAATCTGTCGTATTTTCACTGTTTTTCTCCTTTTAAGTAAGGTTTTGGACGGCGTTTTGATACTCTACCGTCATCTCTATATAATTATAGCGTATATCTGCAAAAAAATCTATACTATATTCATAATTTTTTGAATAAATTTCTCGAAATCTGGTTTCCGCGTTGCGATATAGGGTCAAAAGACGGGTGATCAGCTCATCATCCTTGCCCGAGGGCACATCTTCAAGCCTTTCCACCATTCTTTTTGCATCGGCCGCCCTATTGAGATAACGCATTTTTACCTCGCTTTGTCCGATATTTCCTCTTTCAAGCTCCATGCTCTCCTTGATGATGCTCATAAGCTCCCCGGAATAAGTCTCGCAGGCATCCTTCATGGAAAGAGCGTCCTTTTCCATGCATTTTACCTCGAAGCTGACGCTCCCGCTTGAGAGCAGAAATACCTCGGGGAGATATTCCTCGCCCTGCTTGTTTGCCACCGCCCGCGCATCCGCAAGGCTTTGGTAGCCCGAGGCTATCACCATATAATTGCCCTCCTTGAAAACGTAGCCCGCACCGCCCCTTTGGCGTATCCGCTCCGCGGCAAGGGAGGCATCCCGTGAGGAGTCCGAGCTGTAGAGCACCAAGGTATAGACGTCAAGCCGCGGCAGGGTAATGCGGCAGGAGGTATACCCCTCAGGCAGAGGGGTGAATATAGGCTCGATCTCTCCGAATATGGGAAGGAGCAAATTTTCCGCTATCACCTTACCGCTTGCACCAATAAATAAAAGCAGTGCCGCAAGGATCAGCAGTATCACGCATAATATAACCGAGCGCGATCTTGAGCCAACGTATTTTCCCGAAAAGTATTTTGCCATAATTATCCGTCCTTTTTTGTAAATTTATCCTTAGTGTTAAATTGTATGTTTCTATTTGTGAAAATATGTGTTATAATAGCCTTTAGTAATGAGTCGGCAGGATAATTATGTCGGGTCGGGACAGAGAATAATGGTGAAGGGGATAATTATGGCGTATAAGATCGAGACCATTTCTGTTTATGAGGTATTTGAAAAAAAGTGCACCTGTCCGCTTTGCTCGCTTGAGAATAAGCTTGAGGCGGATTACGTGGATTACTACCTTGGCAATGCTGCGATGCTTCCCGAGATAAGGGTGGAGGTAAACAAGCACGGCTTCTGCGGCAGACATCTTGACATGCTTGCAAGTGCGGGAAACAAGCTTCCCCTTGCGTTGCAGCTGCATACTTATCTTTGTGAGCAAAACAAGAGGGTGGAAAAGGCTGCGCGTGATTATGCAAAAAAATGCTGCGGTAGGTCTAAAAGCGCCGAGGAGAGCCTTAAAAAGCTGGGTGAGGTGCTCAATAAAAATAATGATGAGTGTCTCATATGCAAAAGCACGCAGGAAAACATGGACAGATATATCCAGACCCTTATCAGTCTTTATTTTGATGAATCCCGCTTCCGTGAGCTCTTTAACGACTGCAACGGCTTTTGCCGGAGGCATTTTTATCAGCTTTTGGTGCATTCCCGTAAGGTGTGCTCCTCAAAGCAGCTTGAGGCGTTTACACAGAAGCTTGTGGGACTTGAGCAGGAGCAGATGCACGCCCTTGAGGAGTCGGTGGAGCATTTTACCAAGATGTTTGACTATCGCAGTAAGGACCTTGAGTGGGGAGATAGCCGCACTGCGGTGTCAAGATGCGTTCAGGTTCTTGGCGGAAGCACGGTAAATGAGAAGAAATAATACTTGGAGGATGGAATATGATAACGGTGATCGGATGCGGAATTGAGGCGGAGGACATATCGCAAAGGGCGTGGCAGACCATGCTTGATTGCGATAATTTGGTGCTTCAGACCGATAAGCTTGATATATTTACCCGAATAAATGAGCTTCGCGAGACCTTTACATGCGATTCGTTTTATGAGGAATGTGAGGATTTCGACGGGCTCTCCGAGGCCATAGCGGAGCATCTGTGCTCTCTTGAGGGTGAGGTCTGCTACGGTGTGTTCGGAAGCGGACTTGACGATACCGCAGTAGGTGCATTGCGCCAGAGGTGTGATCGGAAGAATATACCCTTCAGGCTGATGCCGGGGGTATCACTTGCCGACAGGGCGTGCGCCGAGTGCGGGATAGTGGGTACAAAGCGGGTGCTTACCGCCACCGAGGCCTGCGATGCCTCGTTTGATGCAAAGGAGACGTTGGTCATCACGGGAATGGATTCTGCGCTTATTGCGGGCAGGATAAAATGTCGCTTGCTTGACAGATACGACGGCGAGCAGGAGGCCTTCATCTACAGTCATAAGGGACTTGAGCGCATAGAGCTTTACCGTATGGACCGCTTGGAGGGCTTTTATCACACCACTGCATTGGTGGTGCCGGGGGTGGAGTTTGACAGGCTTGTAAGCTATACTACCGAGGATCTTGTGCACATAATGCGCATCCTGCGCGGCGCGGATGGGTGTCCGTGGGATAAGGAGCAGACCCACAAGAGCCTTACGAGGTATCTTATCGAGGAGGCGTACGAGGTTGCCGATGCCGTGGAGAAAGAGGATCCCTACAGCCTTGCCGACGAGCTTGGCGACGTGCTTTTGCAGGTGGTATTCCATGCACGGATCGCAAGCGAGCATGCGGATTTTACCTATGATGATACCGTTAATGCGGTATGCAAAAAGATGATAGAGCGTCATCCGCATATTTTCGGCAGCGCCAAGGCGGACAGCGCCGATGAGGTGCTGGACAATTGGGAAAAAATAAAAAAGGAGCAACGGCATCAGACCGACTCCGAGGTGCTTAAAAGCGTGCCTGTTTCTCTGCCCGCGCTCATGAGGGCGGAAAAGGTGGGGGACAAGGCTCGCCATGCCGGCTTTGACTTTGAGGATGCCGAGCAAGCCCTTATAAAGCTGAGAGAAGAGATAGAGGAATTTGTTCTTGTAATGAACGATGCTGACAAGGCGCGCGAGGAGATGGGGGATCTTTTGTTCTCCGCCGTCAATCTTGCAAGAAAATGCGGTATTCAGCCCGAAATGGCGCTTAATAAAGCCACCGATAAATTCGTTGAGCGCTTTTGCAGGGTGGAGGAGGCGGTAAACGCTGACGGATACGCCCTTAAGGATATAAGCATGAAGACCTTTGATGAGTATTGGGACAGGCTGAAGCATAGCTGATGGGCCCTTGCGGCTCACGGTAAAAACAAAAAAGGCGCTTTACGCACAGCGTAAAGCGCCTTTGCTTATTTGATCATACACCGTAGAGCAGCTTACTGTAGGAGGCGATGGGCCACTTGGGAATGAGGGTCTCTGCGGCATCGGCTATTTTGCGGGCACGGCTCATTGCGTCAAGCACGCGGTCGTGGTATGCGCGCGCCGCAAGCTGAGCGTCGGATATGCCTGCTGCGTATTTGACCGCATCGTCAAGCTCCTTTGCCACCTTATAAAGCTCGCCGCTTGCGTTGCTGAGGATGGAGAGCATATCAAGCTCGGCATCGACGTTTACCTCGGGCAGAGCGGCTCTTTTGGCATTTATGGATTCGGCAAGCTCCTTGCAGTAGGATATGACCGACGGGGTTATCTTTCTGCGAAGAATGTCAAGAGCGGTCTTGCCCTCTATGCACACGGTCTTATTGTAGGTCTCAAGCAGTATCTCAAGACGGGAATACATTTCTGCCGTGGTAAACACGTTGTGCTTTGTGAAAAGCTCGATATTCTTTTTATCCACAAAATGGGGGAGGGCGTCGGGGGTGCTGCGGAGATTGAGCAGACCGCGCCTTTGAGCCTCCGCAACCCACTCATCGGAGTAGTTGTTGCCGTTGAAAATGATGCGCTCGTGATCCCTTACCGTGCTTTTGATGATGTTAAGCATTGCTTTTTCGGTGTCGTCGGCAGCCTCGAGTATATCTGCAAAGCCGCTGAGCACCTCGGCTACGGCGGTGTTGAGCACCACGTTTGCGTCGGACACCGACATGGAGGAGCCCACCATGCGGAACTCGAACTTATTACCCGTAAAGGCGAAGGGTGAGGTGCGGTTTCTGTCTGTGGTATCCTTGCTGAAGGTGGGCAGAACGTGTGCGCCTACCTCCATGCGGATGGATTTTCTGTCGTGATACTCCCGACCGTCCCGTATCGCGGTAAGGATGTCGCAAAGCTCGTCTCCAAGGAACATGGAAACTATTGCGGGGGGTGCCTCGTGAGCGCCCAGACGGTGGTCGTTGCCCGCGCTTGCAACGCTTATGCGAAGAAGATCCTGATAATCGTCAACCGCCTTTATAACCGCACATAAGAGCAGTAAGAAGCGGGTGTTTTCGTAGGGGTGCTTGCCGGGATTGAACAGATTTTCCCCCGTATCGGTGCACATTGCCCAGTTGTCGTGCTTACCGCTTCCGTTTACCCCCTCGAAGGGCTTTTCGTGAAGCAGACATACAAGGCCGTGGTTTGCCGCGATCTTTTTCATTATCTCCATGGTGAGCTGATTGTGATCTGCCGCAATGTTTGCGCTTGAAAAGATGGGGGCAAGCTCGTGCTGTGCCGGAGCCGCCTCGTTATGCTCGGTCTTTGCAAGCACGCCAAGCTTCCACAGCTCGTCGTTAAGCTCCTTCATGAACGCCTTTACTCTCGGCTTTATGACCCCGAAGTAATGGTCGTCCATCTCCTGACCCTTGGGGGGCATGGTGCCGAAAAGGGTACGGCCGGTGTAGATGAGATCCTTTCTGCGATCGTAATATGCCTTGTCCACCAAAAAGTACTCCTGCTCTGCGCCTACGGTGGTGTAAACGCTGTGCACCTCGGTGTTACCGATGGCGTGGAGGACTCTGACGGCGTGGGTGTTAAGTGCCTCCATGGAGCGCAAAAGAGGAGTCTTTTTATCAAGCGCTTCTCCTCCGTAGGAGCAAAACGCTGTGGGGATGCAAAGGGTGTTGTCCTTAATAAAGGCATAGGAGGTGGGGTCCCATGCGGTGTAGCCGCGCGCCTCAAAGGTGGCGCGAAGACCGCCCGAGGGAAAGCTTGATGCGTCGGGCTCGCCCTTTATGAGCTCCTTGCCCGAGAAGTCAAGTATTATTTTACTGCCGTCGCCCACGGGAGTGATGAAGCTGTCGTGCTTCTCGGCGGTGATGCCTGTCATGGGCTGGAACCAGTGGGTAAAATGGGTGGCGCCCTTTTCCACAGCCCAATCCTTCATGGCGCTTGCGACCTCGTTTGCAATGGCGCGGTCAAGGGGCTGATTGTCATTTATCCTTGCCTTTAAGGTGTCGTATATTTCCTTTGGCAGGCGTGCCCTCATTACCTCATCGTTAAAGACAAGACTGCCGAAATATTCGGTAGGATTACCCATTTTTATTGCCTCCTTACTGTAGCTAAAAGCAAAACGCTGCAGAATACATCCACAGCACCTTTAATGTGGCTATTATACTTTTAATGACGATATGTGTCAACCTTATTTTATTAAGAAAATTAATCAATAATGTTCAAAATACCGCTGAAACGGGGTATAAACGTGCTTAAAATGAATAATAATGGCGATCAAACTTAATAAAATTAAGTTTTAGAGGTGATTTACCAAACAAATGCAGTTTTGCACATATGTGATAATATATATTATATATATAAATTTATAAATAAAACATATAAAAATCTTAAAAAAATACTTTATTCTTTTTGCTAAATGTAGTATAATGGATAAAAGTGCGGAGACTTGAGAGATGCTTAAGAAGCAACGCGAAAGGACTCTGCATTCATTAAGCGTCCGCCTTGTTTGTCGCTTTGCTTATGCTGCAGTGTGGGCAATGCGGCTTGAAGGGTCGGAGCGAAAATTCAGATCAATATTGCTCTGCTTTTTTCTTGCCTTGCGGCGTAGGATAATAAGCGGAGCTAAATGTAGAGAGGTAGGTTATTTATGCAAAGAGATGGTTACCTTATTTTAAGTAACGGTACTGTTTTCAAGGGCGAAATGTTCGGTGCTGAGGGTCAGGTCACCGGTGAATTGGTGTTTACCACGGCTATGACGGGATATCTTGAGGCACTTACCGATCCGGGCTATTACGGTCAGATCGTTATTCAGACATTCCCTCTTATCGGTAATTACGGTGTTATTCCTCAGGATTTTGAAAGTGATAAGGTTCACGTAAAGGGTTATATTGTCAGACAGTGGTGTCAGGTGCCTTCTAATTTCCGTTGCGAAGGTCGTCTTGACACTTTTTTAACGCAAAACGGAGTGGTGGCTCTGAGCGGCATCGATACTCGCGAGCTTACCAGAATAGTGCGCAGGAACGGCGTTATGAACGCCCGCATCTCTGCAAGCCCCGAGCTTACCGAGGCCGAGGCAAAGGCGCTGGCGGACTATAAGGTAAGGGATGCTGTAAAGAGCGTTACCTGCGCAAGCTCGCGCACTGTGGGCGAAGGAAAATACCACGTTGTAATTTGGGACCTCGGTGCGAAAAAGGGAATAGAGGAGAGCCTTATTAAGCGCGATTGCAGGGTCACATATATGCCCGCTACAAGCACCGCGGAGGAGATACTTGCTCTTAAGCCCGATGGGATCCTGCTCTCTAACGGCCCCGGAGATCCCGACGATATAGAGGATATCATTTCCGAGGTCAAAAAGGTAGCGCAGGAAAAGATCCCCACAATGGGCATCTGTCTGGGACATCTTGTGCTTGCCAAGGCTCTTGGCGGCAGGTGCATAAAGATGAAATACGGCCACAGAGGAGAGAATCAGCCGGTCAAGGATGCCTTTGGCGATCGCATATACATAACCGCACAGGGACACGGCTATGCGGTGGACACCGATAACCTGCCCGAGGGTGGCGTTGTAAGCTACATAAACGTAAACGACGGCACCTGCGAGGGCATCAAGTATACCGACCGTCCCGCATTTACGCTTCAGTTCCATCCCGAGGCGTGCGGAGGACCTCTTGACACCGAATTTATGTTTGATAACTTTATTGATATGATGAAGGAGGGTAAGTAATATGCCGCTTCGTAAGGATCTTAAAAAAGTAATGGTAATAGGCTCGGGTCCTATCGTTATTGGACAGGCCGCCGAGTTTGACTATGCGGGCACCCAGGCTTGCCGTGCTCTTAAGGAGGACGGACTTGAGGTAGTGCTTGTAAACTCCAACCCCGCTACCATCATGACCGACAAGGCAATGGCGGATCACATATATATCGAGCCGCTCACCTTGCCCGTAATTAAAAGAATAATTGAAAAGGAGCGTCCCGATAGCCTGCTTTCCACCCTCGGAGGGCAGACCGGTCTTACCCTTTCCATGCAGCTTGCAAAGGAAGGCTTCCTTGATAAAATGGGAGTCAAGCTCCTTGGCGCCAACCCCGAGACCATCGACAAGGCAGAGGACCGTCAGCTCTTTAAGGATACCATGGACTCCATCAACCAGCCAAGCATTCCTTCCCTTGTGGTAAACGACCTTGAGGCCGCTGCTGAGTTTGCGGCTAAGATAGGATATCCCGTCATCATTCGTCCCGCGTTCACCCTTGGCGGAAGCGGCGGCGGTATAGTAAACGACGAGGCCGAGCTTCGCGATATCGCAACCAACGGTCTGCGCCTTTCGCCTATACATCAGATACTTGTTGAGAAGTGCATCTCGGGCTGGAAGGAGATAGAGTTTGAGGTAATTCGTGACTCCAAGGGTAACGCCATTACGGTATGCTCAATGGAAAACCTTGACCCTGTTGGCATCCACACGGGCGACAGTATCGTTGTTGCTCCTGCGGTCACCCTTGCGGATAAGGAATATCAGATGCTTCGTTCCGCCGCGCTGAACATTGTTAACGCGCTGAAGGTAGAGGGCGGATGTAACTGTCAGTTCGCGCTTAAGCCCGACAGCTTCGAGTATGCGGTCATCGAGGTAAACCCCCGCGTTTCCCGCTCCTCCGCTCTTGCAAGTAAGGCGACCGGATATCCTATTGCAAAGGTTGCGGCAAAGATCGCCATCGGCTACACCCTTGACGAGATACTTAATGCCGTTACGGGCAAGACCTATGCTTGCTTTGAACCCACCATCGACTATATGGTGGTCAAGCTCCCCAAATGGCCCTTTGATAAGTTCGTTTATGCAAAGCGCGCTCTGGGTACCCAGATGAAGGCTACCGGTGAGGTAATGGCAATAGGTGCCACCTTCGAGCAGGCCATACTGAAGGCTGTTCGCGGTGCAGAGATCGGACTCAACTCGCTTGACGGCGCAAAATACGCCGCGCTTAGCGATGAGGAGGTCAGAGAGCGTATCTCGCAGCAGACCGACGAACGTATATTCATCGTATATCAGGCGCTTCTTCGCGGCATAACCCCCGAGTATATACACGATATCACCAAAATAGATCTGTGGTTTTTGTATAAGCTGCTTAACATTGCAAATATGCAAAACACACTTAAAAACAGCCCCATGACCCAGGAGCTTTACCGTGAGGCAAAGATCATGGGATATACCGACAAGACCATCAAGAGCCTTAACAGTGGCGAGTTCACCCCAATGCACGCGGTATTTAAGATGGTTGACACCTGCGCCGCAGAGTTTGCCGCGCAGACCCCGTATTTCTATTCCACATATGATGATGTCAACGAGGCAGAGGAGTTCCTTGCAAGCAAGGAGAGCCGCAAGCCCACGGTAATGGTATTTGGTTCGGGCCCCATCAGAATAGGTCAGGGTATTGAGTTTGACTATGCTTCGGTACACTGCGTATGGGCACTTAAAAAGGCGGGCTACGAGGTGGTAATAGTAAACAACAATCCCGAGACCGTATCCACCGACTTTGACACCGCAGACAGGCTCTACTTTGAGCCCCTCACCGACGAGGACGTTATGAACATCATCCGCACCGAAAAGCCGGTGGGTGTAGTGGTGGCATTTGGCGGACAGACCGCTATAAAGCTTACGAAATTCTTAAGTAAGAATAACATCACCATTCTTGGCACGGGTGCGGACAGCATCGACGCCGCAGAGGACAGAGAGCGCTTTGACGCCGTGCTTGAGAAGCTTAACATCAAGCGTCCTCAGGGCTATACGGTAATGGATACCGAGCACGCATTGGAGATCGCGAGCAGAATAGGATATCCCGTACTGCTTCGTCCCTCCTACGTTCTTGGCGGACAGAACATGATAATCGCCTTTAACGAGGCTGATATCCGCGAGTATATGGCGATAATCCTTGCTCAGGGTATAGAAAACCCCGTGCTTATCGACAAATACCTCATGGGAACCGAGATAGAGGTCGATGCCATCTGCGACGGTGAGGATATCCTAATTCCGGGCATTATGGAGCACGTGGAGCGCGCAGGCGTTCACTCGGGCGACTCCATAAGCGTTTATCCCGCATGGAACGTGACCAATCAAATGCAGCAGCGTATTGTTGACTGCACTCGCATGCTTTCCCTTGAGCTTAAGACCTTGGGACTTGTAAATATTCAGTACGTTGTTTACGATGATGAGCTTTACGTCATCGAGGTAAACCCGCGCTCCTCAAGAACCATACCTTATATCAGCAAGGTTACGGGAGTGCCCATGGTTCCCTTGGCAACAAGATGTATGCTTGGCGAAAGACTTCGCGATATGGGCTACGGCACGGGACTTTACAAGAACAGCCCCTACGTGGCGGTCAAGGTTCCGGTATTCAGCTTTGAAAAGCTTGTAAACGTGGACAGCCACCTTGGACCCGAGATGAAGTCCACCGGTGAGGTACTGGGCATTGCAAGCACCCTTGAGGAGGCGCTTTACAAGGGACTTGTAGCCGCGGGCTACAGCCTTAAGCGTGCATCCGCAGAGGAGGAGGACAGAGGCGGCGTATTCATTACGGTACGTAACTCTGATAAAAACGAGATAGGTAATATCGCAAAGAAGTTTGCAGATCTTGGCTTTAAGCTCTACGCCACACACGGCACCGCCGACACGTTAGAGCAGTACGGCATTGCGGTTCGCAGAGTAAATAAGATCCACGAGGATGCCGACGATAATACTCTTACCCTGCTTGAAAGCGGTAAGGTACACTACGTTATCTCCACCTCTGCAAAGGGAAGGATCCCCGAGCGTGCAAGCGTTAAGATCCGCAGAAAGGCGGTAGAGAGAAGCATTCCCTGCCTTACCAGCCTTGACACCGCAAACGCCATTGCGGACTCCCTTAAGTCGCGCTATACTCAAAGCAGCATCGAGCTTGTGGATATAAACAATATGCGCGACAGCAAGATGAAGCTTAAGTTCACCAAGATGCACGGATGCGGCAACGACTACATCTTCTTTAATGTTTTTGATCAGAAGATCAACAACCCCGAGGGCCTTGCGGTAAGGCTTTGCGACCGTCACTTCGGTATTGGCGGCGACGGCGTCGTGCTTATCGGACAGTCGGATATCGCCGATGCCAAGATGCGCATGTTCAACACCGACGGCAGTGAGGGTCAGATGGGCGGTAACGCCGCGCGCTGTGTTGCCAAATATCTTTACGATAACGGCATTGTCACAAAGGACGAGATGTCCCTTGAGACCATGAGCGGTATCAAGAGGGTGAAGGTGTTTATCCGCAACAATGAGGTAACCACCGCAAGGGTGGACATGGGCAAGGCCGATCTGAAGCCTGAGAATATCCCGGTAAACATAAGCGGGGATAAGGTGGTGGATCACGCCACCATGATAGGCGGAAACGAATATAATATCACCTGCGTATCGGTGGGTAACCCCCATTGCGTGGTATTTATGAATAATATCGACGTTATGGATATCCGTAAGGTGGGCCCCAAGTTTGAGGAGTGCGAGGAGCTCTTCCCCGAGCGAGTAAATACCGAGTTCATAAAGGTCATCGACCAGCATACACTTAAGATGCGTGTTTGGGAGCGCGGAAGCGGAGAGACCCAGGCCTGCGGAACCGGCGCCTGTGCCGCAGTTGTGGCGGCAGTGGAGAACGGCTACTGCAAAAAGGGCGAGGAGATATGTGTAAAGCAGCTTGGCGGCGACCTTACCGTGGTGTATACCGACGAGGGTATCTATCTTACCGCAAATACCGAGAACGTATTTGAGGGCAGTGTAATAGTTTGATGCCTCGGGTACAATAATATAAACAATACCTGCCTTGACTTGGCGGGAAGATATAAAACAATGAAAGGGTATGTATTATGGATGAATTGAGATTAAGACTTGACGTTAACAACATGATGGCTGATGCCATTGGCGAGCACGGCATCACCGATGCTGAGCTTGAGGCGGTGGTACCTAAGGCTGCGGAGGCGTTTGACTACTTTGCAAAGAATCGCGGCACCGGCATGATGGGTTGGAGCGAGCTTCCCTACAATCAGGACGAGGTGGTCAAGGAGCTTCTTGAGGTTGCAGCCTTCGTTCGCGCGAAATTCAAGAATTTCGTGGTTCTTGGTATTGGCGGCAGTGCACTTGGCCCGATAGCTCTTCAGCAGGCCATCAACCATATGCACTATAACGAGCTTTCCGACCAAAAGCGCAACGGTCCCAAGCTTTACGTGGAGGACAACGTGGATCCCGAGCGCATGGCGGCTCTGCTTGACGTTATCGACCCCAAGGAGACCTGCTTTAACGTCATCACCAAGTCGGGCAGCACCAGCGAGACCATGACCCAGTACCTTATCATATTTGATATCCTTAAAAAGGCTCTTGGCGACAAGGCGGTGGACAACATCATTGCTACCACATCTGCTGATAAGGGAAATCTTATCAAGCTTGTTAAGAGCGAGGGCTTCCGCTCCTTCATCATTCCCGACGGCGTGGGCGGACGCTTCAGCGAGCTTTGTCCCGTAGGCCTTCTGTGCGCCGCGGTATGCAATATAGATATCAAAAAGCTTCTTGAGGGTGCCGCTTATATGGATAAGATGTGCTCCGAGGCCGATATCTACAAAAACCCCGCCCTCATGGCTGCCGCAATGCAGTATATCGCCATGGGCAAGGGTGCTAACATCTCGGTCATGATGCCTTATGCCGACAGCCTTAAGTATATGGCGGATTGGTACTGCCAGCTCTGGGGCGAGAGCCTGGGAAAGCGCGTAGACCTTAACGGCAACGTGGTTTATGCGGGACAGACCCCTGTTAAGGCGCTTGGCGTAACCGACCAGCACAGTCAGATCCAGCTTTACACCGAGGGCCCCTTTGATAAGGTGATCACCTTCCTTGCCGTTGATAACTATCGCACCGACGTAACCATCGCAAACGGATGCGAGGATATCGCCGCAGTAAACTTCCTTTGCGGACACACCATGCAGGAGCTTATCAAGGCCGAGCAGCTTGCCACCGAGTATGCAGTTATGAAGAGCGGCAAGATGAGCCACACCATCACCCTTCCGGTGGTAAACGAGTTCACGGTAGGACAGCTTCTGTTCTTCTACGAGCTTGAGACCGCATATGCAGGTGCTATGCTGGGGATCAATACCTTTGATCAGCCCGGTGTTGAGGAGGGCAAGAACGCCACCTACGCTTTGCTTGGCAGACCCGGCTACGAGGAAAAGAAGGCCGAGCTTGACGCTCGCCCCGCGAAAAACAGCAAGTATATCATCTGATAAAAGCTGAATTATACAGCCCGCATTCGCGTTATGTCTTTTAGGCATAAGGGGAGGCGGGCTTTTTCGTTATTTATATAAATTAATGATCTCCTTAATTTGCAACTTGATCAAAGGCGGAAAATGTCCGAGGTATCAACTCTGCAAGCCTTTTATCGGGGCGGGATCGACCTTATCGGAGCTTTTCGATGGACATATTTTAATGATCTTGATTAACAGTAAAAAAGAACAAGGCCTTGGGCTTTGTTTTTTTGCATCTTGAAATCCTTGTTGGGATATGATATAATAATAAAAAAACATCAGGGGTGATAACGTGAAGCTGAAATTTTTCGGAGCAACGCATGAGGTGACGGGAAGCTGTACCTTGCTGAGCATGGAGGACTGTAATATTTTAATTGACTGCGGAATGGAGCAGGGCAAGGATATTTTCGTCAATGAGGAGCTTGATATTGATCCGGCGAGCATTGATTACGTATTTGTTACCCACGCTCATATCGACCATACGGGAAGGCTTCCGCTTCTGGTCAAGAATGGCTTTAAGGGCGAGATATACGCAAGCAAGGGAACTGCGGAGCTTTGCGGGATAATGCTCAGGGATTCGGCACACATTCAGGAGTCCGAGGCTGAGTGGAAAAACAGAAAGGCGGCGCGCGCGGGCAGGGAGGAGGTAAGGCCCATCTACGGCATGCAGGATGCCGAGGACACGCTAAAGCTGTTTGTGCCGTGTGAATACCATAGGGTCATAAAAATAAGACAGGGCATTACCGCAGAGTTTTTTGATGCGGGGCATCTTCTCGGGTCTGCCAGCATTCGTCTGAATGTGCGTCAAAGGGGAAGGAATATCTCCATTGTTTTTTCCGGTGATATCGGAAATATCAATAAACCCATACTTCGCGATCCCGAAGCCATTGACAGTGCGGATTTTGTTGTAATGGAGTCCACATACGGAGACCGTACACATCCTAAGGCGCCTGATTACATCAAAAATCTTACCGATATATTAAACGATACCTTTTCCCGCGGCGGCAACGTGGTGATACCCTCCTTTGCGGTGGGCAGAACCCAGGAGCTTCTGTACTTTTTAAGGGTGATAAAGCAGGAAAAGCTTGTTGAGCATGCCTTTAAGGTGTACGTAGACAGTCCCTTGGCGGTGAAGGCCACTCAGGTTTTCAACCAAAATACCATCGCCTGCTGTGATGAGGAGACTGCACAGCTGCTTCGCAGGGGAATAAACCCCATTGCATTTGACGGGCTTGTTACCTCTCAGACCGCAGAGGAATCCAAGGCCATCAATCAAACGGGAGGATGTAAGGTCATAATCTCCTCAAGCGGAATGTGTACTGCGGGCAGAATAAGACATCATTTAAAGCATAATCTGTGGAGAGGTGACTCCTCGGTGCTTTTTGTGGGATATCAAAGCGCGGGCACCCTTGGAAGGGCACTGCTTGACGGTGCCAAGACCGTAAGGATATTCGGGGAGGAGATAGCGGTAAACGCCAAAATATTTACCCTGGAGGGTATAAGCGGACACGCAGACATGAACGGACTTATTGCGTGGGTGAGCAATTTCAAGAAAAAGCCCACGGTGTTTGTAAACCACGGTGACGAGGCTTGCGCGGAGAGCCTTACCGCAAGGCTTAAGGAAATGGGATATATTGCCCATGCTCCCTACAGTGGGGATGCTTATCTTTTGCCCGGTGGTGAGCTCGCGGAGCAGGGAAGCAGAGAAAGGGTGGTAAGAAAAGCCCCCGACAGCTTTGAGCAAAGGCTTGATGCCGCCATTGCCGCACTTCGTCAGAGAATACTTGGGAAGGCGTTGGACGGATCAAAGCAGCAGTCGGTGATAGATAAGATAAAGGAATTTACAAAAAAGCTGTAAAAAAAACGCGCAAGACTGTGTCTTGCGCGTTTTGTATAACTGCTTGTTTTGGCGTTACAGCAACGACAGCTCCTTCATTGAGCGCTCAAGCTCTTTTGCAATGCGCAGCTTTTCGTCGTGACGGTTATTATCGCTGTTAAAGGATATGCCCTTTCCTATGCGGAAGGTGCGCTTTGCTTTTGAGGCGTAAACAGGATAAAAGGTAATGCTTTTTCCGTATTTCTTATAGTATTCTATGCCAAGCTGGGCAAAGCCGGTATAAAGCGTGCTTACACCCCCCGTAACGTATTTTCCGTCCTGCTCGCTTGCGGGATTTTCCGGGAAGATAAGCAGGGAATCGCCCTGCGCAAGGGTAAGCACGGATGCCTGCATGGTTTTGTATACGGTTCGGATGCTTTCAAGGTATACCGGCACGGGGTCAAACGAATTTAACGCCCATGTGCTCAAGCGTGCAAATATGCATGTAATTGGTTTCTTTAGAAATTCGGGTATTTTTAAAGGCTTTATTGTACCATTATATATACGCTCCTTGGCGCTTTGGTAGCTTAGCATATCTGCGTGAGTCCAGGGTCTGAAATAATACGGAAGATGGGTCACCGCGGTTATGGGACCGTATATTTCTCCGTGGTTGCAAACGAAAACTGCGGGGAGAGTGTTGCCTGTAACGTTTTCTTTACCGTAAACCTTATGATAAATAAACGGCTTTATAAAAAACGCTATAATACGTACCCCGTAGCGCTTTTGGTACTTCTTTATCAGTATATTATGCAGATACTGCTTCATCTCATCCTCGTGTTCGCCGCGCTTGACAGATTCAAGCTTATCAAGCGCTGAGGCGTCAAGGGGTTGCTTCAGACACATGATTATGCTCAAGACGGTGAAGACAAACGGGAGCAAAAGTGTGGATACCGAAAAGACTGTGGAATCGGTTTGATCAGATATAAAGCAGGTGCGGATAATAATGATGATGGTGGTAATAAGCGCGGAAATTATAAATCCAAGGCTTTGGGTTATGTCGGTGGCTTGCATAAGACGGTCGGTGCTTATATCTTGGTCTATAATGCATGAGACCTGCTTGAACGCCTCATTTTGTCTGTAAAGGGCAACGTACATAAAACAGACGCCTATGCCGAGCATGACGCTGAAGACCACAAATCCGGTTATTTCGGAAACCCTGAAAAGGTTATATATGGATAGCCCCCAAAGCACTGTGCCGCCTATGAACATTGGAAGACTTTGACGTGCGGGTATTGTGCGGATAGCCCTATAGCATACAAAGCAGACCAGGGAAACCAATAGTATTCCAAGCAGTAGTCCGATATAGATATCAATATTATCTATATTTATCGTTAAAACGTAGCCAATATATGTGAAGATGGAAAGATAAAACGATATGGACACGTAAAGCGACATTTGAGAAAACAGTCTGTAGCTTGAGATGGAGGATATATTTTCATCATTATTTTCAAGAGGAGCTTGCTGATGCTTCATATCCCGAATGTATTCAAACAGGGCAATGGGGATATAAAACAGTATTGCGCTCAGCGCAGATGTGCGGACAAAAGCCGCGCAGACGGTAACAAACAGCGATCCGGAAACCATGTGAATAACCGTCAGCAAAAGCTTGGAGTGCTCTTTTTTTGTGGATATCAATACACAAATTATATTTTTGAACATTATAACAGAAGCCAAAAATATCAAAACAAGACTGTCGGGCTGTTGCATGAGCCTTTCGCGCCAAAGAAGCACCGCGCCGCCCGTGACGCTGGCTACAGCCGTTAAGATGTTTTTTGCGGCCTTAACCTCTTTGCTTCTGTAAATAACTCCTTTTGCAATGGCGTATATTGCGGCGTGCTGCCACGATGCGGTCATAAGACCTATGGCAAGACCTATAATGTGATGCCCCAAAAGTCTATGGGAAATATACATAAGCAACAGTATATAAAACAGGTCGGGGGCCTTGCGCAAAAGCGCGTTGTTGGTCAATTCCGTTTCGTCACCGAAAAAAAGCTTCATAATTCCTCTGAATAGCGTTGTATTATTGTTTAATATATATTAACCGAAGTTATTTTATTTAAAAAGACTTGGGATCCCAAGTCTTTCTTTTATTTGGTAACTGTATATATTTCCGGGTTAAGTACGGTAAGGTGAGTTCCCTTCATTCCAAGAGAGCGTATGGAGATTATCCCTGCGCCTTCAAGCTTTTTAAGTGCAGAGGCTATCACGGAACGGGTTATTCCGTATTTGCTTGAGATGGTGGAGGCGTTTATAAGTCCCTCGGTTATTCCCGGAGCCTCTACCTGCGGCAGAGCGCCAAGTATGGCATCGACTGCTTGTTTTTCGGTATAGGAAAGACTCTGCAGAGCAAGGGCTGCGCCTGTTTTTCTGCGTGCCTCATCCACCTTGTCGCGGTTAAGGGTATTATGCAATGCCATTGCGCAAAGGGTGGCAAGCATCTTGCAAAGCCCTATATAGGCATCGTCGTATTCGCTCCCGTCTCTGGTGCAGATGAGGGTACCTATATGATCGCAGGAATATATCAGGGGAAGGGTAACGTGAAGCCTTTCGTCAAAGGAGCAGCTTCCCTCGCCGAAGGGGCACTCGCCATTTCTTGCCACGGTGACGTTAAGCTCGCTTGAGCCAAGGACCTTGCGTGCTATTCTTGCGGCGCTTTCGCGATGATTAAGGCGGCATTCGTCGTTTCCTGAGACAGTGTAGCCAACAAGGGTGAGAGAGTCATCCAACACGTAAATGGAGGCGTCAAGCAGATCGCGCGCCATGGCGGCAATATCCTCAAGGGTTATATCGCTTTTCAAATTCTCATAATATGAGCATATGTCGGTAATTGCCTGAAGCATTGTTTTTTTGGTCATATTTCACCGCCTAAAGGATGTATTGAGAAAGATTATGATCCTTGCCCATCAGTCCAAGATGTGACTGAACGTAGTCGGTATCCACAGTGATGCAGGTGGGGGCGTCAGGATCGCCCGCTGTAAAGCTTACCTCGTCAAGCAGCTTTTCCATTACCGAAACAAGGCGACGGGCACCGATGTTTTCGTGTACCTCGTTCTCCTCAAAGGCGTACCTTGCAAGCAGATCAAGAGCGTCATCGGTAAAGGTAAGGTTGATATTGTCCACTCCGAGAAGCTGAGTATATTGCTTTATGAGGGCATTGTCCGTGCCCGCAAGGATGTTGCGAAGATCCTCAGCAGAAAGGGGAGAGAGCTCCACCCTTAACGGAAATCTTCCCTGAAGCTCGGGGATGAGGTCGGTTATCTTGGCAAGATGGAAGGCACCTGCCGCGATAAAGAGGATATAGTCGGTCTTTACCGGGCCGTACTTTGTGTTGACGGTGCAGCCCTCCACCAGAGGAAGGATGTCGCGCTGTACGCCCTCGCGGGATACGGCGGGGCCGTTTGAGCCACTTGAGGTCATGGCGATCTTGTCTATCTCGTCAATAAAGATGATGCCGTCCTGCTCTGCGCGCTCAAGTGCGTCGGAGATCACCGCATCGTTGTCAAGCAGACGGTCAAGCTCCTCCTGCTCGAGCAGCTTTCTGGCTTCCTTTACAGGTACCTTGCGCTTTTTGGTACGCTTGGGCATAAGACCGCCGAGCAGATCTCCCATATTCATTTCGGGCTGGCCCGGTATCTCGGTATTCATGCCCACGGGCTTATCCTGAACCTCGATCTCTATGACGTGTTCCTCAATAATGCCGCTTTCAAGGTCGTTTATAACGGCGTTTCTGCGTGCCACGGCATCCTCACCCTCCTTTTGCTTGCGAAGGGGAAGAAGAATGTCCACAAGGCGATTTTGTACCGCGCGGTCAAGCTTTTGGCGCATCTGCTCTGTCTTTTCCTTGCGCACAAGGCGGATGGATGCCTCCACTAGCTCGCGCACCATGGAGTCCACGTCGCGGCCGACGTAGCCCACCTCGGTAAACTTGGTGGCCTCCACCTTAACGAAGGGGGCGCCGATGATTTTGGAGATCCTTCTTGCGATCTCGGTCTTACCTACGCCGGTAGGACCGCTCATGATTATATTTTTAGGTGTGATCTCGTCACGCTGCTCCTGAGTGAGCATGCTTCTGCGATAACGGTTGCGCAGAGCCACGGCAACAGAACGCTTTGCATCCTGTTGGCCTATTATAAATCTGTCCAGCTCGCTTACGATCTGTGCAGGGGTCAATGATAACATGATTTGCTCCTTTCAAAAATAAGAAAATTATACCTCTTGCAGGGTTATGTGATCGTTTGTAAAGACGCATATCTCGCCCGCCACCTTCATGGCCTCAAGAGCGATCTGGCTTGCGGTCATATCGGTATTGCGCTTTAAGGCTCTTGCCGCCGCCAAGGCATAGTTTCCACCCGAGCCTATGGCAACCACGCCCTCGTCGGGCTCGATCACCTCGCCCGTGCCGGTAACCACGAGCATGCCTGTCTTATCGGCAACTATCATCATTGCCTCAAGCTTGCGAAGCATTTTGTCTCCGCGCCACATCTGTGCAAGCTCCACGGCCGCGCGATAGAGATTTCCCGAGTACTGCTGAAGCTTGCCCTCAAACATCTCGCTTAAGGAAAAGGCGTCGGCTACCGAGCCGGCAAAGCCTATGACCACCTTATCGTTATATATTCTGCGAACCTTTACTGCGCTTGCCTTCATTATTACGCTTTGACCCATGGTCACCTGTCCGTCGCCCGCAACGGCACATTTTCCATCCTTGATGACACCTACTATAGTGGTACCCTCAAGCTGCATATTCATCATCCTCTCTTAAAAGAAATATTTTTGCTTTTATGCCCAAGCACTCAGGACTTGGCCTTGTGATGGGTTTTATATATTGTATCACAAATTTTAGGATTTTCAACACTATAATCAAAATATTCAGAAAATATTAACAAATTATTTAAAATTGAAGCCATAACCTGCGTGTTACAGCCTTAAAAGCCTTCATTTTAAGCGAAGTATGCATATTAAGCGGAGATTTTGTATATGCTACCTTTATAAAACGATCAAAAATTCAGTTTTATGTGCGGAAAGGAGCATACATGAAGGGGATAATTCTTGCAGGGGGGCTTGGGGAGAGATTGCGCCCTATGACGGGGGACAGGCCCAAGCCGCTGGTTGAGTTTATGACGCAAAGGGTGCTTGACGGAGTGGTTAAAATGCTTATCAAAAACGGAGTGGATAGGGCAACGGTAAGCGGTATGTATATGTGCGATGCCATTGCCGATTACGCGTCAAGCTGTCCGTTTATGAAGATAAGCTGTGTCAAGGAGGAGGTGCCTCTTGGAACCGCGGGTGCCGTAAGGGGATGCGCCGAGGGGGAAGGGGAGACCTTTGTGGTGGTAAGCGGGGACTGCATTACAGATATCGACCTTACCGAGGCGATAAGGCTTCACCGATCGGTGCGGGCAGAGGCCACGATGGTGCTGATCGAGGCGGACGACCCCACCGCCTTCGGGTGCGTTTGCACAGACCCCGACGGAAGGGTCACCGGCTATATCGAAAAGCCGCCGTGGAGCGGGGTAAACAGCGGATGGTGCAATGCGGGAATATATATCCTGGAGCCCTCAGCGCTAAGGTTCATACCGAAGGATCGCCCGTCGGACTTTTCCATGGATATTTTCCCCAAAATGCTGGAGGAGGGGGTGCTTTACGCATGCCGTGCCAAGGGATATTGGTGTGATATCGGGGATGAGGGCAAGTACAGACAGGCTCATTTTGATATGCTGGACGGTAAGTGCTCTATTTTCAAGCCCGGGATGGGAAAAAACGTGCAGATAGGCGAAAACGTAAGGATAATCCCACCGGTATATATCGGAGATAATACGGTTATAGAGGGCGAGAGCGTGATCGGCAGTCATACCGTGATAGGAGAGGACTGCAGCATAAGCTCCTCGTGCGTAGAGGGAAGCGTTATTTGGAAAGGGGTAAGCATGGAAGCCTGCAGGGTGATGCACAGCGTTATATGTGACGGTGTGCGCATTTTGCACGGCGCGAGCATCGGAGTGGGATGTGTGGTTGCAAGCAGATGCACGGTGGGCAGATTTGCTCGGCTTGAGAGCGGATGCAGACTGTGGAGCGGCACCGTAGTGGATGACGAGACACGGGTAACGGGGGACTGCACTGTTCCGCATAACGTAAGGCGCGCGGGTGCAGCGGATATGAGATATATTCACTACGGAGAGCTTTTGCCCGAGCGCATGATGCTGCTTGCAAGGGCATTCGGTCAGGGAAAGCGGATAACCCTTAGCTTTGACGGATCGGGCATGGCGCTGGGTGCTATGCACGTGCTTGCGGGAGGCATAAGCATGGCGGGAGGAAGCGCGATAATGTGCGGCGAGGGCGGAATGGGGCAGACATCGTTTTCGGTAAAGCATTGTGGCGCGGACGGAGGAATATATATAAGCTCGGACAGAAACGGTATCTCCTTTATTCTGCTTGATGCTCAAGGGCTTGAGCTTTCGCCTCGGGAGATGGGAGGTGTAAGCAAAAAAATGATATCCTCGGAGTTTATAGCCTCGGAAGGAAGCGTGTCTCAAAGGGATCTGCGTAAGGAATATTATATGCATTTGCTTGACCATGTCGGGGTGCGCGCGCAAGGAAGATCGGTTGCCATCCTTGGGGATGAGATAGCGGCGGGACATCTTGCGAGGGTGCTTTCTCACCTTGGGTGGGTAGCGATCATTCCAAAGGAGGACATTAAAAGCACCATAAAGAACAATGCCTGTGTTTTCGGCATAAGGGTAAACAAGCGCTTTGGGGTGGATTGCTTATACGACCAGAACGGAAGCAAGGTGAGCTACGAGCAGTTTATAGCTCTCAGGGCGCGGCTCTGCCTTGAGGCGGGAGCCAAGGAGGCTGTAATCCCGTGTGATTGCTCGGATGCTTGCCTTGAGGTGATAAAAAAGTACGGCACGGTACAAAAATGCAGGTTGAATACCGCATCGGAGGTGGCAAGACAGACCGAGGTGGTGGCAAGGGACATCATCACCGATGCTGCGTGCTTTTGCTTAAGCCTATTGAAGCTTCTGTGCGGCAAGAGAGGATATTTAAGTGAGAATCTGGAGGAGCTGCCGTTGAGCGTTGTTTCTGCTGCGAGATGCCCCACCCGAATGAAGGGTAGGGTGATGAATAAGATAAGGGAAAAGGATCTTAAAGTGACCGTGATACCCGATGATTCCTTGGCGGTGCTCAAGGTGTATGCAAACGCTCTGTCGCAGGAGTATGCACGCGAGCTTGCCCTGGACGCCACAGCGGTGATAAACGAGATAGTCATGCACGGACAGAGCTAGGCTCGGGGCACTTTGACCGCGCCGCGCGCCGCGCACACCTTGCTCCGGGGCAAGGTGTGCGCGGTGTTTGTATTTGTAGGGGAAAGGGTATAACAAGGCGTGCGGGTCCTTGCAATGCCTTAACAGCGATAAAATTCATAAAGTTTCTATTGCAAAATAAGAGGGAATAGTATATAATTAGAGCAATAATTATTATTGGAGGTTAATATGAAAAAGATCAAGATCATGCTGGTGCTGTTCATGACCGCGGTATTGCTTCTTTCCTTTACCGCATGTGAAGTGCCAAGCACTACGCCCGAGGGCAGTGAGGGCCCGCAAAGCAGCGAGACACCCGATAACTCGGTGGTAGATGCGGACGAGCTTTACGGCGAGGGATATAACAACCACATGATAGTGGGTATCGACCAGTTTGGCCGTACCTTTGACATCACGGTTGGCGACAGAGAGAACAAGGAGGTAGGCCTGTTCTTCTGGCTGTGGATGGGTCAACCCATGGCAAACGATATCTACGATGCCACCAAGATACTTGCTCAGCACGGACAGGACGTTTTGTTCCACACCGATAACGAGATATCCCCCAACGGTCAGGCGCATTGGTGGGGCGAGCCTCTTTGGGGCTACTACAACTGCGCGGACGAGTACGTTATTCGCAAGCAGATGGAGCTTCTTACCGCCGCAGGTGTGGATTTCATCGTATTTGATACCACCAACGCTCTTACATACAGAAGCGTATATTCCAAGATCGCAGAGATAATCTGTGAGTTTATTGCCGACGGTTGGGATCCGCCGCGCATTGCGTTTTATACTCACTCCCGCTCCATGACCACCACCAGACAGCTTTATAAGGAGTTCTATAAGCGCGGAACCTTCAAGGATTCCTGGTATATGGTGGACGGCAAGCCCTTTATAGTTGCCTATACCGATCCCAAGCTTGATATTGCAGAGGCTCAAAGCAGAGGAGAGAACGGATATAATCCCAAGCCCTTCGAGCAGGAGATACTGGATTTCTTCACCTTCCGCAATCCTCAGTGGCCTTATCATAATTACAGTGATTATCTTGCCGACGGCTTCCCGTGGATGACCTGGCAGTATCCTCAGGCAATTCACCAGGGAATGATGAACGTTACGGTTGCGGCACACCCCATGGTGCCCATGAGCTTCTCAATAACAAGAGCGGACAAGGGTTGGCTCAACTGGGGACGCGGCTATAACGTGCAGACCGGCAAGAACGAGCCCGAGAAGGCACTTGAGGGTCAGCTTTTCCAGAGCATGTGGGATTACGCCATTGAAAAGGACCCCGACACGGTATTTGTAGGAGGCTGGAACGAATGGATCGCTTATAAGCAACCCTGGGATGGCGAGTATATGCTCTGCGATGCCGCAAGCCTTGAGTACAGCCGTGACATCGAGATGATGAAGGGCGGCTATAACGACGCTTACTATATTCAGTTCATCAAGAATATCCGCGCTTATAAGGGCGAGGATAAGAAGACCTTAAGCATTGATACCGGCAAGAATACCATAGATATTACCGCAGGTACTGCGCAGTGGGACGGGGTCAAGGCTGTATACCGCGATATCGGCAAGGCCAACTACGACCGTAACGCCGCAGGCGCAGCGCGCAATCTTAAGTATACCATGGATGCCCCCAGAAACAATCTTCAGACCGTGAAGGTTGCAAAGGACGATAATAACATCTACTTCTACGTTGAGTCTGATGCGGATATCACTCAAAACGACGGCAAGGGCAACTGGATGAACCTTTTCTTAACCGCAGGCGAGGTGCGCTCCACGGGTTGGGTATGCTATGATTACGTCATCAACCGCTCAAGTCAGAACGGTGTAGCAAGCATTGAAAAGCTCAACGCCGACGGCACAAGCACCAAGGTTGCCGATGCAAAGGTAAACGTAAGCGGCAAGGTAATGCAGCTTGAGATCCCCAGAAGCGCGGTAGGTCTTGAGGGAAGCAACGAGTTCTACTTCAAGGTAGCCGACGGAGTGGAGAATCCCACCGACATCATGGATTACTACGTCACCGGCAGAAGCCTTCCCATGGGAAGACTCAGCTATAAGTTCGTAGGCTGATAAAGCTAAAAAAGCACCCTGATAGGGTGCTTTTTAAGTTGTGCTCGAAAAAAATATTGACAATCGGCATGGCGGAAGATTATAATAAGGCTATAATTAAACGTATAAGGAGCTATTAACCATGAAAAAGATAATGACAATGCTTTTGGTAATTATGCTTTGTGCCGTCGGCGTAGCGGCAGCGGCGCAGCCTATTGCACCCGAAGGGTTTACGGTAACACCTCTTTATGACTTTACCTCTATCCCCGACGGGGAATATACGGTCTCGCAGCTTGCGGGCTTTTGGCTTCCTCCGGGGATATCCGACTTTGAGACCCCTGTCAGCGGCGGAGTAATTACAATAGATCAAATGAGCGTCTGGGGCGCATTTCCGAGCCTTAACGCCGAGCAGACCGCGGTGACCGCAAGCGCGACGGGATGGGGCTTCTACACCAAAAACGACGGAATGCTTGACGTGACCGCCAGCATGAGCTTTAACGGCGCAGACGGCAAGAATTATATTCTTTCGGATTATGCCCACTATGTGCTTGTTACCGCAGAGGGTGAGCGCATTGACGAGTATACCTTCTGGAACGGCGGCAACAATCAGGGCGCTCTATGCATCCCGAGCGGCTTTGAGGGCTACGTATACGTTCCCTTTGCCGCGTACATGGAGAATAACGGCACCGAGAGCGATTATTTTGACTCTTCGATCGGCATGGCAACCCCCATCTTTGCGGTAAATGACGGCGAGACGTTATCCTTTGGTGAGCTCTATGCCTTTACCACACAGGAGGATCTCTCCTCAAAGCCCACGGTCGAGCCTACAAATGAGCCTACAGATGAGCCCACCGAGGCTCCTGCGACCGACGCGCCCACCGAGGTGCCGAACGATCCTGAGAATACGGACAATGGTTGGATGCTTTGGGTAGGCGTGGCGGCGGCTGTTGCAGCGGTGGCGGTCGTGGTTATAATTATAGGTAAAAGGAAAAAATAATTAAAAAGCCCGGGTAATTAAGCCGCAGATCCGTGTAGGCCCTCGTGGGAAGACTCGGCTATAAGTCCCGGACTGATAAAACAAAATCAAAAAGCACCCTGATAGGGTGCTTTTTTATGTTCTTTTGTCGCTTTTTAAGGCGCGGCATTACAACGGCTTTTTGATCTCGAGCTCAATGGGCTCAAGGATGCCGTTTTGGATGAGGGAATAATCGTCATACATAAAATCCTTGCCGCATGCGTGGAAGGTGTCGGGGCCGTAGTTGAACTGACGCACCGGATTCATGTGCATGGGACCGAAGGTGTTTCTGCGGGTCAGATGTAGGCGGACAAAGGCGTTGTCGCCCGCAAGCTCGGTAACGTCTGCGGTGTAGGGGGCAAAGGCGATGGTGCACTCCTTGGAGTTGCCGTGAACCGTCGCAAGTGCGCCCTCGAATTTCGGTAAGCTGAGATATACCCTGCTCTTGCCCTCAACGCTGAAGGGGGGGAGCAGATAATCTATGCTTCCTGAGTAGAAGGGCAGACCCTGAGTGGTGATATCCCCGATGCGAAGCTTTTGAGGAAGCTTGGTCAGACAGCAGGTGACCCCGTCGGTCTTGACGCCGAAGCCGCCCAGCAGATATATTGCCTCAAGATCTACCGAGTCGTTGAAGGTTCCCTCGAGTGTCACGGTGTTTTCGCCTGCCTTGAGCATATCCGCATCGATGGGCAGAAGCTTGAAGCAGGGGTCGATATAGGTCTTGTCCAACACCCTTGAAAGTGTGATATCGTTTACCTTAACGGTGAAGAGCTCGGGGGTCTCCATCATAAGGGTAATCGGGCACAGATGCTCTGCGTTAAACTTAAAGGTGAGCTTTAACGGCGCGCTTGCGCTCTTTTGTGCAAGGCCCTCCTTTTGCTTGAACCAGGGCTGAAGCATTTCGCCGTTGCGCCATACAAGACCGAGCTTGGTGCGCACCTCGCGGTCAAGCTTAAGTATCTCCATGGGAGCGCTCTGCTCGGAGCCGTCAAGAGAGTAGGAGGCAATATCCAATACAGCCACGTTGGGCTCGGTAAGGCAGTAGGAAAGCTCTTGGTCGATGATCTGTCTTGCTACGGTTTGGTACTGCTTCTGAGCGCGCGCCTTGCTTGAAGCCTTGAGCATGAGCATGTATTCCTGACTCGGGGCAAAATCAAGCACCACCTCGGGCCTTTCGCCCTTGGCAAGCAGGCTGACCTTGCCGCTTCGAACATCCCATTTCTCCACGTAGCCATCCTTTTTAAAGGAGATCTTGACGTTATCCTCGCCGTTTTCGCGATCCAGATTCAACAGATGAAGCAGCACTCCCTCGCTGTGGAGCATTACCTGCATGGCAACCTTGCCGCTTGATACTCTTGCGTAGGGGTTTTTGTTCAGCAGGGATATAAGACCGCTGCCGAGAGTGGTATAGGTAACGGGGAGCTCAAGTGCCTCCGAGCTCTTCACCGCGTCTACGTATTGAGGCTTGCAAAGGAATATAACGCTTCCGCCCGCAAGTGCAAATTCGCGTGCAAGCTTGACAGTGCTTGAGCGCATTGTAAGACAGGTGGGGATGATAAGTGTGCGATAGCTTGCGTTTCCAAGGTGAAGGATGGCGCCGTCATCGGTCTTCTCCACAGAGCAAAGCCTTGACATCTGCTCCTCATCACCAAAGTCGAAATCTATCTGATTGCTCTCCAAAAGCTTAAAGAGGGCAACGTAATCCTGCTCGATCTTTACCGTGCAGGGGTCTGCCGCATCAAAGAAGTTGCACCAGCCCGGATGCACCACCGACCAAAGGCTTTCCACGGGGGACATGATGAGGGTGTCGCACACGGGGGTGGTGTTGTCTCTGAGGACGTGGATGCGGGAGAAGTAATCCTCAACGTATTTATAATTCTTATACCATTCGCTTTGATAGAATATGCTTCCCGGGTAATCGCGCTTTGCCTCGCCCTTCATGGTGTACCAGCAAAGGTGATGGCATCTCAGGTTTATGCCGTAAAGGCTCTGCCAATCTCCCACCGCCTTGTGATTCTGGAAGGTCATCTGCCAGCCCGAGCAGCCGTAAAGCTCGCTTAACAGGGTGGTCTTTCCAAGCTGACGCGCAGAGCTCTGAAGCTGCTTGGCGATCTGATGGTTAAAGTTAAACTCCCAAAGCACGTCCACACCGGGGGAGTCCATATGCTCGTAGCCCCTCTGCATGGAGCCGTTGACCGATGCCTGAGCGGCAAGGGAATCCTCGTGCAGAAGGTGTCCGGTAAACTCGATGTTGTGGCTTTTGCACCATGCGCGCAGGGGCATGAGATAATTCTTTATGTAAAGACTGCAGATCAGATCGCAATAGTGCCACTTGACCTTGCTTACCATCTCGCCCTCGGGGAAAAGATAAAGCTCGGGAAGATTATCCTCAAGATGATAGCCGTAGGCATCGTAAAAATGCTTGAAGAGATCCTTGGGGTAAGGAGTGAGGTTGCGGCCCTCGGGATTCTGAAGCGCAAAGCCCGTCATGATGCCGCCATGGTGGGGCTCATCGGTAAAAATACCCCTAATGGTGCCGTTATTAAAGCCCTTGGAGCATTTTTCGGCGTATTTGTCGTGGGTGACCCTTATAAACTCTGCGGTTGCCTCGGGGTTCATGGTGTCAACGTAGGTCTCTCCGTTATAGAAGGAGTATTCAACCATTTCCTCGCTTGTAAAGTACACCACCGTGCCCTCATCGGGCTTAACGGGGCCGTAAATGCGCTTTTTGTTTGTAAAGCTCTGACCGTCAAGGGTCAAGGTGAATGCCGAGATGATACCGTCCGACCAGTTGAAATCGGATGCGTCGGCGACGTTTAAGCGGATGTAGTGTATGCGGTAATCGCGGTTTTTGGTAACTATACCTCCCGCGGTTCCGCTTGGCCAACGATCCTCATCGTAAAGCCAGGTCTCCATGCCCTCCTTTTTGCCCTTTGCGGCGCAAGCGTTTATAAGCTCAAACCATTCCTCTCCGAGATATTCTGTCGCAAGGCCGGTTCTTGAGTGGCAGAAATAGCCGCCCATGCCCATGTCCTTGAGCACGTCTATCTGACGCTCCAGCTCCTTGACCTCAAGCTTTCCGTTCCAGCTCCAGAACGGCTTGCCGCGATATTTCGCACCGGGGTCCTTAAACTCTTTTGCAAGATTCTTCATGGTAAACTCCTTAGATGATTAATATTTTATATCGGTTTTACTTTGGATATATTTTAACTGCATCTTATTTAATTTGCAATAGTTATTTTGACTTTTTTGTAAGAATTTCGGTATTTTTTTATCTTGGCTCGCTGTAGAGCACCTTTGGCGATCCGAAGAAAAAACGTGCGGAATGCTTGCTTTGATGAGCTTTTTACTTGCATTTGCGAGATAACTGTGCTATACTGAAGCAAACGGTACAAATAATACAAGGAGGAAGCGTCTTGAAAAAAAGAACACGCTTATTGGTCATAATCATTATAATAGCGGTCTTGCTTGCATGTGCTTTTGGTGGGGCGCTGATAAGCAGTAGTATGCTGGTCAAAACCGATCATATCCTTTCCTCCGACAAGGTGGAGGGGCTCAGGCTTGCACATCTTTCGGATATCCATTGCTCGGTAAGAGGGAAGAACAACGTCGAGATCCTTGATATGGTGCGCGAGTGCGAGCCGCACCTTATAATGGTGACGGGGGATACCGTGGACGAGATAAGGGGCAGACATGCCGATATGGTGACCTTGCTTGAAGACCTTGCGAGCATTGCGCCCGTGGTATGCATCCTCGGCAACCACGAAACGCATTATCCGAGGCTTGACGTCTTTTTGCAGGACATTGAGGCGGTCAGTGACAAAAATCATAAGATATATATGCTCATTGATGAATTTGTCTCCTTTGATACCCCTGCGGGCAAGGTGACGATACTTGGAAACGGCGCTCACTCTCAGGATAGGACCAAAACTCTTGAGCAGCTAAGAGATTCCGAGGGCTACCGCATTTTATTAAACCACTATCCCGAGGATTTTTGCCTTAGGATGCAATACCATCAATATTGCGACCTTATGCTTGCAGGTCACGCTCACGGCGGTCAGTGGCGCATTCCGGGGACCGATATAAGCCTGTATTCTCCCGGTGAAGGCTTCTTCCCAAAATACACCTCGGGCGTGCATACGGCAGGGGAGTCCCATATGGTCATCAGCCGCGGCATCGGTACATGGGCGCCAAGATTATTCAATCCGCCTGAGGTCGTGGCAATTACAGTTGAATAAAGAAATACTATTAAAATAAAAAATACCGCATAAAGGGCTCCTTCTCATAAGGAAGTTTAATTTCTCCTTGTAGGGACAGGCGTCCTCGACTGTCCGCAAAGGTATAAATGCAACGCAGAAGACAAAGATTAACCCCGACAGATTTTCAAAGGTCTGTCGGGGGTCTTTTGTTCTGTTCGGTAAATTGGATTTTATCTAATACAGCATCGTTTCGTCTGAAAACTTCAAATTCCTTCACACAAGTTCATTTCACTACTTGCTGTAATAAGTTCCTTTAATATTTTTAAATGTGAACTCCCTATTAGAACTAATACTTTATCTCCTTTTTCGCAAACATTTTGCAAATTAGAAAATATCTTCAGGTTTCTTTCGTACCATTGTAAAACAAACTGACTGCCTTCATAGTTTCCCGGATTGATTTTATTTATATCAAGATACATGCTATGGTCAACAGCAATGCACTCATCGCTGTTAAGTATCGAGTATAATCCTCTTAAATCCTTTGCCGGTTCTGTTATCATTCGCATTTTTTCAAAAAAACTATTTAAGTCCATATAAGGAGTTATCTTGTCTAACAATTCATCTGACAACTCAATATCCTCATCTATACCATATATCTTATCAAGATTCAGTTTTTGTCCCAATCTAAATCCGACTTGGACAATCTCATTCACGGACTTAAATGGAACAATGAAACCATATCTTTCAACATTGCCATATACTACATTCTCTTCAAAACTGTACTCGGCGCTTCTTGCATATAATTTATCTAATTCGTTTTGCATTTCATGCGGAAATTCTACTGCAATTTTGTTGGGATGAAACGAGGCAAGTCTGTTTGTAAACTCATCGATTTGCTTTTGAACATCGTGTGAAAAAACATCAAATCTGTCTGGATAGTGAAATGTCCCCACCAATATAATTTCTGCCACTTATATCACCTCGTCAAATTTTTATTTATCGTTCTGTTTATCGCCAGTTTCGCATTTGTATTACAAATGCTTCGGGCAAAGCCCATACCCCTCAGGCTGCACTATCCAAAGGCTCCCTCCGGGAGGGAGCTCCCGACGAAGTCGGGTGAGGGAGAGCTCGTTACAATGAAGTTAGTACGAACCCAAAGTCACGCAGGCTTCTTCCGTCACGCTACGCGTGCCACCTACCTCTCGGAGGGGTTAGCCCCATTATAGCACAAATCGGCAGAGAAAACAAGTTCTCTGCCGATATTTATATGCGTATCCGTAGGGGAGACCTGCGGTCTCCCGCGGGCGAACACAGTTCGCCCCTACCGCGTTCCGAAAACATCCTTATGAGAAGGAGCGGAAGCGGCATTTTTTATTTTATGCGCATTTGACTGCGGTATTGCTCGGGTGAAAGGCTGTTGCGCCGCACGAACAGACGGTAAAAGTGGGAGTAATTGGGATATCCGCATTCCAAAGCAATATTCAATATGGAATGTGAGGTGGATACCAATAACTGCTCCGCTTTGCGCAAACGCACTGTGTTCAGATACATAATGGGGGTTTGGCCGTATTCCTTTTTAAACATCTGTATAATATAATTTTTACTGAAGGCAAAGTGCTTGCAGAGCATTTCCAGGCTTATGCTTTCAGAAAGGTTTTTCTCTATAAATTCTGCGATCCTGCGGCAGGGGGTATCCTGCGGCTCCGTCGCAGCCAAGCAAGTAAGTATTTCGTAGAATTTGCCCGCCTTTATAATGTAGGGGGCGTCGCTGTATGCAAGTCGGTTCATTTGCTCCATTTTATCCTTAAGGCGTAAGTAATCAAAAGTGCCGCGCTCCGGAAGGATACTGCCGTTGTCACTGCGCTCTGACTCAAAATGAACGTATAAATACTTGGGAGAATCGCTCGGCAGCTCCGCAGACTGATAAGAGTGAGGCCGTTGAATAAAATATTCACCCTGGCGCACCTCGTACGGTTCCCCGTCCTGACTGAAGCGCAAAACTCCTTCAAATACCAACAAAAGCACGTTGTCGTTACAATATCGTGTAACGTGGTATTCGCCCTTGGCAAAATACCGAAAAGAGGCGGTTAAATACCGAATGTCCTTGTTAAGATCAATACCCATCATAATAATCACCGTAAAAAGTATACGTGTTTAGTGTGATATTGTCAATGAAAAAAGGTATATTATCAATTGTATGCGTCTTTTTTATGTGATATATTAAATGTATACTGAAAAAAGAGGTGTTTTGTATGACTAAATGGAATAAATATACCGCAAAGGAGCTCAAGCCCTTAGGTTGGATCAAAAAACAAATGCAGATCCAGGCTGACGGGCTTAGCGGTAATCTTGATAAGGTGTGGCCGGATATTCGCGACAGCGCGTGGATAGGCGGCGACCGTGACGGATGGGAGCGTGTACCTTATTGGTTGGACGGGTTCGTTCCGCTTGCATATCTTTTGGAGAATGAGGATATGATCGCCCGCGCTAAAAAGTACGTTTATGCCATAATAGATGCTCAAAAGGAAGACGGATGGATATGCCCCATATCAAGTGCTGAAGCAGAACAAAAGCGTTACGATACGTGGGCGCTTCAGCTATTGTCAAAATCATTAACGGTGTATTATGAATGCTCGGGTGATGATAGGATCCCGCCCGTTCTCTACAAGGCTCTGAAGAATTATTACCTCCTTCTTAAAAGCGGGAGGGTGATGCTTTATGATTGGAGTAAGTACCGTTGGTTTGAGGCTTGTATTGCAATCAATTGTATATACGATATATATAAAGAGGATTGGCTGTTGGAGCTTGTAAGGATACTTAAAGAGCAGGGAACCGATTATGCCGAGCTGGTACCTTATTGGGAACGCCCGATCAACCGCTGGAGCTGGGAAACTCATATTGTAAATATAGCCATGATGCTAAAGGAAGAGGCTGTAGCGTGCGACCTTTTGGGCGAGCCGTACACCGACAAGGCGGAAATGCTCTGGGCAGTGCTTGCAGAAAAGCACGGCACGGTATATGAGAGCTTCACGGGGGATGAATGTCTTTCCGGAATAAGCCCCATTCAAGGCACAGAGCTGTGCGCAATAGTTGAGCAAATGTACTCTTACGAGCTTCTATATGCCTATACAGGTGATGCAAAATGGGCAGAACGTCTGGAGGTACTTGCATTTAACGCATTGCCCGCAACGATAAGCCAGGATATGTGGACACATCAGTACGTGCAGATGAGTAATCAAATAGCTTGTCAAAGATTTCCCGGCCGTCCCATATTCCGCACCAATGAGCATGAAGCGCATTTATTTGGGCTTGAACCTAATTGCGGCTGCTGTACCGCTAATTTTAATCAAGGATGGCCTAAGCTTGCGCTGTCTGCATTCTTGCATAAGGATAATACCGTGCTGCACGCGATGATGCTTCCTGCAGAGATACATGCGGATAAGTGGCATATTACGGCGCAAACCGAGTATCCGTTTGAAAATTCGGTAAATTATGATATAAAAGCGGAAGAGGATATGACGTTCAAGGTTCGCATTCCTTCGTTTGCCCATAATATAAAATGCAATATTGGCTCGGTTGCGGACGGGGAGATTGTTGTGTGCATCAAGGGAGGGGAGCATAAGTGCTTTACCTTGCAGTTTGAGGTTGAGCCCTGTTTTGAGAAAAGACCTAACGAGCTTTATGCAGTGCGGTGCGGCTCGCTACTGTTCTCCGTGCCGATCAAATACAATGCTGTTATGCATGAGTATGAGCGCAATGGCGTGGAAAGACGCTTTCCGTATTGTGATTATGAGCTTGTGCCTCAAAGCGAGTGGAATTATGCTTATTGTAAAGATCAATTGGGGGTCGTGCGTAAAGGAGTGGCCGACCCGCCCTTCTCCGAAAAGAATCCGCCCGTGACAATAAAAGCAAAGCTTTGCAAAATAGATTGGGACTTTGAGGACGGATATGAAGCGGTATGCGCAAAAACACCTCGGTCGACTGTGCCGCTTTCGTCGCCGCAGGAGATGGAATTGTATCCGTACGCCTGTGCCAAGCTCAGAATGACGGAGCTTCCCGTTTTGGATGAGATGGGTTGATTCGCTCCGATCGATCGGTCGGGCGGATACATATTATACAGGAGAGTGGATGGAGTGACCGTGCAAGACGAATGTGCGGCAAAATACGAGGGTAAACAAAGTTAAAAAATACTTATAAAACGCCGCTGCAAAGCGGCGTTTTGTTCTATATAAAAATATTTTTGATTTTTTTAAAAAAGTGCTTTACAAATTTGACGGCATATAGTATGATATGTAGGTCGCATTATGCGGTAATTTGCGACAAAATGGTATGAAGCGAGAGGTTGCCGAGCTTGCTCGGGTAATTTTCGCGGACAATTGTCCGACAATCGGACGACAAGCCAAATACCGCTTATAAAAATGTATAAGCGGCACACACGGAAACGTGTATTTGAGCTAAACAAGGAGGTAAACAAAAATTATGGCAAGTCAGAAAATCAGAATCAATCTGAAGTCTTACGATCACAATCTTGTAGATCAGACTGCAGAGAAAATCGTTGAAACCGCAAACAGAACAGGTGCTACCGTTTCGGGTCCAATACCGCTGCCCACCGAAAAGGAAATAGTCACCATACTGCGCTCTCCTCACAAGTATAAGGATAGCAGAGAGCAGTTCGAACTCAGAACACACAAGAGATTGATCGACATTTACAATGCCGGCAACAAAACTGTGGAAGCTTTAACAAAGCTGGATCCTCCCGCAGGTGTGGATATCAAAATTAAGCTGTAAGGTGGAGGTGACCGAATTATGAAAAAAGCAATACTTGGTAAGAAGCTGGGTATGACTCAGGTGTTCTCCCAGGACGGCAAGGTAATTCCCGTAACCGTTATTCTGGCAGGTCCCTGCACAGTAATCCAGAAGAAGACCGTTGAGAACGACGGCTACGAAGCTCTTAAGGTTTCCTTTGACGAGATCCGCGAGAAGCTCGTAAACAAGCCCGACATGGGTCAGTTCAAGAAGGCAGGCGTTGCTCCCGCCCGTTACATGAAGGAGCTCAAGCTTGACAACTGCGCCGATTACGAGGTTGGCTCGGTTATCACCTGCGACATCTTCGCAGAGGGCGACAAGATCGACGCTACCGCATTCTCCAAGGGCCACGGCTTCTCCGGCGTTATACAGCGCTGGAATCAGCATACCGGTCCTATGGCACACGGTTCCGGATACCACAGAGGCGTGGGCTCCATGGGTGCAAACTCATCCCCCTCAAGAGTATTTAAGAACAAGCACATGCCCGGACATTGGGGTAACGAAAAGACCACTGTTCAGAACCTTGAGATCGTTCGCGTAGACAAAGAGCGCGGCGTGCTTCTGGTAAAGGGTGCAATCCCCGGACCCAAGAACGCTCTGGTATTCGTAAAACAGTCGGTAAAAAGCAAGTAAGGAGGTAACAAGCTATGCCTAAGGTAGCTGTATATAATTTACAGGGCTCGCAGACAGGCGAGATTGAGCTGAGCGAAACTTTGTTTGCCGCAGACATCAACACCGCGGTTATTCATCAGGTAGTACGCGCACAGCTTGCTAACAAAAGACAGGGCACAAAATGCACCCTTACCCGTACCGAGGTAAGAGGCGGAGGCAAGAAGCCCTACAGACAGAAGGGAACAGGCCGTGCACGTCAGGGCTCCACAAGAGCTCCCCAGTGGATCAAGGGCGGCGTTGTATTTGCTCCCAAGCCCCGCAGCTTCAGGATCAGCATTCCCAAGAAGGTTAAGAGACTCGCTCTTGAGGGCGTACTTACCGACAAGGTGGTTGCAGGCAACTTCATCGTAGTTGAGGATCTTGCTCTTGAAGCGGCAAAGACCAAGGAAATGATCAAGGTTCTTGCAAACCTCAACATGGACGGTAAGACCCTTATCATCACCGCTGAGCCCGATGAGATCGTAGCTCGCGCATCCGGTAACATCCCCAACGTTGCAAATGCATTGGTAAACACCATCAACGTAGTGGATATCCTTAAGGCTGACAAGCTCCTTATCACCAAGGAAGCTGTTGAAAGATTAGAGGAGGTGTACAATTAATGAAAGCATTTGAAGATGTAATCATTAAACCTGTTCTTACAGAGAAGACCTATCAGACCATCTCTGAGAAGCGTTACTGCTTCGTGGTTGACCGCAAGGCCAACAAGACCGAGATCAAGCAGGCTGTAGAAGCTCTCTTTGACGTAGAGGTTGAAAAGGTAAATACCGTAACCACCATCGGTAAGGTTAAGCGTATGGGAAGAAGTGAGGGTCTCACTTCCACCGTAAAGAAGGCTTATGTAATTCTTAAGAAGAAATCCAAGCCCATCGCATTCTTTGAGGGCATGGCCCAGTAAGTTAAGGAGGAAATAAACAATGGCAATCAAAAAGTACAAACCGACTTCTCCTGCCAGACGCTTTATGTCGGTTTCCACATTTGAGGAAATCACCAGCACCACTCCTGAGCGCTCACTGCTGGCTAAAGTGTCCAAGAACGGCGGAAGAAACAACGCAGGAAGATTGACCGTTCGTCATCAGGGCGGCGGCAACACCCGTAAGTTCAGAATTATTGATTTCAAGCGTAACAAGGATGGCATTCCCGCAAAGGTAGCCACCATTGAGTACGATCCTAACCGTAGCGCTAACATCGCTCTGCTGAACTATGCAGACGGCGAGAAGAGATACATTCTTGCTCCTCTTGGACTGAATGTTGGCGACACTGTTATGAGCGGCGCTGATGCCGATATCAAGACCGGTAACGCGCTTCCCATCAGCTCGATCCCTGTAGGTACACTTATCCACAACATCGAGATGTTCCCCGGCAAGGGCGCACAGATGGTTCGCTCCGCAGGCGTTGCAGCTCAGCTTATGGCTAAGGAAAACGGCTTTGCTCAGGTAAGACTTCCCAGCGGCGAGGTTCGCATGGTTCGTCTTGAGTGCAAAGCAACCATCGGTCAGGTCGGCAATATCGATCACGAAAACGTTTCCATCGGTAAAGCAGGAAGAAAGCGTCACATGGGCATCAGACCCACCGTTCGCGGTGTAGTTATGAACCCCTGCGATCACCCGCACGGTGGTGGTGAAGGTAAGTCGCCTATCGGCCGTCCCGGTCCTGTAACCCCCTGGGGTAAGCCCACTCTCGGTTATAAGACCAGAGCCACAAAGAACAAGTCCAATAAATATATCGTTAAGCGCCGTAACGGCTAAACGATCTCATCAGATGGAAGGAGGCCGTAACTGGCATGAGTAGAAGTGTTAAAAAAGGACCCTTTGTCAGCGAAAAGCTGCTCAAAAGAGTCGTTGCTATGAATGAGACCGGCGACAAGAAGGTTCTGAAGACCTGGTCCAGATCTTCAACAATTTTCCCTGACTTCGTTGGCCACACAATCGCAGTTCACGATGGAAGAAAGCATGTTCCGGTATACATTACCGAGGATATGGTAGGACACAAACTGGGTGAGTTCGCTCCCACACGTACCTTCAGAGGTCACGCGGGCGAAAAATCCACAGGTAAATAAGGAGGGACGTTCAAATGGCTAAGAGAATGAAAGAAAAAGCAGCTAAGCGCGCAGAAAACCGCGATATGCGTCCCCGTGCTATAGCAAGATACATCCGTATCTCCTCCAGAAAGGTTAGAATCGTAATCAACCTTATCAGAGGCAAGCAGGTAAACGAGGCTCTTGCGATCCTCAAGTTTACCCCCAAGTCTGCAGCACCCGTTGTAGAGAAGCTCCTTAAGTCGGCTATTGCTAACGCTGAGTACAAGGGACTTAATAAGGACGATCTCTACGTTGCAGAGGTTTTCGCTGATCAGGGTCCCACCCTTAAGCGTATGAGACCCCGTGCAAAGGGAAGTGGAGCTCTCATCCTTAAGAGAAGCAGCCACATCACCATAGTTCTTGACGAGAAGAAGGAGGCATAACAGATGGGTCAGAAGGTTAATCCCCACGGCGCGAGAGTTGGCGTAATCAAGGGATGGGATTCCCGCTGGTTTGCTGACAAGAAAGAATTCGCAGCTTATATCGCGGAGGACGATAAGCTCCGCAAATATTTAAAGAAGAAGCTTTACTCCTACCAGATCTCCAAGCTTGAGATCGAGCGTAAGGCCGATTCCGTTACCGTATTCATCTATACCGCTAAGCCCGGTGCTCTCATCGGTAAGGGCGGCGCAGGCATCGAGGTCCTCAAGAAGGACATCGCCAAGTTCCTTGGCAAGCCTGTAAACGTAAACATCATGGAGGTCAAGAGACCTGATGCCGATTCTCAGCTCATCGCAGAGAACATTGCGGCTCAGCTCGAGAAGAGAATCTCCTTCCGCCGTGCAATGAAGCAGTCCATTCAGCGTGCTCTTAAGAGCGGTGCTAAGGGAATCAAGGTTATGGTTTCCGGACGTCTTGGCGGCGCAGAGATCGCCCGCAGCGAGGGTTACCATGAGGGTAGCATTCCGCTTCAGACTCTCCGTGCGGATATTGATTACGGTTTTGCTGAGGCAGCCACCACCTATGGTCGTATCGGTGTAAAGGTATGGGTATACAAGGGTGAGGTTCTTCCTCAGGTGAAGAAGACAGAAGGAGGCAAGCAATAATATGTTAATGCCTAAAAGAGTAAAAAGAAGACGCGTGTTCCGTGGCCGCATGAAGGGTAAGGCACAGCGCGGTAACTTCGTAGCATACGGTGATTTCGGTCTTATGGCTACCGAGCCTGCATGGATCACCAGCGAACAGATCGAGGCAGCTCGTATCGCTATGACAAGATACGTAAAGCGTCAGGGTCAGGTTTGGACAAAGATCTTCCCCGACAAGCCCGTAACTGCAAAGCCTGCTGAGACCCGTATGGGTAGCGGTAAAGGTTCACCTGAGTACTGGGTAGCCGTTGTTAAGCCCGGCAGAGTACTCTTCGAGATGGGCGGCGTTCCCGAGGAGGCTGCTCGTGAGGCGCTTCGTCTTGCTATGCACAAGCTCCCGCTTAAGTGCAAGTTCGTAAAGAAAAGCGACTTTGACGCACAGGAGGGTGATGCAGAATGAAAAACACCACTAAAAAGCTCGTAGATAAATCAACACAGGAACTCAATGCTCAGCTCAAGGAGCTTAAGAGCGAGCTGTTCAACCTGAGATTCCAGAATGCAACCGGCCAGCTTGCTAACCCCAAGCAGATCGCGGCTTGCAAAAAAGAAATCGCTCGCATCAAGACCATCATTCGCGAGCAGGAACTCAAGGGCTAAGGGAGGAAACAGATAATGGAAAGAAATTACCGTAAATCCAGAGTCGGAGTAGTTATAAGCGACAAGATGGACAAGACCATCGTTGTAGCTGTAAAGGATAAGGTACTCCACCCGCTGTACGGAAAGACCGTTAACCGTACCACTAAGTTCAAGGCTCATGACGAGAACAATGAGTGCGGCGTAGGCGATCGCGTACGTATTATGGAAACCCGTCCCTTAAGTAAGGGTAAAAGATGGAGATTGGTCGAAATAGTGGAGAAAGCTAAATAATCCACTGATGCTGAAAGGAGGCACATTATATGATACAACCACAAACTCGTTTGAAGGTTGCTGACAATACCGGCGCCAAAGAGATCATGTGCATTCGTGTGCTCGGCGGTTCTTTCCGTCATTGCGGAAGCATTGGTGACGTTATTGTAGCATCTGTTAAGACCGCAGCACCCGGCGGTGTTGTAAAGAAGGGTGACGTTGTTAAGGCTGTTATAGTCCGTACCGTTAAGCAGAAGCGCAGACCCGACGGAACTTATATCAGATTCGACGACAACGCCGCAGTTATTATCAACGATCAGAAAATGCCCAGAGGCACTCGTATTTTTGGGCCTATTGCTCGTGAGCTTCGTGATAAGGATTTCATGAAAATCATATCCCTTGCTCCCGAAGTACTGTAAGGAGGTGCCTATATTATGAAAATTAAAAAGGGCGACACCGTTCTGGTTATTACCGGAAAGGACAATGGAAAAACCGGCGAGGTACTCTCTGTACTTCCCAAAGAGAACAAAGTTGTTGTTAAAGGCATCAACATGGTAACAAAGCACGTTAAGCCCCGCAAGGCTGGTCAGCCCGGCGGTCGCATCCAGCAGGAGGCAGCTTTCAACGCTTCCAACGCTATGGTAGTTTGCCCCAAGTGCGGCAAGGCTGTAAGAGTTGCTTACAAGGTTGAGGCTGTTGACGGCAATACCGTTAAGACCCGTATCTGCAAAAAGTGCGGCGCCGGTCTTGACAAATAATTGAAGGGAGGATATTGCATTGTCTAGATTAAAGGATAAATATATTTCCGAAGTAGCTCCTGCTATGCAGCAGAAATTTGGTTATAAAAATGTTAATGAGATCCCTTCTCTTGTTAAGATAGTTATTAACATGGGACTTGGTGATGTTAAGGATGACGCCAAGAAGTTTGAAGCAGCAGTTTCCGAGCTTGCTACCATCGCAGGTCAGAAGCCCGTTGTAACCAAGGCTAAGAAGTCGGTTGCAAACTTCAAGGTTCGTGAAGGCATGAACATCGGTGCAAAGGTTACCCTTCGCAGCGAGAGAATGTATGAGTTTGCCGATAAGCTCATGAACATTGCCATTCCGCGTATCCGTGACTTCCACGGTGTAAACGCTAACTGCTTCGACGGTCGCGGCAACTATGCCCTCGGCATAAAAGAGCAGCTCATCTTCCCTGAGATCGAATATGACAAGATCGACAAGGTAAGAGGTATGGATATCGTATTTGTCACCACCGCAAAGACAGATGAAGAGGCAAGAGAGCTGCTTAAGCTCATGGGAATGCCCTTCGCTCTTAACTAAGGGGAGGATAAAAGTATGGCAAGAAAAAGTTTGATCAACAAGCAGCAGGCTGAGCCTAAGTTCTCTACTCGCGCTTACACCCGCTGCAGTACCTGCGGACGCCCGCATTCCGTGCTCCGTAAGTACGGAATCTGCCGTATTTGCTTCAGAGAGAAGGCCTATGCAGGCCAGATCCCCGGAGTAAAGAAGGCAAGCTGGTAATCAGAATTAATTAAGGAGGAAAAAACCATGGTCGTAACAGATCCTATAGCTGATATGCTTACCAGAATCAGAAACGCTCTGGTTGCAAAGCATGCAACAGTTGACGTTCCCGCCTCCAACATGAAGAAGTCCATTGCGCAGATCCTGCTTGACGAGGGCTTCATCAAGGGCGTGGAAATTATTGAAGACGGCGTACAGGGTACCATTCGCATCACCCTTAAGTACGGCGCAAACAACGAAAAGGTTATCTCGGGCTTAAAGAGAATCAGCTCGCCCGGTTTAAGACACTATGCAAAATGCGAAGAACTCCCCAAGGTTCTCGGCGGTATGGGCATTGCTCTTATCTCCACCTCTAAGGGAGTTATGACCGACAAGCAGGCTCGCAAGGCCAACGTCGGCGGCGAAGTGCTCGCCTACATCTGGTAAGGAAATACGGAGGAATAATTATGTCAAGAATAGGAAAATTGCCTGTAAGTATTCCCGCCGGTGTAACTGTAACTATTGCTGATGACAACACCGTTACAGTTAAAGGTCCCAAGGGCACACTTACACAAAAATTTAGCACAGAAATCAAACTCCAGCAGGAGGCAGGCGTTATCAACGTTACCCGTTCGGGCGACGCTAAGCTTCAGCGCTCCCTCCATGGTCTGACCCGTACACTCTTAAATAACATGGTTATTGGTGTAACCGAGGGCTTTACCAAGGCTCTTGAGATCCAAGGCGTCGGATACCGTGCTGCAAAGCAGGGCAAGAAGCTGGTTCTTACCGTAGGATTCTCTCATCCCGTAGAGTTTGAAGAGCCCGAAGGTCTGACCATTGATGTACCTGCTCAGAACAAGATAGTAATCAGCGGTACTGACAAACAGCGCGTCGGTCAGCTCGCCGCAGACATCCGCTCGGTAAGAGCTCCTGAACCCTATCATGGTAAGGGTATTCGCTATGAGGGCGAGTACGTAGCCATCAAAGAGGGTAAAACAGGTAAGAAATAAGTAGAAAGGAAGGCAAGAAGGTAATGATTACAAAAAGAGATAAAAACACTGATCGTCTGGCAAGACACGCCAGAGTACGCAAAAAGGTATCCGGCACTGCCGATATGCCCCGCTTCTGCGTTTACCGTAGCCTTAACCACATCTATGTTCAGATCATAGATGATGTTGCAGGTAATACACTTGTCGCCGCTTCTACTATGGAGCAGGAGATCAAGGAACAGATTGCTGAAATGACCAAGACCGAGGCTGCCAAGTTGGTTGGCAAGGTTGCCGCACAGCGTGCTGCTGATAAGGGTATCAAGACCGTCGTATTCGACAGAGGCGGTTACGTATACACCGGAAGAGTAGCTGCAGTTGCTGACGGTGCCAGAGAAGCCGGTCTGGAATTCTAATAGGGAGGAAATATAGAAATGGCAAAAATCGACCCTAAAACATTAGATCTTAAAGAAAAGCTGGTTTCCATGAACCGCGTTGCCAAAACCGTTAAGGGCGGTCGTACAATGCGTATGGCTGCACTGGTTGTAGTTGGCGACGGCAACGGTCACGTTGGTGTAGGTCTTGGTAAGGCTGTGGAATTCCAGGAAGCTATCCGTAAGGCAACCGAGGATGCAAAGAAGAACATCGTTTGCGTTTCCACCTGCGGAACCACCATCCCTCACGAGGTTATCGGTAAGTTCGGTAAGTCCAGCGTACTTCTTATGCCGGCTCCCGAAGGTACCGGTGTTATTGCCGGCGGCTCTGTCCGTGCGGTAATCGAAATGGCAGGTATCAAGGACATCCGTACCAAGAGTCACGGTTCCAACAATCCTGCAAACAGCGTAAAGGCTGCTCTTGAAGGCCTCAAGGCTCTTAAGAATGCCGAGGATTTTGCCCGTCTTCGTGGCAAGACCGCTGAAGAAATCATGGGTTAAGGAGGACGCAGTAAATGTTAAAGATCACTTTAAAGAAAAGCCTTATCGGCTGCAAAAAGGATCAGATCGCCACTGCTCAGGCTCTTGGTCTTACCAAGATCCGTTCCTCTGTAGTTAAGCAGGACAATGCGGCTATGCGCGGCATGATCTTTAAAATCAAACACCTTGTAAGTGTTGAAGAAGTTGACTAAGGAGGGCTCAGTATGAAATTACACGATTTAAAACCCGCTGAAGGCTCCACCCGCGCTCCCAAGCGTCTTGGTAGAGGTGTAGGAAGCGGAATCGGCAAGACATCCGGTAAGGGCCATAAGGGTCAGTGGGCCCGCAGTGGTGGCGGCGTACGTCCCGGCTTTGAGGGCGGACAGCTTCCCCTTATCAGAAGAATTCCCAAGCGTGGCTTCAATAACAAGTGGGCTAAATGCTTCTCTATTGTTAATCTTGACCAGCTTGAGGGCTTTGACAACGGTACAGTAGTTACCCCCGAGCTTCTGGTTTCCACCGGAATCATCCGTAAGCTCGAAAAAGATGGAGTTAAGATCCTTGGCAACGGCGAATTCACCAAGAGCCTCACTGTTCAGGCTGCCGGCTTTACCTCTGCAGCCAAAGAGAAGATCGAGGCTAACGGAGGAAAGGCTGAGGTGATTGGATAATGTTCGAAACTATTAAGAACGCTTTCAAAATTAAAGAGCTTCGCAAAAAGGTTCTCTACACATTATTCATGCTCCTTATTTTCAGACTTTGTTGCTATATCCCCACACCGTTTATCGACACAAGTGTAGCAAACGACCTCGTTTCAAAAAACGGTCTGCTCAGCTTGCTTGACGTTATCAACGGTGGTAGCCTTGCAAATTATACCTTCATGGCTATGGGTATCAGCCCCTACATTAACGCATCCATTATCCTCCAGCTTCTTATGGTAGTTATACCTAAGCTTCAGGATATGCAGAAGGAAGGCCCCGAGGGAAGAAAGAAGATCAATAAGATCACCCGTTATTCCGCCATCGCACTTGCTCTTGTACAGTCCATTGGCATTTGTATGTCCATGGAAGGCGTTATTATGGAGAGCTACAGAAGCATGGCATGGTTCTGTTACATCGTAATCGGTGTTGTTCTCTCCGCAGGTACTGCACTTGCTATCTGGATCGGTGAGAGAATTACTGAAAAGGGTATCGGTAACGGTATCTCGTTGCTGATCTTCATCGGCATCGTATCCCGTCTTCCCGCTACAGCTGGCCAGTATATCCAGGCAGCTCAGTCCAACGCTGATATGTGGTGGTATCTGATCCTGATCATTCCGTTCATTGCACTGATCGTAGTTGCCATTGTAACGGTAGATCTTGGAGAAAGAAGGATCCCCGTACAGTATGCTAAGCGCGTTACCGGTCGTAAGGTATATGGCGGTGCAAACACCTATATGCCCATTAAGCCCAACGGCGCAGGCGTACTTCCCATGATCTTTGCTACCGCTTTCATGAGCTTCCCCGGCATCATCATTCAGATGGTTGGTGCAGGAAATTCTGATTTCGGTAGATTCTACACTCAGTGGCTCGGTCAGGGTACTTGGGTATACGCAATCATAAGCGTAGTTCTTATCATCGCTTTCGCATACTTCTATGCATCCATCTCCTTCAACCCCGAAGAGACTGCAAGCGATATTCAGAAGTACGGCGGCTTCATCCAGGGTATCCGTCCCGGCAAGCCCACTGCTGATTACCTCAAGAAGGTAAACAGCCGTCTTACCCTCTTTGCAGGTCTTTACCTTGCTGCAATCGCGGTTATTCCTATGATCGCCTCTGCAATCGTTGGTCAGACCGAGAATGCAAACCAGATACTCAACCTTGCGCTGACATTCGGTTCCACCGGTATTCTTATTATGGTTAGCGTATCCATCGAAATGGTTAAGCAGCTTGAGTCTCAGATGGTTATGAATCACTACAAGGGTTTCCTTGACTGAGGTAAGCAATGAAGGTAATTCTTTTAGGCGCCCCCGGTGCCGGTAAAGGAACACAAGCAATAAAGCTTTCCAGAGAGCTTAACATTCCCCATATATCCACAGGGGATATCTTCCGTGAGAACATCAAGGAAGGTACCCCCGTCGGGGTAAGGGCTAAAGAGTTTATTGACAAAGGAATGCTTGTTCCCGACGAGATAACTCTTGAAATAGTGGCAGAGCGTCTTAAAAAGGACGATTGCACTAACGGTTATCTGTTGGATGGCTTCCCGAGAACTCTTCCGCAAGCACAGGCGCTTGCAGAATTGGTTGAGATAGACGTCGCGCTTAACATCGATATTGATCAGAGCATCCTAAAGGAGCGACTCTGCGGACGCAGATGCTGTCCCGAATGCGGCGGCACCTACCACGTTAAGCACCTTACAGGCGATGCTTGCCCCGTTTGCGGAGCAAAGCTCATCATTCGTAAGGACGATAATGTAGAGACGGTCACCAAAAGACTTGAGGTTTACAATGCTCAGACCGCACCCCTCATAAGCTATTATGAAAGCTGCGGTAAGCTGTTCAATGTTGATGGCAACAGAGACGTAGAAGAAGTGTTCAAGACTTGTCTGGACAGACTCAAGGAATAAAAAAATGCTCTATATCAAGAATTTGCAAGCCATAAGAACCATGGCGGAGGGCGGAAAGCTGCTTTTTAACACTTTAGAGCTATTAAAAAGCGAAATTCGTCCCGGAATTTCAACAAAAGACTTGAACAAAATCGCACATCGTTATATAATAAACAATGGTGCTGATCCGACTTTCCTTGGCTACGGCGGTTTCCCTGCGGCAATATGCGCATCAAGAAACGAGGTTGTCATCCACGGAATACCAAGTGCCTCCTGCGTTTTAAGGGAGGGGGATATAATCTCGGTGGACGTCGGTGTTCATTATAAAGGCTATCATACCGATGCGGCGCGCACATTCGCGGTGGGCAAGATAAGCCACGAGGCGGAAAGGCTCGTAGAGGTCTGTAAGCAGTCTTTTTATCAAGGTATGGCACAAGCAAAGGTCGGTAATAGGATTTCCGATATCGGCCATGCGGTAGAAGAGTTTGTTAAACCGTACGGTTATGGCATAGTCCGAGACTTTACCGGTCACGGAGTAGGGGTAGAGCTTCATGAAAGCCCGTCCATCCCTAACTACGGAAAGCCGGGTCACGGTATCCGCATCGTGGAGGGTATGACCCTTGCGATAGAGCCCATGATCAATATGGGCTGCAATGAGGTGCGCATCAAGAAGGACGGCTGGACTACGGTAACCGCAGACGGGAGACTCTCGGCGCATTATGAAAATACCGTTGCTATAGTGGATGGTAACCCCGTCATACTTACAGCTTCGGACGTTTCTGTGTGAACAGGAGGATTATTACTTGAATCAACCGGATTACGGTCTGGGATCGGTAGTGTACTCTTTAATGGGTAGAGATAAGGGAAGATATTTTGCTGTTGTCGGTCTTGTTGACGAAAGCTACGTGCTCATCGCCGACGGAGATCTCAGAAGGCTGAATAATCCCAAAAAGAAGAAGATAAAGCATCTTCAGTCAAAGCCCGATAAGCTTGAAAACATCATGATTAAGCTTGAGAGCAATCAAAAGGTGTTTGACAGCGAGCTCAGAAGTGCACTGGAATCACTGGGCTATAACAACCAAGCGTAATAGGAGTGAAGTCATGTCCAAGGACGATGTAATTGAGGTAGGAGGCGTGGTTGAGGAAACACTGCGTAACGCCGTGTTCCGTGTAAGGCTGGAAAATGGCCATGTTATCTTGGCACATATAGCCGGTAAGCTGCGCATGAACAATATACAAGTTCTGCAGGGAGATAAAGTAACGGTGGAGATCTCACCCTACGATCTTTCCAAGGGCAGAATAATCTGGAGAAGCAAGGGCTGATGCCCTTAAGAAGGAGGAAAACACAATGAAAGTTAGACCGAGTGTAAAGCCTATGTGCGACAAATGCAAGGTAATTAAAAGAAAAGGCAAGGTTATGATCATTTGCCCTTCCGATAAGAGCCATAAGCAGAGACAGGGCTGATCAATATAAGCATTAAGGCTCAAGTTTACTTGAGCCTTGAAGTGGTTATATACACTTCAAAGCGCTGTCAGTATCTTACTGACAAAGGAAAACAAATCCTATACGGACGCGGCTGAACAGAAATGTTTGTTCGTGGGATTTAATATATATTACTTTATTCCAATCTATAAAATATTAACGGAGGGTAAATAAATGGCACGTATCGCCGGAGTAGATCTCCCCAGAGAAAAACGCGTCGAAGTCGGCATCAGAAGTATTTACGGCATTGGTCCTGCACGTTCCAAGGAAATACTTGATGCTACCGGTATTAATCCCGATACAAGAGTTAAGGATCTTACCGATGATGAAGTAAACATGTTAAGAGACTACATTGACAAGAACCTGAAGGTTGAAGGCGACCTTCGCAGAGAGCATTCTCTTAACATTAAAAGGCTTATTGAAATTGGCTGTTACCGTGGTGTGCGTCACCGTAAGGGCTTGCCCGTTCGCGGACAGAGCACCAAGCAGAACGCACGTACTCGCAAGGGCCCCAAGAAGTCCGTTGCAGGTAAGAAGAAAGGTAAATAAGGAGGAACAGTAAATGGCAAAGCCGAAGTTAGTTAGAAAAGGCGGACGCCGTCGTATCGAGAGAAAGAACATCGAGCGCGGTGCTGCACATATTTGTTCATCGTTCAACAACACTATAGTTACTATTACTGATACTGCGGGCAACGCTATTTCTTGGGCAAGCGCAGGCGGACTTGGCTTCCGCGGCTCCAAGAAGAGCACTCCTTTTGCTGCTCAGACCGCTGCAGAGACAGCTGCTAAGGCTGCTATGGAGCACGGTCTTCGTACAGTTGAGGTTTATGTAAAAGGCCCCGGAAGTGGACGTGAGTCTGCCATCCGCGCACTGCAGGCTGCAGGCTTGGAGGTTACTATGATTCGTGACGTGACCCCCATTCCCCACAATGGATGCCGCCCGCCCAAGCGTAGAAGAGTATAATAAGGAGGATATTAAGTTATGGCTAGATATACAGATGCTGTATGCCGCCAGTGCCGTAGAGAGAACCAGAAGCTGTTCCTCAAGGGCGATCGCTGCTACAGTGAAAAGTGTCCCGTAACAAAGCGCGGTACTGCCCCCGGACAGCACGGTAGCGGCAGAAAGAAGACCGGCGAGTACGGACTTCAGCTTCGTGAAAAACAGAAGGCAAAGCGTACCTACGGCGTTCTTGAGAAACAGTTCCGTCATTATTTCGAGCTTGCTGAGCGCGAAAAGGGCGTAACCGGTGAGAACATGCTGGCTCTGCTTGAGCGCAGACTTGACAACGTAGTTTACCGTGTAGGCTTCGGTGCTTCAAGAGCACAGTCCCGCCAGCTTGTAAACCACGGTCACATCAGAGTAAACGGAAAGCGCGTTGATATCGCTTCCTTCATCGTTAAACCCGGTGACGTTATCACACTCAGAGAAAAGACTCAGGAGATGGACGTATTCAAGGCAATGCGTGAGGGTAGCTCCAAGCTTGTTCCTGCATGGCTCAGCTTTGACGCTGCAAACCTTACCGCTACCGTTGTAAGCATCCCCAAGCGCGAGGAGATCGATCTTGCTATCGCAGAGCATCTCATCGTCGAGCTGTACTCTAAGTAATAGGGCATAGTTCCCTCAAAAATTTAACAGGAGGGTTCCTTAGATGATAGAAATAGAAAAGCCTACAATTGAATGTCTGGAAATGCGCGAGGATAATACCTACGGCAAGTTTGTTGCAGGTCCCTTGCAGAGAGGTTTCGGAAACACTCTGGGTAACTCGCTCAGAAGGATCCTGATCTCCAGCCTTCCCGGTGTTGCAGTAACCAGCATTCGTATAGACGGTGTTATGCACGAGTTCTCCACCATCCCCGGCGTAAGCCAGGATGTTACCGAAATCGTGCTCAACATCAAAGGTATATCGGCAAAGCTTCATTCTGACGGTCCGGTAACCGCCAATATCCGTGCAAAGGGTCCCTGCGTTGTTACCGCCGGTGATATTATCGGCGACAGCAACCTTGAGATCATCAACGTAGATCATGAGATCGCTACTCTCGCAGAGGGTGCGGTCCTTAACATGGAGCTGGTATTTGCAAAGGGTATCGGTTACGTAAGCTCAAAGGACAATAAGTATGAGGATATGCCCATTGATACCATCGCTGTGGATTCCATCTATACTCCCATCACAAAAGTTAATTACGATGTAGACAGCACCCGTGTTGGTCGCTCTTCCGATTACGACAAGCTCACTGTTGAGATATGGACTAACGGAAGCATCAACCCCAAGGAGGCCATAAGCCTCGCTGCCAAGATAATGAGTGATTATCTTGCACTGTTTATCAACCTCTCCGAGAACGTTGGCGGACTTGAGATGATGGTTGAAAAGGAGCAGGAGCAGAAGACAAAGGTTCTGGAGATGACCATCGATGAGTTGGATCTGTCCGTAAGAAGCTATAACTGCTTGAAGCGCGCCGGTATCAACACCGTAGACGAGCTCATTCAGCGTGATGAAGTAGATATGATGAAGGTTCGCAACCTTGGTAAGAAGTCACTTGATGAGGTGCGTCAGCGTCTTGCATCACTTGGACTTTCACTCAACAAAAGCGAAGATTAATTAGGAGGAAAATAAAATGGCTGGCAATAGAAAGCTCAACCGTCCCACCGACCAAAGAAATGCGGTTCTTCGCGGACTGGTTACTGCACTGCTTTCGAACGGTCGCATCGAGACCACAGAGGCTCGTGCTAAAGAAGTTCGTAAGATTGCTGAAAAGATCATTACCATTGCTATTAAAGAGTGCGATAACAATGTAGAAGTCACCAAATCTGTGCTTAACGACAAGAAGCAGGGTGTAGAGCAGACATTTACCAATGATGCTCCCTCCAAGCTCCATGCCCGCAGACAGATCATGTCTTACCTCTACAACGTTCCCGAGAAAATGGCAGAGGGCGAGAAGAAGCGTATTTATAACGCTAGAGTAGCTGAGATCAACAACCCCGTTGTTGAGAAGCTCATGCGTGAGATCGCTCCCAAGTACAAGGCTCGTAAAGAGGAGCTTGGTCAGGGCGGCGGCTATACCCGTATCGTTAAGAAGGGTCCTCGTCGTGGTGACGCTGCTGAGATCGTTATCATCGAGCTGGTATAATAGCACAAAAAGCAAAACTAAAACACCGTTTGAAAAAACGGTGTTTTTTATTTAAGCAGATATTTGGGAAAAGCAGATATTTGGGAAGAAGAGTAAGCAGATATTTGGGAAGAACAGATATTCGGAATCCGGACAGATATCTGAAGCAGATACACGGCCTTTTTTATGCTTTTATTGGTGGTGTATGCCTTGAATCGGCCATAAGAAACGTATTGTATCGGCCAATACGTCTCAACCAAAGGCTCCAATGATGGAGGTGGTGATAGCCGAGGTATCAATGACCATCTCGAAGGCATTATAGGCATCATTGGGGTTTGTGAGGTCTGCACCCTCGATGATACCTGCAGTGTAATACAGGATGTCAAGACCGCTGTATTTTATACCCACAAGCAGTTGCTTTGGAGCACCCTCCTCGTTATGCAGTGAGCAGATAGCCTCGAAGGTGTCCCGATCAAGCAGGATATCGCGGGTCTTTTCAAGCAGAAATTCCGTGATGATGCTGTTTTGCGAGCCATCCACTGTGTATATTACGTTTACTCCTATGCCGTTACCAAGATGGTTACACTGAACGCTCTCTATATCGTAAGGACTCTGCTCAAGCTCGGTAAAGGCGGAATCCACCTGCGCAAGCTTTGTGCGAAGGTTTGTATTTTGGTCGATGGTGTGAACGCCAACGTAGCCTGCCGCAATGATCGCTCCTATAAGAATAATTGCAATGATGGACTTGATGAGCTTTTTTATAAGCAATACCACAACGATGACCGCAGCCAAAATTGCAACGGCTATTACTATGTTTGTAAGTAAGGTAGGGGCCATATCTATTCTCCACAAAATAATTAAAGATACGCATTGATATTTTATGTAATTATGCCATTATGTATTACAAAATTATCTACGGTATATTAATATCATATCAGCATTTTGATAAAATTTCAACTATTTTTCGGATCAAAACAGCAATTAGTAAAAAACGTTATTTTTTATCTTCATTTTAAAGGAAAAGATTTCGCAAAAACCTAAATTTAAGTAAAAGTGCGAATTAGTTTAAAAAACAAAGAAATAGCGCTTTATTTTGATCCTACGCTTGATTTTGCCTTGTTTATTGTGATATCTGGGTAAAGAGGTTGTGTCAACGGGTTTACATTGCAGCATATTTTATATATAATTAACCAAAAGAAAATCCATCTTGCGCATTTTGCGCGAGCCGCTGAAAACGGCCGGGAGGATACTCTATGAAAATACTGAAAAAGCTTTTTAGGTATTTCACACCGTATCTTGGAGAAATAATTCTCTATATCGTTTTGGGTTTGATCGTTGTTGCACTGGGCATGCTCATGCCTAAGGTGCAGGAGCTTATTTTCGACAATCTTTTTACAAATACCCCACTTGAATTTGCAGGACTTACACTCAAGGGCACCGAGCTTTTGGTGGGTCTTTGCATTGTTATGGTGGGGCAATCTATTATCAGGCAGACTTTGCACTATTTCAGGATAGTCATTAATGCCAATACCGCACAGCTTGCGGTAAACAGCATGCGCCAGGATCTTTTTGATAATCTTATCAATCAGTCGCAGCGCTATCTCCATCAACAGAATACCGGCAATCTTATGACCGTTATCAACGGTGACCCCGAAACCGTAAAGAACTTCTTCATCGGCACCATTCCGCAAATGTTCGAGACCGTGGTGGGATTTGTCTTTGCCGCAATAATGCTTTGCACCATTGATCCGCTTATCTTTTTCAGCTCGGTTATCGCTATGCCTGTGGTGGCGTTCCTTTCAAGACGTGCAGGCAAAAGAATACGCCCATACGTGCTTGATATCCGCGATTTTTCCGCAGATCTCTCCCGTAGGACCCAGGAAAATATAAACGGTATCAGGATCGTTAAGGCCTTTAATAATGAGGAGCTGGAGATCAAGGAGTTTGAAGCGCATAATAAAAAGCTTCTTCAGGCAAGGTTTGATTACCTTAAGGAATACGTCAGATCCTATCTTCCTATGGATCTTTGCTCTGCACTTCCGTATATAATGGTCAATATCGTGGGTGCCATCCTTATATTCAACGACAAAATGACCATCGGTCAGCTCGTATCGACCGGAGGATATCTGGGATATATCATAAACCTCTTTTCTCAGCTCCCATCGTGGATAAGCGTCTCTCAGCAATCAATAACAAGTGCCGGTAAGATACTTGACCTTTTGGGACGCGGAAGCGAGCTTGCAGATAAGCCCGACGCCGTGGATCGTGAGCTTAAGGGGGATATAAAAATAACCGACCTTAGCATGTCCTTTGACGGCAAATGTGTTTTAAAGGATATAAATATTGATCTGCCCCTTGGTAAGACCTTGGGCATCATGGGTAAGACCGGCTCGGGAAAGACCGTGCTTGTGAACATGCTTATGCGTTATTACGACCCCACAAACGGCAATATAACGGTGGACGGTATTGACGTAAGGGATATAAAGCTTGCGCGTACGCGTGCATTGTTCTCGCCGGTAAGTCAAGACGTATTCCTCTTTAGCGAAACGGTGGAGAAAAATATTGCATTCTTTGACCCCGACGCGCCCGAGGATAAGATAAAATGGGCGGCAAAAACCGCTCAGGCTGCTGATTTTATAGAAAGATTGCCCGACGGATACGACACCGTAATAGGTGAGAGGGGAATGGGACTCTCGGGCGGACAGAAGCAGAGGATATCCATCGCCAGAGCCGTGCTCAAAAATGCCCCTGTTATTATAATGGATGACGCCTCAAGTGCGCTTGATATGGAGACAGAGCGCGAGCTTACCAAGAGCCTTTCACGCGAGCTTAGCGGCCATACCGTGGTAACCATCGCTCACAGAGCATCCTCGGTAAAGGGATGTGACGAGATAATCTACCTTGAAAACGGTGTTATAGTGGAGCGAGGCACACATGAGCAGTTACTGGAGCTTAAGGGAAGATACTACGAGGTCTTCAACGAGCAGTACGGCGAGCTTATCGCTGCAGTAGAGGGGGTGCAGTAATGGCACGTAACAGATATTACGACGACGAAAGCGCGCGCAAGGGAATAGACGGCCATCTGATGAAGCGAATGCTCTCATTTTGCGTTCCGTATACAAAAAGATTTATCATATGCATACTTGTAGTGATGTTCTCTGTGGCACTTTCGCTTTTTGCTCCTCAGCTTACACGAATAATGATGGACGAGGTCTATCCCAATAAGGACGTAAACGGCGCTCTTTTATTCGTGGGCATCATCTGCACGATACCGATAATGGAAAAGCTGATAAACATGCTTCGCGGAGTGGTCATAACCAAGCTTGGACAGACCATAGTTTATGATATGCGCAAAAAGGTCTTCGAGCATCTTCAGGAGCTTTCCTTTGGCTTTTTTGACGATCTTCCCACAGGCAAGATACTTGTCAGGGTCACAAGCTACGTCGACGCACTTGCCGATCTTTTAAGCAATAGCCTTGTTACCATAGTGGCTGATTTCGTATCACTTATAGGCGTGGTGATAATCATGCTCATCATGGATCCCATGCTTACGCTCATAAGCTTTATTACTGTTATCCCGTTGATGGTCTTCCTTGTGCTCTTCCGCAGAAAGCTTGAAAAGCTAAGGATCCCCGCAATAAATAAGATAAGCAACCGTAACGCCTACATCCATGAGAATATAATGGGTGTCTACACCGTCCAGGCCTTTAACAGAGAGCAGAAAAACAGCACGGAATTCAGCTCCCTTAACGATCAGGTCAAAAAAACCACGATGGATCAGGTCAAATGGTCCACCATCATGTGGCCGGTGATAGATATTTCGGGCGTGCTCAGTCTGCTTGTGCTCTACGTTATGGGATACTATATGATAGCCAATAAGGCCATTGAGGCGGGTGCTCTCTTTGCGTTTGCCACCTACGTTTCCAGATTCTGGACTCCGATAAACTCCTTAAGCATCATTTACGGACAGATAGTGTCGGTAATGGCAAACGCCGAAAAGATATTTGCCACCATCGATGCTCCCGTGGAGATAAAGGACGAGGAGGGAGCACAGGATATGCCCCCCGTAAGGGGCGACGTAGTGTTTGACCACGTTACCTTTGCTTATGAGGGTGATGATTACGTTCTCAACGACGTTTCCTTCTCGGTAAAGGCGGGGCAGACCGTGGCGCTTGTAGGGCCTACGGGTGCGGGAAAGACCACCATAGTCAACCTGCTTTCGCGCTTTTACGATTGCAATGACGGTGCCATATTTATCGACGGATATAATATAAGAAAGGTGAAGCTCAGATCCTTGCGTGAGCAGGTGACCACCATGATGCAGGAATCCTTCGTCTTCTCGGGCAATATTATGGAAAATATCCGATACGGTAAGCCCGATGCCACTGACGAGGAATGCATTGCGGCGGCTAAAAAGGTCTTTGCCGATGAATTTATAGAAAAGCTCCCCAATAAGTATTATACCAGGGTGGAGGAGCGCGGCGCGGGACTTTCTGCAGGGGAAAAGCAGCTGCTGTCCTTTGCACGTATCGTGCTTGCCGACCCCAGGATAATAATCCTTGACGAGGCAACAAGCGCAATAGATACCAAGACCGAAATGATGCTTCAACGCGCCATATCCTCCCTCCTTGAGGGTAGGACCTCCTTTGTAATTGCCCACAGACTCTCCACCATCAGAAATGCCGATTGCATTATGGTCATATCGGATAAGGGGATAGCGGAAAGGGGCACGCATAGGGAACTGCTTGAGAAAAAGGGCATATATTATGAGCTTAACAAGTCTCAACTTGCAGGCTTGAGCGAATAAATCAAGATCAACGGCAGAGCTTTCTGCCGTTTGTTCTTTTTGTATGCGGTATTTATTGTTTTACGAAATGGGTGATGCCATCTCGTGTTCTTCAAAAATCGACGTAAAAAGAATAAAAAAACACTTTTTTTCCAATTGCAATGAGTAACTTATTTTGTACTTGTTGCATATTTCGGATATATATGATAAAATATCATAAATATTTTTGTTTTGAGGACATATTTGATGCAGGCTAAAAGAGTAATGATCATACTCCTTATTATATCGTTATTATCAATTTCAACCGGATGTGAGTATTTCGGGTCGACTACCGAGGTGCCAAGCGTTAAGCCTACCGATACGCCTACCGCGGCTCCTACACCCTCGCCGTCGCCTACGCCCACACCCACGCCCACACCCACACCGTCACCCACGCCGTCGCCCACCGATACAGTAACTCCGGAGATCACCGTTGAGCCCACCGATACCGCGACTCCGGAGGTGACACCCACTCCCACGGTAAAGGTGACCACCACCAAGACCAAAAAGCCAAAGCCAACACCCACACCTGCGCCCACACCCCATCCCACTCCCGTGGAGACTCCAAGTCCCATGTTTAACGAGCTTGTGGATCCGTCCGGAAGCACCATAGCAACACGCTTCAAGGTGCCCGCGGGCTTTGAAAGGGTGCCGGTGCCCGAGGGAAGCTTTGCGGAGTACTTACGAAATCTCCCCCTCAAGGAGGACGGAGCACTGCTCCATTATATCAACAGTAGCGGCACACCCTCCTCACTTGTGCCTGCCGAGATATATAACGTGCCCCCTGCGCACGCCGCAATACTTGATATTCAGATGATCAACGATAGCGAGCAATGTGCCGATACGGTAATGCATCTTTACGCCGAGTATCTTTTTGCAAACGGTCGCTACAGCGAGATGAAATATAAGACCGTAAACGGCGATACCATTGATTTTGTAAGGTATATGAACGGATATCGCTATAAATATAACACCGATAGAAATAAGCGTTGGACAAGAAACAGCGATAACTACACCGGTGCTACAAGAACCGTGTTCAAAATATGGATGCGTGCCATCTTTGCGAGCGCAAGCACCTATTCCATGGATAAATACGACCTTGAGCCCGTAAGCGTTACCGATATGCAGATAGGGGATATGTTTATCCAGCCTAAGACCGAAACCATCACCACAGGCCACGTGGTGCTCATCTGTGACATGATTAAAAACCCCACCACCGGTGAGGTCCGCTTCATGACCCTTCAGGGAAGCATGCCCGCGCTCGAGGCGCACGTTATGCTCAATGCCGCGGAAAGAGCGTATTCACCTTGGCAAAATACCCGCTTTGAGGGCGGAAAATTCACCAGCGCCACCTTCTGGAGCTGTGACGTTACCAAGCTCAGCAGGTTTAAAAACGAGGAAAGCTACGGAGGCGGAGGGGTTCAGACCGTGCCGCCGACAGCCGCACCCCCGACTGCCGTGCCCACCCCTCCCTTGCCATCGCTTGAGATTCCCACCATTACTGCAACGGTGCCATCTCTTATGCCCGAGTCATCCGTCCCTGCAGTAACTACGGAACTTATACCCATCGTGTCGGATCCATTGATGCCACTTAATTAAATGCATCACTTAATAAAAATGAAAAGTCGCCTTATGGCGAAAGAGGTGATATTTTGTACAGCGCCATTTATAATAACGGTATAAAAATAGCGGGCTCGCACAGACTTCCCGAGCATTTGCCCGATGAGCTGCTGTTCAGCAAGCTGCCATGCTATTTGGACGGTGTGCTGTATTTTTCTCAGGACAACGATACCGTAGGCGGGGTAATGATGGACAGGTCCGCCGCCATGCAGGCAATAGAAAATGAAAGAGCGGTTACTCAGCCAAGTAACGAGGGTATATTCAAGGCGGCACTGCATAACAGTCTTGATCTTGATCATATGACCATTCTTGCCAAAAGAGTGCGCATAAGACTTGACGAGCGCAGAACGGTAATGTGTATAATGCCCGAGAAGACGGTCACCGAGGCAATGTGTCAGACCCTGCGGGATATCTTTGCGCAGGAGGATTCCGTAGTGGTGGAAATGGACAGCGAGGAGATAGACGTTGTAAGCTCCTCCATTCCCGAGGCGGACCTTCCTGAGACGGCGGGTGCGCTCAGAGAGACCTTCTTAAACGATTTCAACACCGACGTACACATCGGAATAGGGGAGTCGGTGGCAAACCTTGTGGGGATATCATCCTCAAGAAGAACGGCGCGTGAGGCCATCACCATAGGCAGACGTCTGTCATATGAGGGCGGTATATGGCAGTATAACCGTATGCTCCCCGAAATATTGCTTTCCGGTATTTCCGAGGATATTATTATCAAGCATTCGGAATTGATAATGCGAATTCAGCATACAATAGATGATGAAACGCAAAGCCTGCTTGACGAGCTGTTCAAGCAAAATCTTAATATAAGTCAGACCGCAAAAGAGCTTTTCATGCACAGAAACACGCTTATCTATAGGCTTGATAAAATACGCAAGAGTGCGGGGCTTGATGCCACGTGCTTTGATGATGCGGTCACGTTAAGACTTATACTTGCCCTTGCGCGGCTCAACTATAAGGATTAATATTGTAAAATAATTGCCGCCACCGTTGCAAAAGCAGAACGGGCGGCAATTTTGCTCTGACAGAGGAATGTTTACAAATACTTAGTAATGCTTGTAAAAGCAATAATCAAATATATCCGAAAAGAGGGATTTTTATGAAGAATAAAGGAAAATGGCTCGTAGCGTTAATGCTTGTATTGGGTATTATTATCGGTGTGGCGGTGCAGGAGCTTCGCTTTACCAAAACCATGAGCGCCAAAAGCCTTGAATCCATACTGCACGCATATAATATCGCAAAGGATAGATCGGTAAACGAGTTCACCGAGCAGCAGCTCGTGGACGGTATGATCTCGGGTCTTGCGGGTATGCTTGAGGACGATTATGCGCATTATTATACCGCTGAGGAGCTTGTTAAGCATAACGATGATAAAAACGGTATAATCCGCGGCGGCATAGGGGTGGTAATAACAAGCACGGAGGAGGGCATAGTGATCACGGAGGTCTATCCCGACTCACCCGCACAAAAGGTGGGAATGAAGGCGGGGGATGTTTTCCTTGCCGTGGATGATACCTCGGTAGTGGGTCTTGATGCCGACGCCCTCTCTCAGCTCGTGGGCGGGGAAAACGGCACCGAGGTCAAAATAAGGGTAAGACGCGGCAGTGACGAGATAATATTTAACCCTGTCCGCGCCCTGGTTACCGCTCCCATGGTGAAATACAGACAGATAGAGGATATCACCTATATAGAATTCTTAAGCTTTAACGGCAATGCCGTGGAAAAATTCACCGAGGCAATTAAAAGCGCAGAGGAGGCAAACGCCAAGGGGATCATAATCGACCTTCGCGACAATCTCGGAGGAAGCCTTGATATCCTTGCCAAGACCGCCGATCTGATACTTCCCGAGGGGGATATTATCTATGCCATGGACAGATACGGCAACCGCATAAGCGAGAAAAAAAGCGATGCAAGCCGCATAGAGAAGCCCATAGTGATACTCACAAACGCCTACTCCGCAAGCGCCTCCGAGGCGTTTACGGGAGCTGCAAGGGATCACGCAGTGGCAATAACCGTGGGTACCCGTACCTACGGCAAGGGAATAATGCAAACCACATATAATCTTCCAAACGACGGCGCATTTAAGCTTACCACGGCAAAGTACTATCTGCCCAAGGGAGAGTGCATTCAGGGCGTGGGGATCACTCCCGATCACGTGGTTCAGCTTCCGGGTGGAGTGGAGTCAAGACCTGCAGACATGACCGATGCAGAGGATACTCAGCTTCAGAAGGCACTTGAGCTTTTGCGAGCCGAAGCTTAAATTTTCAGAAAATTTAAGGCTTTTTGCATAAAAAACGCCCGATTTCGCTTTACAATAAGGTAAAAAGACTGTATAATTATCTTGCTGATCAAAGAATACTATATTCAATGTAAGGCATATCTGAAATAAGGATTCTGATGTAAGGGCTCCTGCCTGAGCAAAGGAGGACGGTAATAAATGATCCCCACCCGGGAACCATTGTAATTTGGCATACTTACCTCTTCCTTTGGGAAGAGGTTTTTTGCATTTTAAAGAGGTTCTGCATCAAAAGGAGGCAAAATGGAATTAAGGATCGGAGTGGTCGGAATAGTTCTGGACGACCCCAAAAACGATGCTCAAAAGGTCAATGCAATTTTATCTAAATTCAGTGACATAATAAGAGGCAGAATGGGGCTTCCCTTTGAGGATGACAATATCTCGGTGATCTCTCTTGTGGTCAAGGGGGACACAAACCGTATCGGTGCTCTTACGGGAAGCCTGGGACAGCTTGAGAGGGTGGCGGTAAAAAGCGCTCTTACAAGCAAGGTATTACATTAAAGATCTATTTAAAAAGGAAGGAAAATACTATGAAAAAATTATTTGCAGCATTAACACTTTTAACCGTTTTACTCTTTGTGGGATGCACCTCTCCTCAGGGCACGGCTACACCCGAAGCCACACCAGGGTCAACGGCGCAGACCTTGCCCCCATACGAGCAGCGCACTCAGGTCAATATTGCCATTCTTAACGGCCCCACGGGAATGGGTGCAAGCAAGCTTATGAAGGATAACGACGATAAGGTAAGTCTTAATCGCTACAGCTTCTCACAGTACAGTGCACCCACCGACATCATGCCCCTGCTGATAAACGGTGAGCTCGACATTGCCGCCCTTCCCACCAACGTAGCGGCTACCATCTACAATAAAACAAAGGGCAAGGTAAAGCTTCTTGCGCTTAACACTCTCGGCGTTCTTTACGTGCTTTCAAAGGATGCAACCATAGACTCCGTTGAAGACCTTAAGGGCAAGACCGTGTACTCCTCGGGTCAGGGCTCTACCCCCGAATATGCTCTTGATTATATCCTTTCTCAAAACGGCATCAAGGATGAGGTGACGGTGGAATACGCCGCAGATCATGCATCCCTTGTTGCAATGTGCGTTGCGGGTCAGGCGGATACCGTGGTGCTCCCCGAGCCCTTTGTAACCACCCTTTTAAGCAAGGATCTTGGTTATAAAAACGTAATCGACCTTAATAAGGCGTGGGATGAGGCCTGTGACGGCACCAAGATATTCTCCATGGGATGTATCGTGGTAAGAGATGAGTTTGCAAAGCAGAATCCTCAGGCCGTGCTTGATTTCTGCAAGGAGTATGCACAAAGCGTTGAATATGTAAATACCAACGTTGATGCCGCGGCAGAGATCATTGCGGGCTACAAGATCGTAGCAAGCGCCGAGCTTGCAAAAAAAGCCATACCCAATTGCAATATCGTGTGCATAAGCGCAGAGGAGAAATCGGCCAATATTTTTGATTTCTTAAAGACTCTGCATGAGTATAACCCTCAGTCGGTTGGCGGTGCGGTTCCGGATAAGAACCTCATTTGCAAGCTTTCCGATCTTAAGTTCGCAGTAACGGTTTTTGAATAGGATGCATTTTTAATTAAGCATGAGGTGCGCCCATGAAGTATTTTAAAGTCGGAAAACAAAATAAAATACCCAAATGGGCGCAGTACGTTATTGCGGCGCTTGTCCTTTTGGGGATATGGGTGATCCTGACCATTGCGGTAAATAACTCTTTACTGCTTCCGAGCCCCGTACAAACCCTGCAAGCCCTTATAAGCCTTGCGGGGGAGGCGGAGTTCTGGCAAAGCATAGGCATGTCCTTTTTAAGGGTGATACTTGGCTTTGTGCTGGGATGCATTGCGGGGGTAGTGCTCGCAACGGCGGGATATTACGTTAACCTGCTGGATTGTGTCATACGCCCCACGATGACCCTTTTGAAATCCGTACCCGTAGCGTCCTTTATAATGCTTGTTATTCTGCTTTTTAAGAGGGACGTTCTGCCCGTGTTCGTGTGCTTCGTTATGGTGACCCCGATAGTGTGGAGCGGCGTCAGTCTTGCACTTGACAGCCTGCCCGAGCAGTATCTGGAACTGGTGCATGCCTATAAGCTGCCCCGTGGGAAAAGGATCACAAGGCTTTATATTCCGTGGGTGATGCCGTATCTTGCCGAGGCCTGCGTAACTGCACTTGGCTTTGCATGGAAATCAGGAATAGCCGCGGAGGTGCTGTGTCAGCCTTCCTTGGCAATAGGCACGGGCATCTATGAGTCAAAGATATATCTTGAGCCCGCAAGCCTTTTTGCATGGACTGCTACGGTGGTCATATTCAGCCTTATACTTGAAAAGCTTTTAAAGGCTTCCCTTTCGCGTATAAGGGATAGGAGAGAGTATGGAAATAAGAAAACTGACGGTTGAATTTGAGGGCAATAGGGTCATAAATGAGCTCGATCTTGATATTACCGAGTCGGTAGTTGCCCTTATGGGGCCGTCGGGCAGAGGTAAGACCACCCTTTTAAGAGCCATTGCAGGCCTTGTGGAATATAGCGGAGAGATCATAGGGGTAAACCATCCCGTGATGCTCTTTCAGGAGGATAGACTTTTTCCGTGGCTCAACGTCCGCCAAAATGCCGCACTTTTTACTAAGGATGCCTCAAGCGTGGAGTATTGGCTTGAAAGGCTGGGACTTGAGGCGGTAAAGGACTCAAGCATAACTACTTTAAGCGGCGGAATGCAAAGGCGCGTCAGCCTTGCGGCAATGCTGTGCTGTGATGGGGATGTATTTCTTCTTGACGAGCCAACGCGCGGTCTTGATGAGCAAAATGCCGATATAGTCATGCAATGCGTGCTTCAAAGGGCGCAGGGAAAGACCGTAATATTCTCCACTCATTCGCTTGCTTTGGCACAAAAATATGCCCAAAGAATAATAGATCTGTAATATGGGCCTTAAAAAGCATCAAAAAAACCTTGAAAAAGTGCTAAAAAAACGCTGAAAAAGCACTAAAAAATCGCATATTTTTTGATCATTTTTCAATGATTTTTCTTAAAAACGAAAGCTGACCGTCGTTAAGTCCGCCTTCGTTTTTTTTATCATCCTCGCACTTATCCTCCTGCGGCTCGGTATCGGCATCAAAGCTCATGCTCTTAAAAAGCTCCATCATGCTCATAAGCATTTCGGGGTCGGGAATACTGCTTGCGATATCGGGAGGAAGTATGCATTTTATCAGATCAAGCAGACCGTCCTTGGCGGGGTGAGAGCGCATATTCAAAAGCTTAAGCAATAAAAACGGAAAATTACTGCCTTGAAAGGAGTCAGCCAGAGCGTTTATATCTGTGCAAGGCGGGGAGGGGTCGGCATTTTGATAGGCTTCCACAGCCGCAAGCCCCCTTCTGGTATCGACGGGAAGATAGGGGCGTAAGCGCACGATATCTCCAAAGGAAAGATTTTTATAAAGCAAAAATGCAAGCAATACGTTCAAGAGCACTCACTCCTTTGGTCTTTTATTAAAGTATATGCTTCTGTCTTCAAAATTTGCACTAAACAGGACGCTAAGGAATATACTGTTATAAAAAAACGCGGAGGGTCAATGTGGACGGATTTGATTATAATAAGCTTACAGGAGAGCAAAAAAGCAAAGCAGAGCAGATAAAAAGAAGTGCGGAAAAATATAAGGGGAAGAGTCGGGCGGAGCTTATGAGTGAGCTTGAAAAAATGAAGATGAAGGGGGAGGTATCTCCTCAAAGGCTTGAGGCATTCAGAAAAAAGGTGAGCCCTATGCTTAATGCCGAACAACGAAAAAGACTTGAGGAAGTGATCAAAAAATTAACCTGATGCGCGGCCCCTCGGGCCGCGCGCGGGCTCGCGCGCGCGGGCACATTCCGCGCCCGAGCACAGCTCGCCCGATACTGTCGTTGGATAAAGGTGCACAATAACTGTTTTTTTCTGTACTTGCCTAAAAAACTTTTGTCTGCAGGACAAAAAATTATTGACATACTTGTTATTTGGGTATAAAATAATGAAAACCATAAGAAATCAGGCAAAAAAGATGTTCAATTACGGCTTCTATTTTGGATATGCGTTTTACTTTAGCGGCTTTTACTTTTATAATACCGCTTATTAAACGTTGTCCGAATTGCCGAATTTATATTTGTTAAACTTTTATCGACACGGACAATGGACCGTGTCGATTTTTTTTGAGGTGACTGCTTTATGATGATCATTCTTCGTCCTAATACACAGCAGGACAAAATAACCCAGCTTGAAAATTACATAGGCAGACTGGGTGGCATTGAGATCCAGCATATTCAAGGTCAGGATACCACTATTCTGGGCCTTTCGGGAGACACCTCCCGTATTGATCCGGGCGCCTTTGATATGTTCGAGTTTGTTGAGCGTACCATGAAGGTGGCTGAACCCTATAAGAAGGCCAATAGAAAATATCATCCCGAGAATACCGTAATAAATGCGGGAGGGGTAGAGATAGGCGGTAAAAACATCGTAGTGATGGCCGGCCCCTGCTCGGTAGAGAGCGAGGCGCAGGTGCTATCCATTGCCCGCGACTGCAAGCGTGCGGGAGCCGCGATACTCCGCGGAGGCGCCTTCAAGCCAAGAAGCTCACCGTACGCCTTCCAGGGCCTTGGCATGGACGGACTTGATCTTCTCAGCATAGCGGGAAGAAAGACCGGCATGCCCATAGTCAGCGAGATAATGAGCACCGACCATCTTGAGGTGTTCGACCGTGAAGTGGACATCATCCAGGTGGGAGCGCGAAATATGCAAAACTTCGTGCTTCTTAAGGAGCTTTCACATTTAAGAAAGCCAATTTTGCTAAAGCGCGGACTTTCTGCAACTATAGAGGAGCTTCTGATGGCGGCGGAATATATAATGGCGGGAGGCAATGATAACGTAATTCTTTGCGAAAGAGGTATTCGTACCTTTGAGACATATACAAGAAATACCCTTGACCTTAGCATCATTCCGGTGCTTAAGAGACAGAGCCATCTGCCCGTAGTGGTGGATCCAAGCCACGGCACGGGTCTGTGGTGGATGGTGGAATCCATGAGTAAGGCGGCAATTGCGGCCGGTGCGGACGGACTTATCATCGAGGTCCACAATGATCCGCCTCATGCGCGCTGTGACGGTCAGCAGTCACTTACGCCCCTTGTATTTTCACAGCTGATGAGATCCTTAAAGGCTATAGCTCAGGTTGAAGGAAGAGATATATGAGTATAACGTATACCACCGCTAAAAACGGAAAAACAGATATCGTGATAGGCAAGGGGATAATTGCCGACGCCGCAAGATACGTTTGCACCGGTGGCGCCGTCAGAGCCGCCGTGGTAACAGACTCAAACGTCGCTCCCTTGCATCTTGATAAGCTCTTGGGAGCGCTTCAAGGGAAAATAGAGCTTTCAAGCCACGTTCTTTCCGCGGGTGAGCAATATAAAAATATGTCGGCAATAACCGAGCTTTATTCCTTTTTTGATGATTCGGGTATAACCCGTACAGACGTCGTCATAGCCTTGGGCGGAGGTGTAGTGGGGGATATAACCGGCTTTGCCGCCGCCACGTTCTTGCGTGGGGTAAGGTTGGTGCAGGTGCCTACGACCTTGCTTGCAATGACCGACAGCTCCATAGGCGGAAAGACCGGAGTGGATCTTCCGAGCGGTAAAAACCGTGCGGGGGCCTTCCATCAGCCAAGCCACGTTTTAATAGACCCCGAGCTGCTTGATACCCTCCCTCAAAAGGAGATGGCCTGCGGAATGGCGGAGGTCATTAAATACGCGTGCATTAAGGATGCTGAGCTTGCGCGCGAGCTGGAGGGGGATATCGACATCACAAGGGTCATAGAAAAATGCGTCTCCATCAAGGCGGGCGTGGTTCAGAACGACCAGTTCGACAGTGGTGAGCGTAAGCTTCTTAACTACGGACACACCCTTGGACATGCTATAGAAAAATTACAGTCGTTTAGCGGATTATCCCATGGCGAAGCGATATCTGTTGGTATGTGCATGTTTGCAGATGTTAATATTGCTCTTGGAGGGTGCCCTGAAGAGGACTGCGTGCGCAATATTGAGCTTTGTAAGAAATATAATTTGCCCACGAGCGTTAATATAAACGTAAGGGATATCGTAGCCGCAACGGGAGCAGACAAAAAAATGGAGGGCAAGACCTTAAAGCTTGTCGTGCTTGAGAAAATGGGCAAGGCAAGGGTGGTGGATTGCACCCTCAAGGAGCTGGAGGAGCTATTATGCAAATAAGCATAACCCCACAAAGGCTGTCGGGTAAAATAAGCGTGCCCACCTCCAAAAGCATGGGGCACCGTATTATGATATGCAGATATCTTGCAAGCGGCAGGATCTCTGCCGAGGGGCTTACTCCTTCTGAGGATATCGCCGCAACAGAGCGGGCATTGCGCGGCATGGAGCGGGGAGAATGCCATTGCGGAGAGTCGGGCTCCACCTTGCGCTTTATGCTGCCCGTTGCTCTGGCAAAGGGTGGACGCTTTACCTTCAGCGGAGAGGGCAGACTTATGCAGCGCCCTATGGATGAATACCGAAGCGCTTTTACGCAAAAGGGTATATTGTGGAAGCAAAATAATAACGTGCTTACCGTGTCCGGAAGCCTTAAAAGCGGAATATATACTCTTGACGGCGGAGTTTCCTCGCAGTATGTGACGGGGCTTCTCCTGGCGCTTCCCTTGCTTGAGGGGGACTCAGAGATAGCTCTTACCTCGCCTCTGCAGTCGGCAAGCTACGTGGATATCACCCTGAGCGTGCAAAGACAATTCGGTGTGGAGTGCCAAAGAACGAGCAACGGATTTTATATAAAGGGCGGACAAAAATATACAGATCGTGCCGTTGTGCCCGAGGCGGATATGTCGCAGGCGGCATTCTGGCTTGTGGCAAACAAGCTTGGCTCCGACCTTCTGATGGAGCTTCCGACAAACACTCTGCAGGGTGACGGGATCATAGTCAAGCTGTTAAATGAGAATATTACCGATATCGATATCACAGATTGCCCCGATCTTGCCCCCGTGCTTGCGGTGTGGCTCTCTCAAACGGGAGGCCGGCTAAGAAGCTGTCGGCGGCTTAGGTACAAGGAGAGTGATAGGCTTCATGCCATATGCAGACTTCTTGATTCTCTTAACGGCAGTTATGCCTTGCACGGTGATGATCTTGAAATACACAAGACCCCACTTGCGGGCGGAGAGGTGGACAGCTTTAACGACCACCGCATTGCCATGGCGGGAGCAATAGCCGCTACGGTGGCAGATGGAGAGGTTATAATAACGGGCGCGGAGAGCGTAAGCAAATCCTACCCCGATTTTTGGAAGCATTATATTTCTGTTGGAGGAAAAATAAGTGAGTGCAACCTTGGGTAATAAAATAAAGCTCACCGTGTTCGGTGAATCTCACGGTAAAGCCATCGGCGGAGTGCTTGACGGCTTAAGAGCGGGAATAAAAATAGATTCTGAGTATTTAAAGCTTCAGATGACGCGCCGCGCGCCCGGGCAGCAGCTCGGAACTCCGCGTAAGGAGGCCGATGAGGTGGAGATATTAAGCGGGGTCACAAACGGCGTTACAAACGGTGCGCCCCTTGCGTTTGTCATATATAACACCAACACCAAAAGTAAGGACTATTCATATATTGCGGTAACTCCTCGCCCCTCACATAGCGACTACCCTGCGGGGGTAAAGCATAACGGATATAACGACGTTGCGGGGGGAGGACACTTCTCGGGCAGGCTCACAGCGGTGCTGGTTGCCGCGGCAAGCATTGTTCGCAGTGAGCTTGAGGCCGCAGGCATAAGCATAGCGGCGCACCTTGTTAAGGCGGGGGATGCCGTGGCGGCAAAGTATGACCCCGTCCATCCCGAAATGACAAGCGAGACATCCCGCGATATTGCAAAAGCTATACAAGACGCTCAGCAAAAAGGGGATTCCGTTGGGGGAGAGATCGAATGTGCCATCGTAGGAGTGCCGGTAGGAGTGGGCGAGCCCTTCTTTGATTCGGTGGAGAGCAGGCTTGCGCATATGCTCTTTAGCGTACCCGGGGTCAAGGGTGTAAGCTTTGGCAATGCCGATGAAGCACCCGGCGCTTACGGAAGCGGCTTTAACGATCAGCTTACCGTGACCGACGGCAAGGTATCCACCGTGACAAATAATTCGGGAGGAATAAACGGAGGACTTACCAACGGTATGCCTATTATATTCAGCGTCAAAATGCGCCCAACTCCCTCGATATTTCTGCCTCAGCAGACCGTCGACCTTAAAAATAAACGTAATACCACCTTGGAGCTTCAGGGCAGACATGACCCCTGTATCGCCCTTCGTGCGGTGCCGGTCATAGAGGCGTGTGCAGCACTTGTTATATACGATCTCATGGAGGAAATGTAAAATGAATATTCAGGATGCGAGAAAAGAAATAGATGCCATAGACTCTCAGCTTGTGGCTCTTTATGAAAAGAGAATGCAGATGGCGGGCATCATCGGTGCGGAAAAAATAAAGCTGAATCTGCCCATACAGGACAGCGCGCGCGAGCAACAGCTTATAAATGCACGCTGTGCTCTTATTCAGGATCCCGAGCTTCGTCCGGGTCTTGAAAGGGTGCTTGGTGAGCTTATAAAGGTAAGCAAGCGCTATCAGCGTACGCTTCTTGAGGGCGACGGCGGCTATGCCACCGATTTTGTTGCGGATATGGTGGAGCTTGACGCTCTTCCTCAGGGCAGGGTCGGATATTCGGGCATTCCCGGATCATATGCTCATGAGGCGGCTTGCGAGCTTTTCCCCGAGGTCGAGGCGGAGGGCTTTAATGGCTTTGAGGAGGTCTTCCGCAACATCGGTAAGGGTATCGATTACGGCATCCTGCCCATAGAAAACAGCTCCACGGGCGGTATCGTAGAGGTATACGATCTGCTTCGCAAATACGGCGCATATATTGTCGGAGAGCATATCGTCCACGTTGAGCACTGCCTGCTCGGCGTTAAGGGAAGCAACGTTCACGATGTAAGGAAGGTCATCTCCCATCGTGAGGGTATCATGCAGAGCAGAGAGTATATCGCTCAATATCATTGGGATACCGAGGCGCTTGTCAATACCGCAGTTGCGGCAAAGCAGGTTGCAGACGCGGGGGATAAGACGGTCGCAGCCATAGGCTCCGCCAAAAATGCCGAGCTTTACGGGCTTGACGTGCTTGCAAGTGGCATCAACTTTAACGCTAAGAACTATACCCGCTTTATTGTGGTCGCGGCGCGTCCCGAGTATATTCACGGCGCGGATAAGATAAGCATCTATCTGTCTCTTCCTCACGTCAGCGGCTCGCTTGCCTCACTGCTTGACGTTTTCTCGGATGCGGGGCTCAACCTTGTAAAGATAGAATCCCGTCCCATCTACAAAAAGACCTGGGAGTATTATTTCTATATTGATATTCAGGCTGATATCAAGGATGCCGTGACCGTGCGCACCCTCGACCTTGCGGCGGAGCATTCGGAATACATGGAGATACTTGGCGCGTACAAGGCTGCGCAAAGGCTGTAAGGTGGCTCTGATGAAAAATAAGAGTAATATCGTGCTTATCGGCATGTCGGGATGCGGTAAGACCACGGTGGGAAAAATGCTTGCTCAAGCGCTTGATATGACCTTTATTGATGCCGATGAGTATCTTGAGCAAAGGGAAGGCAAGACCGTTAAGGAGATATTCGCTCTTTACGGTGAGCAGTATTTTCGCAGGCTTGAGCATGAGTGTCTGAGCGAGCTTGCGGGGCGTCACAACGCGGTAATTGCCACCGGCGGGGGCGCGGTAAAGAGCGAGGCGGCAATGAGCTGCCTTAAGGATGCCTTGATCATCTTTATAAAAAGAGATATAGAGGATATCATTGCCACCGCGGACAGTAGCGTCCGACCTCTTTTTACAGACCCCGATGCGGTAAGGGAGATGTACGTGGCGCGCCTTGTACTTTATGAAAAATATGCAAAATGCACGGTGATAAATGAGTCCGTGGAGCAATGCGTGAAGGATATAGTCGCCGTAGCTGCAAAGTAAGGCGAGACCGAAAAAGCTTGATAAGTAAAAACGGCAGGAGCATAGTTCCTACCGTTTTTGTTTTTAGGAGCATAGTTCCCGCCGTTTTTGTTTTTATTTTTTTACAGACCCGGTCTCTTTTTTATCGGGTAGACGGTGGGCAATCGGGAAACAGAGGAAGCACCTTTTTTTCGTCAAGCTTGCGCTCGGGAAACGGGCATAGGGGGGTGGCGCAGGGCAGACTCATGGGGGTCAGACTGCACAGGGTAAGTATTGCCGCGCCCGAGACCGCGGCCTCAAAGCGGGTATCGCTTATTGCCTTTACTGCGTTAAAGCTAAGGCTTACAAGGGCGGAGAGCTCGGGCACCATTACAGAGGGCTCGGGATATTTGATAATGCTTGAAAATGGGATGCGGATACGGCACGGGAGATGACTGCTTGAGCCACCCGAGGGGTCGCATGCTCCAACGGCGGTCATATATCCGCTTGCGCGGCGGTAGCGGCGCTCGGGAACAAGGGTAAGCTCGGATATCACGGCAAGCTGCTGCGTGGTGCGGCCCGAGGGCAACTGCCCCGCCGCCTTGCCCTCGACAAGCTCGAGGGTGCAGACGGCGCCGTCAAGCCCAAGAGAGACAGCATCGTATAGCCTCTTAACAAGCACTGCAGAGCAGGCGTCGTTGATGGTTGAAGCACAGGTATTCATGAATTACCTCCTTGAAAAAATATGACAAGCGTGTTATTCTTATAAAGGTCAATATAAAATATATGCTTTAGGGCGATGAATGTTTACTGCTTTTGGAAATTTTACAAAACCTGCTTGATTGACCGAGAGTTGTGTGGTATTATATATTCGGAGGTGTATGTTTTGTTACTGAGTAAAGTGGCGGACAACGTCAGCTTAAAGGATATATTTAATTCCTGGGGAATTGATATAAACGATAATGCTATTTATATGCTTATCTTTATCGTTGTTGCGGTGCTGTTTGTATTCGGAACCGCACGGGCACTGTACCAATGGCTTGCACCGAAATTCGGAGTGGTCACTCCGGGCAAGCTGGGTGGCCTTTTGCTTATCAACAAAATAAAGGAGCCCTCGGGATGCATCAAGCAGGATAAATGGTCGTGGCGCACTTTTATTATTATTTCGCTGCTTGTTATTCTTACCCGCTTTTTGGTGTATTATATCGGATATGCCTATAAGGTCTCGCTCGCAGTGGAAAGCGGCTATTCCTCTTACGGCTTTCTTGAAAGCTTTATGTCTCTGTGGAATAGGTGGGACAGTCCTCACTATATCGATATAGCGCGGGATTGGTATCTCACAGAGGCTCAGGTCACTCAGGGTGATTCCTACCTCTTTATAGTGTTTTTTCCGCTGTTCCCGCTTCTTATGCGCATCGCAGGGGTGCTTATGCCCGATCCCAACAATGCCTTTTACTTTTGGGCGGGATGTGTCATCTCCCACGTTGCAATGTGTATAGGCTGCACCTATTTTTATCGCCTTGTCAAGGCGGAGTGCAGTAAAAGGGTTGCAATATGGTCATTGCTGCTGCTTCTGTTTACCCCGGCGACCTTCTTTTTTGGAATATGCTATACCGAGGCGCTGTTTTTGTGCCTTTGCATAACCTTCTTTTATTACCTTCGCAAGGGCAACTATTGGGTGGCGGGAGTGCTTGGCGCTCTGGCGGCATTCACCCGAAGCCTTGGCGTACTGCTTGCGATACCCTTTTTCGTGGAGTGGATGGACTGCTGTGCGCTCGAGGGGATCCCGCTAAGAAAAAAGATAATGCGCCTTGTGCCCATGTTCGTGGTGACCCTTGGCACACTTGCCTATCTTGCCATAAACTATTTCATATACGACGATCCATTTAAATTCAGCGAGTATCAGCTTCATTGGGGTCAGCAATTCAGCTTTTTCATAGATAATATTGCCGATATAGGAGTGCGCGCCCTTAATTACAGGGGACTTGGCACCACGCTTGTGATGTGGCTTCCCGAGTTCTTGGTAATGGTGGGTACGATAGTCATATTCGCAATAAGCGGCGGAGATAAGATAAGACCGTCATATCTTGCGTATATTATGATATATATTGTCTTTGCCGCCGCGCCAAGCTGGCTGTTAAGCGGCGTGCGCTATTTCGCGGCGCTGTTCCCGATATTCATCCTTATGGGGCAGTTCAGCCAAAAGCATAAGGTGGCGGGCACGGTGCTTATGGTGGCATCGGTCGGACTTATGGCGGCATACGCCATAGGCTTTGTTTCGGGCATGCAGATAATGTAGAGTAAATGATCCAAAAGGAAAGGAAGATATTTTTGATAACTGTAATATGTCTTAATCCCTGTATCGACAAGACCGTCACGGTGGACGGGGTACGCATAGGTGAGCATAACCGAGTTATCGACAACCAGGTAAATATTGCGGGCAAGGGCGTAAACGTCGCGGTGGTTCTCAGCAGGTTGAACGAGGAGCTTCGTCTTATCGGGTTTAACTATACCGATAACGGTCAGATACTTGATAAGCTTGCCCTTGACGAGGGCTTTAAGGCCGAGTTTGTAAGGGTAAACGGGGAGATACGCACAAACGTCAAGCTTTATGATATCGCCAATAACACCGTCACCGAGCTTAACGAGACGGGCGGATACGTAAGCGCGGATAAGCAGGAGGAGCTTTTTAGGCTTTACGACTCCTGCCAGAACGACACGCAGCTTTTTATCATGTCGGGCTCATTACCTCTTGGATGCGACAGTGATACGTATATGAGGCTTATCAAAAGGACAAATCACCGTTGTGTTGTGGACTGTGCGGGGGACAACCTTGCCTGTGCCATAGAGGGCGCGCCGTTTATGATAAAGCCCAACAGAGCCGAGCTTGAGAGCTATATGGGCAGAAGACTTCCCACCAAGGAGGATTGCCTCAGCGCCGCGCTTGAAATAATAAGCAAGGGCGTCAAGGTGGTTCTGGTCTCCATGGGCGGGGACGGAGCCGTGATAACCGACGGCACAAGAGCCTACTATGCGTCACCTCTGAGCGTGCGTGTAAGCTCTACGGTGGGCGCAGGTGATTCCATGGTGGCGGGCTTTTGCTTCGGAATGCAAAACGGAATGGAGTTTAAGGAATGCTTTGCCTTCTCTGTTGCCGCGGCAAGCGCTTGCGTGACCAATACCGCCACCAATCTTCCCGAGAAGGAAAGCATAATGCAGATGCTTCCAAGAATACAAATAACCGAAATGGAGATATGATATGGGCTTCAGATCAGGCTTTATTACCATAGTGGGTCGTCCAAACGTGGGAAAATCCACCCTTTTAAACAGGATCATGGGGCAGAAGATAGCCATTGTCTCTGCCAAAAGCCAGACTACGAGAAACTGTATAAGAGGAATATATAATACCGATAACTGTCAGATGGTCTTTCTTGACACTCCGGGCATCCACAAGCCGCAAAATAAGCTTGGCGAGTACATGATGCGTACCCAACGCGAGGCTCAGGAGGGCTGCGATGCCATCGTTGCCATGATAACCGCGGACGACTTCTTCGGCCCTACGGATACATCGATGCTGGAAAACCTGAAGGGTGTAGGATGCCCCTGCTATGCGGTAATAAACAAAATGGATGTCGCAGATCCAGTGCTTCTTGTTCAGGCAAAGGAGCGGCTTAAGGAATATCCCTATCTTAAAAGGGTGTTTTCGATCTCTGCGGCTAGCGGAGAGGGAGTGGACGAGCTTCTTAAGGAGCTTGAAAGCATACTCCCCGAGGGCCCCGCATTCTTCCCCGAGGACATGGTGTGTGACTTCCCCGAACGCTTTTTGGCACAGGAGGTCATAAGGGAGAAGATGTTAGAGCTTCTTAAGGACGAGGTGCCTCACGGAGTTGGGGTGCAGATAGTCAAGATGCAGGAGCGGGCAAACGGCAAGATATACATCCTTGCAGATATCTTCTGCGAGAGAAAGAGCCATAAGGGCATCATCATCGGTAAAAACGGAGCAATGCTCCGTACGATTGGTACAAACGCCAGAAAGGAGCTTGAGGAGCTGCTTGAGGCGGGCGTATTCCTTGAGCTGTTTGTAAAGATCCAGGAGGATTGGCGCAATGTCGAGAGAAATCTTAAGCAGATGGGATATACTGATATGTAACTGTCAATATCTGTTTGGTATAATCCTGCCGCGAGAGCAAAAAATATCTTAAAACGATGCTTGCGGAGGTTTTACCATGAAGGATGAGGTATTGGATGCTCTCTACGACATTTTTCTGCGTACGGGGGATCCGGTCTATCTTAATATGTATTCCATAATCAGGGACAGAAAAGAGAACAAAAGAAAGCATGGGCATAGAAAAATGTGATGCGGTGGTGCTGAGGTTTGCCGACTATAAGGAGGCAGACCGTATGCTTACCCTGTTTTCAAGACAGGAGGGCAAGATAAGCGCCGCCATCAAGGGCGTAAAAAAACAAAAATCAAAGCTTAGAAACGGGGCAGAGCTCTTCGCGTTGGGAGAGTATACCTTTAACGACAAGGCGGGAAGACTCACGGTAACGGGGTATGACCTTATGGATACCTTTTATCCGCTTCGGGAGGACATCGTGCGTTTGTGGTGCGCCACCCTTTGCGTAAACGCGGTGGAGACCGTAGCTACCTCTCAGCCCGAGCCCGAGCTTTTTGACACCCTTGTTTTTGCGCTGTCACAGCTTGCATATAACGAAAAGGCGTCGCCGCTTGCGTGCCTTGATTGCTTTTTTATCGGTGTGCTCTCCATAGGGGGGATATTTCCCGTGTTAAACGCTTGTGCCTGCTCGGGGGAGAAGCTTTATTACAGTCCCAAAAGAAACGGCTTTGTATGCAGAGACTGTAAGGAGCCTGAGTATATAAGGCTGGATGAAAAATGCATGGGGATATTAAAAAATGAGGGGCTTGGACGGGACGAGCTTTTTGAAATGCTGACGACCGTTGATGAAGCCTCCCTTAAAGGGCTCTACAGGGTGCTTGTTGCTCACGCCTCGTATTGTCTTGATAAGCACTTTAAGTCGGCTGATTTCCTTGATACCGTGCTTTTTCAGTAACGATCATTTATAAAGATATAACGTTTAATATCGGTACGCTTCGTGCCGATTTTTTTTATAAAATTTTTTTTCAAACCAGAATTTCCTAAACCCTTGATTTGACGGGCTTTTTCAAGGTTTTTCTTAGGTTTGGACATAGAATTTCCCTTAAAATTTCCCTTACGAGAAATTTTAAGGGAAAGTTTTTTGCTTAAATGCTGTTGATTT
>JAFXDC010000055.1 GCA_017516345.1 Clostridia bacterium | reverse complement strand
TGTCGGTTACCTCAAGGTCACCAAAGGAGAATATTACCTCATCGCCATCGGCTATTACGTACTGTCCGCCCGACTGCTTTAATTCAAGACCCGCGGTTTCCACCTCAAAGCTAAAGGTGTTTACTCCCTGATAGCTCTGAAGTATTATGTCCTCCTTCATGCCACTCATAGTGGAGGAATATCTAAGATCCATACCTTGACCAAATGCATTCGGATAGGTTACGGTATTGCCGCTTACGCTTGCATTTATATGTCCTGCAGGAATATCTGTTACGGGCTTTATTTTTATATTATGATTTTTATATTTAATGCTTATCTTGTTTAAGTGCTTGGGGAATCTGAGCTCGACGTCACTTGCGGTGTTGCCGTACTCGTTGTTAAAGTCCTTAATGGTGTTATCTTTATCTACGTACTCGCCGTTTTCCTCATACTTGACCGCTACACCGTAGCTATACGAGGTGCGTGTACCGTCCTCATTAAGATACACAAATGTAAATTCATCAGGTTCTTCTGCTCTTAGCCTTGCCACCGCACCGTGAGCTTCAAGCTGTGAGCGGGTCAAGGTCTCGGGAATGTCTGAATCGGGTAATATGGGCGGCTCGTTTCCCAAGGCAATTGCGGAGGGAATTGTCATAATAAACAAAAGCAAAGTAAGCATAAGCGCAGTTAGTCTTTTGCAAGTTATCATGACCTTGTGTTTGGTGTGACTGATGAATTGTTTCTTCATATACAATTCCTCCTTGTTTATTTTACAAAAAATCCCTTTTTGCAATTACAGTATAGCATAGCCGATATACCAAAGTCAATGCACAATACTAACTTGTTTATAGCACAAATCTAATGATCCATATAATTTTTTTCACAAAATTAAAACTGCCTAAAAGTGCTTATAATTATGCATTTTGATTTATAAATATGCAAAAATCCGATGCAAAATAAAACAGCGCGAAAAAACATCTGTTTTTTGATGCTTTTTCGCGCTTTTTTTGCGGTTTTTTCACACTTTTTTAAAGGGATTTTTACCGTGCATTTTTATGCATATGGGTTTTTGGTAATAATTTACCCCGCAAAGACCATCTATAAAGCTTTCCTTTGACGGTCATACAAGCACGCGGGCGCCGCGGCGGAAGTGCGAAGCGCGAAAGTCGGGGCGCAAAAAAATAACGAAAAGCGCCCAAAAATGGGCGCTTTTCAGTGCTTAAGAAATTAGTATTTCTTGCGTGCAGTATAGTGAGTATGAAGCAGCTCGTGAGCCTCATGGCTTCCGGGAGCCTTAAAGAACTCCTCGTAGATTGCCTTAACTGCGGGGTTTTCGTGGCTCTTGCGCAGAGGCTTATCGGCATCCTCGCCATACAGACCTGCGGCACGAACCTTCTTAGGATCGATATAGGAAAGTCTGGTAGCGTTGATGATGGGCTGTCCGCCACCGGTTACGCAACCGCCGGGGCATCCCATGACCTCAATGAAGTCGTAGCTTGCCTCGCCTGCCTTGATCTTATCAAGCAGCTTAGCGGCATTGCCTGTGCCGTGAGCGATGGCAACCTTAACGGTCTTACCGCCCAGATCCACACTGGCCTCCTTGATGCCCTCGATTCCGCGGCATGCCTCGAAATCAACCTTATCAAGGGTCTTACCGGTAACCACCTCGTATACGGTACGGAGAGCGGCCTCCATAACGCCGCCGGTAGCACCGAAGATTACGCCTGCGCCGGTGGACTCGCCAAGAACGTCGTCGAAGTCCTCATCGGGAAGGTTTACAAAGTCGATACCTGCGGTCTTGATCATCTTACCAAGCTCGCGAACGGTAAGAACTGCATCAACGTCACGCATACCGTCATGACCCAGCTCGGGACGAGCGGCCTCAAACTTCTTGGCGGTACAGGGCATTACCGATACAACGTAGATGTTCTTGGGATCGATGTTGTTCTTCTTAGCAAAGTAGCTCTTAATAACAGCGCCCATCATCTCGTGAGGAGATTTGCAGCTGGAGAGGTTGGGGATAAACTCGGGATAGAAGGTCTCGCAGAACTTGATCCAACCGGGGGAGCAAGAGGTGATCATGGGCAGAACGCCGTCATTTTTCATTCTCTCAAGCAGCTCGGTGCCCTCCTCCATAATGGTAAGGTCAGCGGCAAAGTCGGTATCAAATACCTTATCAAAGCCAAGTCTGCGAAGTGCGGCGGCAAGCTTGCCGGTGCAGCGGGTGCCTACGGGCATTCCGAATTCCTCGCCGATGCCAACGCGAACCGCAGGAGCGGGCTGAACGATAACGTACTTATCGGGATCCTCAAGAGCTGCCCAAACCTCGTTGATGTGCTCCTTCTCGTGAAGTGCGCCAACGGGGCAAGCTACGATACACTGACCGCAGTTTACGCAGGTGCTCTCTGCAAGGCTCTTGCCAAATACGCAGCCTACCGAGGTATTAAAGCCGCGGTTTGCTACGCCGATGGCGCCGATATTCTGGATATTGTTACATACTGCTACGCAACGGCGGCACAGTATGCACTTGGAGTTGTCGCGCACGATGGAGGGACTAATGTCATCCACGGTGCTGGGAGTCTTAACTCCGTCAAATCTGCCGCCGGGAACACCCATCTCGTTGCACATGGTCTGCAGCTCGCAGCTTCCGCTACGAACGCAGGAGGTGCACTCACGATTATGGTTGCTCAGCAGCAGCTCAAGGTTTACCTTTCTTGCATTACGGATCTTGGGGGTATTGGTCTTGATCTCCATACCCTCGCCTACGGGCATTACGCAGGCGGCCGCCAATGCGCGGGCTCCCTTTATTTCAACAAGGCACATACGGCATGCGCCTATCTGGTTGATATCCTTCAGATAGCAAAGAGTGGGAATGTTGATGTTCGCGGCTCTTGCGGCCTCAAGCACGGTGGAACCGGCAGGCACTTCAACCTTAACGCCGTCTATAGTAAGACTAACTGTATTCATCTGATTTTCCTCCTTACTCTTATTTCTTTATAATGGCGCCGAATTTGCACTTCTCTATGCAAGCGCCGCACTTAATGCACTTGGACTGATCGATAACGAAAGGCTTCTTGATCTCGCCCGAGATGGCATTAACGGGACATACTCTGGAGCAAAGCGAGCATCCCTTACACTTGTCGGCAACGATCTCGATGCGGGCAAGCTTCTTGCAGTGACCTGCGGGGCAGCGCTTCTCGTAGATATGAGCCTCGTACTCGTCGCGGAAATAACGCAGGGTGGAAAGAACGGGGTTAGGAGCGGTCTGACCAAGTCCGCAAAGAGCGGTGGACTTAATGGTGTTTGCAAGCTCCTCAAGCTTCTCGATATCTCCGTCCTCGCCGCGGCCGTCGGTGATCTTCTCCAGGATCTCCAACATTCTGCGGGTACCTACACGGCAGGGTGTACATTTACCGCAGGACTCGTCAACGGTGAACTCAAGGAAGAACTTAGCGATATCAACCATACAGTTATCCTCGTCCATAACGATAAGTCCGCCCGAGCCCATCATGGAGCCGATGGCCATGAGGGAATCGTAATCAATGGGGGTATCAAGATGGCTTGCGGGGATACATCCGCCCGAAGGACCGCCGGTCTGAGCCGCCTTGAACTTCTTGCCGCCGGGGATGCCGCCGCCGATATCGTAAACGATCTCGCGAACGGTGGTGCCCATGGGAACCTCAACAAGACCGGTGTTTACGATCTTACCGCCAAGAGCAAATACCTTTGTTCCTCTGGACTTCTCGGTACCCATGCTCTGGAACCACTCGGCGCCGTTAAGAATGATCTGGGGAATGTTAGCGTAGGTCTCAACGTTGTTGAGCATGGTGGGCTTGCCGAAGATACCCTTCACCGCGGGGAACGGAGGACGGGGTCTGGGCTCGCCGCGGTTACCCTCGATGCTGGTGATAAGAGCGGTCTCCTCACCGCAAACGAAGGCGCCTGCGCCAAGACGGATCTCGATATCAAAATTGAAATCGGTTCCGAAGATATTGTTACCTAAAAGGCCGTATTCCTTTGCCTGATCGATAGCGATCTGCAGTCTCTTAACCGCGATGGGGTACTCTGCACGAACGTAGATATAGCCCTGATCGGCGCCAACTGCATAGCCTGCAATTGCCATAGCCTCAAGCACTGCGTGGGGGTCGCCCTCAAATACGCTTCTGTCCATGAATGCGCCGGGGTCGCCCTCGTCACCGTTACAAGCAACGTACTTTTTGTCGGACTGAGACTTATATGCAAACTCCCATTTTGTACCTGTGGGGAAGCCTGCGCCGCCACGGCCGCGAAGGCCGCTTCTCTTAACGGTGTCGATTACCTCTTCTCTGGTCATCTCGGTAAGAACCTTGGCAAGAGCCTTATAGCCGTCAAATGCTATGTATTCATCAATATTCTCAGGATCGATAACGCCGCAGTTTCTGAGAGCTACGCGGTGTTGCTTCTTGTAGAAGCCGATCTCGCTCAGAGCGGGAGCATCCTCTTTCTTTACATCATCCTCGTGATAAATAAGATCATTTACTATTCTACCCTTAATGATGTGCTCCGATACGATGCGATCTACATCCTCCACCTTAATGCGGGTATAGAATGCACCCTCGGGATAAACGATAACTACGGGGCCTCTCTCGCAAAGACCGAAGCAACCGGTGCGAACCACCTTTACCTCTTCAGCAAGACCGTTCTGGGCAATGAGCTCTTCAAAGCGGTCTATGATCTTAAGCGAGTTACTGCTTGTACAGCCTGTGCCGCCGCAGACAAGTATATGCGAACGAAACATTATTACTTTTCCTCCCTATTACTTATTATTCTTCTCGTAGTAGCCGATGGTGTACTCCTCTACTACCTTGCCGTTTACGATATGGTCGGTGATGATCCTTCCGACCATGTCGGGATTTACCTTAACGTAAGTAACCTTTTCCTTATCGGGAGAATATACCTCCACGATGGGCTCAAGACGGCAGAAGCCGATGCAGCCCGTCTGGGATACGGTAACGCCGCTCAGGTTACGGTTTGCAACCTCATCCATGAACTTCAGGAGAACGGGGCGCGCACCTGCCGCAATACCGCAGGTAGCCATACCAACCACAACGCGGGTGTTCTGGTTATCTTTTCTCATATTAATAGTGTTAAGAGTTCTCTGTCTTATTGCTTCAAGCTCTTGAATACTTTTCATTGCTTTTTATTCCTTTCCGTTTAGTTACGGCCAAAGCCGCACTGATTTTTAACCTTGGTCAATTTACGTTTGCTTCTATCTGCTCAAGCTCCTCTTTTATGCTTTCCTGCATCCACTGCATTACCTCGGGGGTATCCAGGCTTACCTCGTCGCCAAGCACCTGCTTGACCGCACGGGTATCAAATTCCATCTGTCCCTTGTCGGTGGTAAAGCTGTAGATGAAATCGATCTCGGGATGGCAAACGAACTGGGATATCATGGTGCCGTTGATGTCTCCAAGAGGGGGACAGTCGATGCACGAGATATCAAACACAGCGGTCACAGTGGTGCCCACACCCTCTCGTGAGTGAATCGAGAAGCTTCCGCCGCTTGCCTCGGCACCCGCCTTGAACAGGGATATTCCCATTCCCACCTTACGGGTGGTTCTGGTGGTGACGAATGGGTCGCAGACCCTGGCGACGAATTCCTTGCTCATTCCGCAGCCGTTATCCTCTATTACCACAGTGAGCATATTGCCCTTAAGGGTGAGCCTGACCGTTATAAGGGATGCGCCCGCCTTTATGCTGTTTTGCAGGATATCAAGAATGTGCAGAGATATTTCAAACATAGATCAAGCCTTATACTTTTCGATTATTCCGGGGATGTCAGAGGGAACCAGACGACCGTAAACATCATCGTTTATGACCATAACCGGAGCCAGACCGCAGCAGCCGATACAACGAGTGTCCTGAATGGTGAATCTGCCGTCGGAAGTGGTCTTTCCCTTGGGTACGCCAAGAACCTTTTCCACCTCTTCAAGAACTGCCTGAGCGCCCTTAACGTAGCAAGCGGTACCGGTACAAACACCGATAACGTACTCGCCCTTAGGTTCAAGAGAGAACTGTGCGTAGAAAGTAGCAACGCCGTAAACTTCGCTTACGGGAATGCCGAGACCGTCGGCTATTACCGACTGTGTTTCAAGTGAAAGGTATCCGAAAAGCTCCTGAGCCTTTTGCATTATGGGCATAAGCGGGCCTTTGTCGGACTTGTGCAGATCGATATAGCTCTGAAGCTCTTGCATCTTCTGAGCCTTCTGCTCGTTTGATAAAGACATTTCATTTCCTCCTGTGCTGTTATTTTGGCATCCCTTACGGGCAAACCTTACCGCGGTAGCGCACATAAGCGCACCTATACGGTATTATACACACATTATAACACTAATTTTGTTGTATTGCAATACTAAAATACCTATTTTGATAAAAATAAAGCATAAAAATATCTTCCATTTTTGTTTTTTGATCAAGGAGATAAAATGCGCCCGCACGCGAAGGGTGGGCGGGT
>JAFXDC010000054.1 GCA_017516345.1 Clostridia bacterium | reverse complement strand
CACCCCCTTGGCGCGCCCGCGCGCCTCGCCTTCGGCATCGGCGCGCTGCGCCTTGCGCCTTCGCGCAAGTGGGCGGCTATCACCGCCTCGGGCGCGCCTTTGTCCTCGAGGTGGAGTGCAAAGGAAGGAGATCGGGCGCGTATTTGTCTGTTCCTCCCGCGTCCGCGGATGGCATATTAGAGAAGATAGGACATAGGGTATTTCTATGTTTATTGTGCCGTCGTGGGCACCCCTACCGGCACAGATGCAGGCTCTTCATCGCCCCTTTGGCGCGGGCGCCGCGGCGGAAGGGGAGCGAAGCGACGCGGAAGTCGCGCGGCGCTACCGTTGCTTGAGACGAGATAAAGACGTGAAAGACAATAGTGCTTTGCAAAACGGGCGGGGTTTGTTATAATAATATAAGAAAACAAGGAAGGACCAAGCAAATGAAGCGGGCAGAGCCGAAAACAAAAGAAAAGAGCGAGATAAGGCTTTCGGTGCGGGAGCTTGCGGAATACGTTTGCCAGGACGGCGATCTGATAGGAGCCCGAGCCTCGGCACAGCGCGCTCTTGAGGGTGCAAACGCCCACAGATTTCTGCAAAAAAATCAGCCCGAGGGGTATGAGAGCGAGGTATTCCTGTCCACCAGCGTGGAGCGCGAGGATTATATCCTTACGGTGGAGGGCAGAGCCGACGGCATCATAAGCGGTGAGCCAAAGGTTATTCACGAGATAAAGACCACCTATCTTCCCCTTGATGAGCTTACCTGGCAGCATTATCCGTCCTATCACGCTCAGCTTTGGGTATACGGCTTTATATACGCCCTCGACCATGATCTTGACGAGGTGGAGCTCAGGCTTACCTATTACAATCTGCAAAGCAAAAGGAGCAGAGATTTTACCTTCAGAGCAGATTTTATTCAGCTTGCCGAGCGATTCAACGAGCTTATAGAGGACTATGCTCGGGTCAGCGACAACGTGGTGCTTCACCGCAGGGTGCGGGATATCTCCCTTGCCAAGCTGGAGTTCCCGTTTAAAAGCTACCGTCCAAGCCAGCTTGAGCTTGCTCGCCAGGTATACGTTGCGGTAAAAAACAAAAACACCCTTTACGTCGAGGCGCCCACGGGCACGGGAAAGACTGCGGCGACACTGTTCCCCGCCCTCAAGGCCTTGGGCGCAGGACTGTGCAAGCGCATTTTTTACCTTACCGCCAAGGCGCAGACGGCGGCGGTAGCGGTAAATACCCTGGATATCATAAGAAAAAGCGGCTTGCCGTTAAAAAGCGTGTGCATAACCGCCAAGGATAAGGCGTGTCTGTGCTCGCCGCGCAACTGCTCGCCCGAGGTCTGCCCATACTGCCGTGATTATTTTACAAGGCTGCACAGGTTTTTGCCCGAGATATTACATAAAAGCTCCTTCTCCCCTGAGGAGATAATGGAGATAGGCCAAAGGTATGAGCTTTGTCCGTTCGAGCTCAGCCTTGCTATCAGTCAGTATTGTGATTGCATAATTTGTGATTATAACTACGTTTTTCACCCCAATATACGCTTCAGAAGGTATTTTTCATCAACCAAAAGAGATAGCCTTCTCCTTATAGACGAGGCGCACAACCTTGTTGAGCGTGCGCGCGATATCTTCAGCTGCAGCTTGTCGGTTAGATACTTGAAAAGCGTCAGAAGCGAGTGCAAGGAGATAAAAAGCGTATACGGAGCCATTAAAAAGCTGGAGCAGAGCATAAAGGAGCTTGCAAAGGACCGCGAGGAGCAGGGGTTCTTGCTTGAAGCGCCCCCCGACGGGGTGTATGGCGCGGCGGCTACCGTGCTTGAGCGTGTGGCCGAGATTGAGGATGTGCCGTCAAGGCTCAGCGAGTTGACGCTCAAGCTGTCGGACTACGTTATGGTGGCGGAGAATTACGACCCAAATTGCCATAACTGCTACGTTTTACAGGAAGGCACGGTTACATTGAACCTTCTGTGCCTTTATACCGGAGCGTTTGTTAGAAAGGGACTGGACCTGGCTCGAAGCAGTGTACTCTTCAGCGCCACAATGTCCCCTGATGAATATTATATGTACATGCTTGGAGCAAATGAAAAGAGCTATCACTTCAGGCTTCCGTCTCCGTTTGATAGTGACAATCTGCTTGTGATGGTGGATGACTCCATAAAAACTGCGTATTCTGCCCGCTCCGAGTCCTATCTTCCCATAGCAAAAAGGATACGGGCGACGGTGCGCATCAAAAAAGGAAATTATATAGCGTTTTTTCCATCATACGCTTTTCTTGAGAGGGTGCTTGCCGCCTTTAAGGAGCTTGATGACAAAACACCCACCGTGGTACACCGTCCCAACATGACCAAGGCGGAAAAGGATGAGTTTATTTCCCGCTTTGAAAAGGAGGAGGGAGTGTTGGGCTTCTCGGTGCTTGGCGGACATTTCGGCGAGGGAGTGGATCTGCCCGGCGAGAGGCTTATCGGAGCCATTATAGTGGGAGTGGGTTTGCCTCAGCTTTCCCCCGAGAGAAATCTGATAAAGAGCTATTTTGACGCCTGCTCCATGGACGGTTACGGCTATGCTTACGTTTATCCCGGCTTTAACAGAGTGCTGCAGGCGGCGGGAAGGGTCATACGCACCGAGGAGGACAGAGGAGTGGTGGTGCTGATAGACTCCCGATACGCCATGCCGCCCTATCTTGATATGATGCCCGACAACTGGAGGGTGAGATATCTTTCTCAGGAGGAGGCAAGCTTCAAACAGCTTCTTTTGGATTTTTGGGATTGATGCCTCGCGCCCTCCCGCCCGCCCACCCCGGGCGCGAAGAAGGGGTGTCGGATCAAGTCGGCACAAGGAGGCGGAGAGCCGTGGAGTGTGTGCCCTAAGCCCGTTTGCCATATGAAATACCGATAGGGATATTAAATTATTATATTCATATTGTATTTACGGATATGTTATATTATTTATAATAATTAGCCTCAAATGGCGAAAATAATATAAAGGAGATTTTGTTATGAAAAAGATCTTTGCGATTCTTTTGGCAGTGCTTCTTATCGGCAGTATGTCGATGGTTGCTTCTGCAGAGGTGGTTGCTCCCGAGGGATACGAGGTTACCTTTGTACGTGACTTTTCCGGCGTAGAGGGTACCATGATGTCCAGCGAGGGCGGCTTCTGGCTTCCCGCTCCCGAGGCAGACAGAGAGGTGCTGTTCCAGGACGGTAAGGTTACCTTCTATGAACAGAACATGTGGGGTGCCTTCTTCAACTTCACAGATGACGAGCTGAACCTGTTTTACAATAAGACCGGTTGGGGCTTCTACGTAAAGAACGGTGAGTACGACACTAGCATCTGCGCAGGCTTCAACGGAAACGACGGCAAGAACTACATTCTTGACGAGGACGTTGCGGTTATGTTTGTCGACATGGAGGGCAACGTTTCTTACGACGTTACATATTGGGGCTCCAGCGGACAGGGCGCCATCGTGGTTCCCTATGAGTTCGAGGGCTACATCTACATTCCCTTCACCGCATATCTTTTAAATCCCGACGGCGGAGAGTACGACCCCGCCACCACTGCCATCCTTACCCCCATCTATGCCATTTCCGAGGGTGAGGAGTTTACCTACGGTGAGTTCTTTGTGTTCTCCTCCGACGAGGTCATCGAAATGCCCGAAGAGGACGATCCCATCATTGAGACCCCCGAGGCCTCCACTGAGGCTCCCGAGGCTTCCACCGATGCTCCCTCCGCAGGCGATCCCACCAGTGAGCCCGCAGATCCCGCTCCCGCTAACAACGGTTGGATCATTTGGGCTGCCATCGCCGCCGCTGTTGTAGTGGTTGTGGTTGTTGTGGTTATTATTATCGGAAAGAAAAAGAAGGCTTAATTTGAATTTTTGATGTATTTTGCAAGGGCGGAGCCATCCGCCCTTGTGGGTTTACTGCGTGCTCATATTTGGCGAAAATAAATATCCCAAAAAACAAAATTACTATTTTAAAAACAAAATTCATATTTTATTTGACCTGAGATATGGTATAATATTAAAAATTATTAATAGGAGGCACATTAATCATGAAAAAGTTAATGGCAATTCTTATGGCAATGCTGCTTATCTGCGGCATGTCTGTTGTAGCAAGTGCTGATATTACCGCACCCGAAGGCTACACTGTTACCCCTTTGTTTGACTTTACCGCTCTTCCCGACGGTACAAGCACCGCTACAGATCTCGGTTTCTGGACCGCTGATGCCAATGCGGGCGGCGCAGAGGTAGTTGTTGAGGGTGGAAAGGTTACCTTCAGCATGCCCGGCAACTGGGGTGCATTCCCCAACCTCAATGAGGATCAGCAGGCTCTCACCAAAACCGCTACCGGTTGGGGCTTCTATGTAAACGGCGGCGAGCTTGGCGGCACCATCTGCGCAGGCTTCAACGCGACTGACGGCACCAATACCATTCTTAAAGAGGATCAGGCAGTTATGTTCGTGGCTCTTGACGGTACCGTTACCACCGACGTAACATACGGTACTTCCTTCAATCAGGGTGGTTTCTACGTTCCCGAAGGCTTTGAGGGCTACGTTTACATTCCCTTCTCTGCTTACGTTGCTAACGATGGCAGCGGTGTGGATCACGATCCCGCTAAAGGCGTTGCTACCCCCATCTATGCTATGGATAGCGATATCGATACCATTACTTATGGTGAGTTCTTCGTATTCTCCTCTGATCTTGTAATCGAGGGTCCCACTCCCGAGCCCACTCCCGAACCCACTCCCGAACCTACACCCGAGGCTCCCGAGACTTCTACCGAGGCTCCCTCTGCAGGCGATCCCACCAATGAGCCCGCAGATCCCGCTCCCGCTAACAACGGCTGGATCATCTGGGTTGCTGTTGCAGCTGCAGTTGTAGTTGTTGTAGTTGTTGTGATCATCATCAGCAAAAAGAAGAAATAATTAAGCTTGAGCTTTATGCCGACCCGTATGGGTCGGCTTTTTTATTATGTGCGCCCTTTGGGCGCTTTATATTTTGCGCCCCTATAGGGCGCCCCGCCCACCCACCCCCTTGGCGCGCCCGCGCGCCTCGCCTTCGGCATCGGCGCGCTGCGGCTTGCGCCTTGGCGCAAGCCGTGGCGGCTTTCGCCGCATCGGGCGCGCTTCTGTCCTCGGGGTATTGTACAAGGGAAGATCAGTAATCGCGTATTTGCCCGTCCCCTCGCGCCCGCGGATGGCGTATAAGAGAAAAAGGACAGAGGGTATTTGTAAGCTTTAGTGAAGCTTGCTTCGCAAGCTGCACCCCTTTGGGGCGCAAAAAAGCCCAACCGTAAGGTTGGGCTATGCAAATATTCGCGACAAAATGTTAATTGGATAAGGAGGTTAGTTTAACAAACATGTCGCGGAAAACCGGATTGCGATAAATAAAGAATGCGCGCTTCATAAGATGGCGGCAATTATCCTCGGAGAAGGTGTGATAGTCGGTAAGATGGGGGGAATGCACTATCTGGCAGGGTACCCAATCGGGATCGATCAGATATGCAATGGCGCAAATGTCCCATATCTCTTTTGACCAGCCGAAATGATCGTTTGAGTATGCCGCAAAAAGCTCAACAAGTGCATCACACAGAGCGTTCTTGCCGCCAAGATTCTCCTTAAGCTCGGGAAGAGTGGTTAACAGGTGAGAGCTTACCGTCATTGCGGGAATCTGCAGCAGAGCAACGCCGCTGTTAAACAGAACGCGGGCGGAGTGAAGATCCTGGCTTAAGTTGAATTCCATGGTGTTGGGCCAATATGTGGGATTTCCGCCAAGCCATACGACCACGATATTGTCAATAATGGAGGGATCCATTGTGATGGCGGCGGCAATGTCGGTTGCTACCGCAATGCCCACAACGTAAAGGGGATCCTCGGGGCTGTGTGCGTGAGCGCGTGCGATAAGGTCGCGGGCGGCTTCGCTGTCTACCGGCTTGTCCGGAGCGCTCATAAAGCTTGTCGAGCCCTTGAGTACCGGCACCTTGTCGGTGTAATTCATCTTATCAAGCAGACGGATTATCTCGTCGTAGCTTTGCTGCATGCCGATCTCGGGAGTTGCGGCGTGATCGTTCTGAAAGGGAGCGGCATAAACAGCTTCAACGTTGATCCTTTCGGGAGAAAGCAGAGCGTAGGCCAGGGCAAACTGATCGTCAACCTCGTTATAGGTGTCGGTGTCAAGCACCATGGATATCTTTCTGTCGCGAGGAAGCTCGAGCATTTTAAGGCGCTGGATGTCAGTCATATGTAAAACCTCCGTGTAAATCAATTAATTTCCTATGAATTATATCACAACCATCCCGCTGTGTAAATATCTAATTGTATTTAAAAAAACGATAAATATATATAAAAATTATAATAAGTATCTTAGGCAGGGCACTGCCCGAGCCTAACGGTAAAAAACGCGCCCCTCTCAAAGAAGGGACGCGCCTTAAGCTGTTTGTTTTTTGAACCTGTTTTATTTAAACCTATACGCAGGGTTTACGGCATATACGTTGTGCTTGTTCTGTGCCTCCACAACGTAGTTCATCGCCTCGCCGAAGCGCTGGAAGTGCACTATCTCGCGCTCGCGAAGGAAACGGATGGGGTCGATGACGTCGGGATCATCCATAAGACGAAGGATGTTGTCGTAGGTCACGCGTGCCTTTTGCTCGGCCGCCATGTCCTCCGCAAGGTCCGCCATGGGGTCACCCTTGCTCTGGAAGGTGGCGGCATTAAAGGGCTCGCCCGATGCGCTGCAGGGGTATATGCCCAGAGTGTGATCAACGTAATACGGCTCAAAGCCCTGCGCCTTTATCTGCTCGGGGGAAAGATCCCGCGTAAGCTGATAAACAATGGCGCTTATCATCTCAAGATGTGCCAGCTCCTCTGTGCCGATGTCGGTCAGAAGTCCGATGGCGTGCTTGTCGGTCATGGAGTAGCGCTGGGAGAGGTAGCGCATGGATGCGCCAAGCTCTCCGTCGGGACCGCCGTATTGGGTGATTATCACCTTTGCCGCGCGGGCGTCGGGCTTGGCTATGCGTACGGGATACTGTAGCTTTTTCTCATAGGTCCACATATTCAGTTAGCCTCCTTTTCCCATGGCCACGGATGATCCAGCCACGTCCATCTGTTTTCGCCTGCGGCACTGCATTTTGTAAGCGGGCCGTAGTGGGTCTGATAGCTCTCCACCGCCCTTGCGTGCAGATCGCGGTACTTGTTGTAGCATGCCAATGCCTGCTGATGATGGGGATTACTGTCCAAAAACAGGGCGATATCGTCAAGCATAAAGGAAAGCTCGCGCACCCTTTTTAATGATTGCTGTCTGTTCATTCTTCCCATCCTTTCTTGCAGGAGCAACCGCTTGGGGCGGTGTCGATGCAGTTTGCGTCGCAGGGGGCGCAGTAGCCCGAGAGAGGGAGGGAAAGGGCGGAAAATACCGTGCCTGCGCACAGAGCGCGGGAGGGCTCCATGGGCTCTTCCCACTCCTGATGGCGCACATACGGCACCGCCAGGGGCAGACGCGCGGTGTTATCCGTGCTTGGGAGATTGCAAAAATCCATATATAAGCTCCTTTCGGGGTTAAAGACCAAATAGGTTGATGTTTTAAAGGCGTTAACGCCTTCCTTAACAGTATATTCTTCTGTCGAAAATATGGTTACAGATAAGGAAAAATGCATAAAAATTGCCTTGCATAAAAATGCACGGCAAAAAAGCCTTTTAAAAAGCAGTAAAAAAGTGCAAAAAAAGCGCGAAAAAGCATCAAAAAACAGATGTTTTTTCGCGCTGTTTTATTTTGCATCGGATTTTTGCATATTTATAAATCAAAATGCATAATTATAAGCGGTATTTTGATGATGAAATATAAGAATGGTGATGAAAAAGTGATTTTGTAAAAAATGCCGGAGAGGGTATTGACATGGGTATATTGGCCGTGCTATACTGTAATTGCCAAAAAGGAAATTTTTGAAATTATAAAATAATAAGTAGCGATTTTTATGATAACAAAAGCTACAAAACTAACATTCGCATATGTAAGAAAAGTATTATAATAGTGATACAATATATTTTGCTGTATCTATTAGTTGAAGGAAGGTCGAAATATAAATGAAAAAAATAGTTTTAATATTACTCGGATGTTTTTTGATATGTATGACTGCTTGTGATGAAGCTATTTTAGATAATAATTTAGAAAATACATATTTGGATAATGATTTAGAAAATACATATTATAATGATTCAGAGAATATTAATTTGGACAATGATTTAGAGAATATTAATTTGGATGATGATTCGAAAAAAGTATATTATTATAGCGGCAGACCATATAAACGACCGATCGGTGAGAGTATTGTAGAAAAAACAACTGAATTGTCATATACACAACTTATATCACAAGCTTACAACACGACAGAAATGAGCGATTTTATAAAAACACACAAAGACCACCTTCCTGTTAACCATTCGCAGGCAGCCTATTTGTGTGATGCCGGAGGTATTAAGCTATATAGATCGGGATGCGAATATGAATTGTTTGAAAATTTCACTAAAAGATTTCCTATTGAGTGTTTACGTTATGGTAGCGTAGACTTAGACAATTCGTATGTATATAGCATACATAAGTTTGATCAGGATTATTTGCTGTTTACGTTTTTTAGTGGGCATGAGGATTGGATGATCAAGGATTTTCATGTGGTCATGCCAACAAAAGTAGCCTTGACAGATGAGGATATATTAAGCTTGACAACGGGTCAAAGTACATTATCTGACGTGTGTAAAATAGATAGCTCGGCAGATAAAGTATATGACCCCTATACAATGTATTTGCTTTGGCGTGAAAATGCTATAGCGTACGGTAGTCCATCTCCAAGTGAAAAGGGTAGTCTGTTTCCAAGTAACCTTGCAACTTACCATTATACCACTGACGGAAATTGGTATGAAATAAGGTATGATTATGCTAAAAATGTTACAATATATGAAGATACCATAAACGATTGCATAATCGTTAGCTCCGTAGAAAAAATCGACCCGATGCCAATTCTTGAGCAGGATCTGCCAAAATAAAAAAATAAGAAAGCGCCCGAAAGGGCGCTTTTGCTTTTGGGGTATGCGATGGATCATTCCTCGTTTGCCAGGCAGATATCGTCGATGATGAGATACTCAGCGCAGGTGGCGTCGATGTATCTGATATCGAATCTGATCTGGGTGACCTCGCTTACCTCGGCATCGGTGAGGGTGGTACCCTCCCACCAGGGGATCTGGTCATCGGCGGCGATGGAGTAGTATGCCCAGCCGGTGAAGCCTGCGGGGATGCTGATGTGGGTATCGCCCGTGCCGTTGGTGAAGTTTACACCTGCAAGGTCGGTGGGGTAGCAATCCTCGGGGTTGCCCTCCTGATCGATGATGAAGGCGCCGTCGGGGCCGAGGCAGGTGGTCTTACCTGCGGGGGTGCAGAGAAGGATGGCGATGGAAAGCTCGTCGTCGCAGACGTTGGATACCCAGAAGCGCAGATACTTGTAATTTGCGCTGGGAGCAAAGCCGTTGGTGTTGCCCGAATCGGTGGGGTCGACAAGCAGAAGCTGAGTGCCGTACACGGTCTCATAATCCACCTTGATCTTAAGGGCGTTGCCCGAGTAGGCATCCGAGCCTGTGACGGTCTCGGTGGGGGGCGCCTGGAAGTCGTATGCGGAAAGATCGAACATGGTCCAGGAATCGCTGCCATTCTCAAAGCCGCAAAGGGGGGAGCCTGCGCTGACCTCTGCGCGGTTTACGGGCTCGTCGTTGGGCTCAACGCAATCGGAGGTGCCGCCGGGCTCTGTAGTGGCGGGGTCAGCGCTCTGGGTGGGGGCTTGGGTGCCTGTGGGGTTGGTACAGCCTACAAAGCTGAATACCACTATAATAGCGGTAATAAGTGCAAGGATCTTAAAAAGCTTATTCATATTTCTGTCTCCTTTTATTTTTTTATATTTTAACATATTTTCAAAGGCGTGAAAAGAGGCTTTTTAATATGTATTTTTAATATTGCAATCGGTTTTTCTTATATTTGGTGCGGTAGCGGATGGGGTGGGGCGAGGGATAACGGCGGGAGGTGTGTTGGGCGCGGCAAGCATAAAAAATTTGAATATGGCAATCAAAAAAGGCGATATACATTTTGGGGCAAATTCGTTGAAATTATTTACGTATAATGTTAAAATAGTATCAGCATGAGACAGTATTTTTGCGCTTAAGTAAAACGGAGGTCAAAAATGAAGAAGGCGAGCCTCTTTTCCTTATTCATACGTATAATAATGCTTATTTCATTTGTGGGATGTAACGTAAATACCACGCCGACCTCCTCGCAGGGCACGGGCGGCACCGAGGGGCCGACCCCCACTCAAACATGGGAAAGCGGCTTTGAGGCGGACACCATAACCCCGGTGGGCGAATTTGTACAGCAGCCCGACGTGCGCGACTACACCTATGCTTGGTGGAAAAACGGCTTTAGGGCCACGAACGGCGCACAGCTTAATATACAGACCGGATACTATGCCCTCAGCATTAATCCCACAAGGGGAAAGATATCCACGGTGGGTGCAATAGCTAAGCAGTACAGCAGAACAGAGGTGCTCACCCAGGACGAGAAATTCATCGACAGCCTGAGCCTTGTAAGGAAGATGGATTATGCAGTCACCCTTGACGGAGCAAGAAAGAAGTTCACGGGCGTGACCCCCATCGATTACGAGAACGATACCACCATCTCCAACTGTGTAAACGGAAACATTGCACACTCAAGAATGATAGACAACGGACGCTATATGCAGACCGTTGATATAATGAACCTTAACTTTGCCGGAGAGAACGACGTTACGGGCAGGGTGGAGATATGTGCTACCCCCCGCTATTTTGCGTTGGAGTTCTCTATCTGGAGCAAAAACGGTGCCTATAAAAAGGCAGACCTTGAATATTCGGTCACCCTTGGTGACAGCTACGTTGAGTTTCTTAAGAGCTCGGACGGCAAGGTGATAACGGCGCGCGAGGCCAACGGAGGGGGACTTACCTTTGTTCTTCCCGACATCAGCGGAGCAAGCATGACCCTTGACGAGCAGAGCAAGACGGTTACCGTTACCCTTTCGGGCATGAAGGTAACAAAGCGCGAGTTCAAGGGAGTAAACGTGGTGGTCATCCCCTCGGTGAATGCTCAGCTTGCCGATGCGGATATATATTTCAACAACGCAAGGGTTACAAGCGAGGCGGTGCAGATATATCCCAAGGAGGACAGAAAGCAGAAGACCGAGTTTAATACCAAGGGATATCTTGAGATCTCCCTTAACAATATGCTTACCAAGTTCGGACCGGGAGAATACACCGACGAGAACCTTGACGAGCTTGACCGTCTTACCTTTACCATTGAGAACCCCACCGATAAGGCGATAAAGGTGCCCGTGCAGTTTTATAAGACGGGAAAATACGGTGCGCTTGGATGCTCGCCCATGATACGCGATGCCCGGACCGGCGAGCCCATCGGCCTGCAGGTGCAGATATCCAAGAACTGGCATGAGCCCGTAAACTACAAGGCTGAGGATCCCAAAATGTGGCTTTCGGGCTATTGGTTCCACGGCAACACCTTTATAGAGGTGCCCGCAAGCAGCAGTGTAACGTATGAATTCTGCATGACGTACGCCACATGGGGCGGCGCATTTGCCTCCAGTCACGCACAGATATGTCTTGCGGGATGGGGCGGCAACTATCAGCAATGGGACACCAGCTCCATCGGCTCCTTTGGCGAGGCGTTCTGCTATGAGCCCGAGGTAATCCACGAACGCGGATTTATCGGCGACGTTCGTGCGTTGCTTATCTACTCCATCTGGGGCGGAGGCAAATATTCCCTTACCGAGAACGTGGGCGGTGGAAACTTCCTTTTGTATTACCGTCAGGGCTCGGGCTCCCGCGAGAAGACCGTGCTTGCCAAGACCGAGTACAGAAAGCAGGGACCCAACCTTACCGAGGTCATCTACTCGGGCGTAACGGCGGATCATGCCATCAAGTATGAGCTTACGGTACAGCTTCCCCGCACAAACGACGCCTGCAGAGCATATCACAGCTTTAAATATACCTTCCTTAAGGATACTCAGTTCAGCCGTCTTGCCTTTTATCAGATGGGTGCTGACTACTTTAACGACAACAAGTACACCTCCATGGCGATAGGAAACGACCAAGGCACTGTGGATATAACCATTGACGGAGTTACCTATTCAGGGCAGTTTGACACCCCCGTTTACGACCGTGAGCAGTACGTGGGCAGTAAGAATGAAATGCAACGCATTGAGATACCGGGCGAGGGACTTTGGGCGGCGATGATGGGCTGGGAGCCCTGCAACTACAAGGTGGCGCCAGGCTCCAACCGTATGCTTAATCTGCACTATTATAACGCCACCATAAACGGCAAGAGCTACACCAAGCCCGCGTTAAGCATTTATCACACCTATGACGGGGGCAGATTCCCCTGCATTGGCGTGGAGCTTTCTCCCCCCGCAGACTGCGGCAACACCATAAAGGCGGGCTCTGTGGTGGAGGGAACCGTGGAGTGGATCAACCTTCCCGTACAGAAGGATGAATACTACGGCCCGAGCAAGGTAATGGCAAGCATTCCTGCAGAGGACTTTAACACCTGGCGCGCCGCATACGCCTACGCATCGGGCGGCAAGCATACCGTTACGGCAAGGGTCGGCACGGTCATCAAAGGTACCCCCGCAAAGGTGGAGTGCGTACAGTCGCAGTCCTCGGGCGATGTGGTAGCCGAGATCACCGTAAAGGGCGGCATGGGCTACGTTCCTCTGACCTTCAGCGGAGTGAAGCACTATTCGGGCTACGAGCTTCAGAAAAAGAATGGGGATGCGTGGGAAAAGGTGGATCAGTCCACGTTTGGCAACGACTATTGGCAGGCATGGTATGATGACACCCTCGGTACCTACGAGCTTACCTTCAACGTAGAGCATATGGGCGACGGCTCGGCTTGCAGCTATAGACTTGTCAAGAAATAAAGCAAAGTAACACCGTAAGGTGTGAAAAATATAACTTAAAAATCTTTTAAAGGAGAAGAAAAAACATGAAAAAAAGTGTAATTGCTTTGTTGCTTTGTGTTGTTGCTCTGGCCTTTGTTATGGTTGGATGTCAGACCCCGGGCGACGGCACACCAACACCTGCTCCCACTCCTACCGGAACGGTAGAGGAAGAGCTTGAGATCGTCATGAAGGCCGGCGACGTTTACAAGATCTACTTTGTAAACACCACCGTAGAGAACCTTTGGGTTGACGGCGTAACAGGCGTACGTGCTCAGGAGAACCGTCAGCGTTGGCTTGACTTCCAGCAGGAGTACGGCGTAACCATCACCTGGATCGCTAACTCCTACGGTAACGATTGGCCCTCTCAGGTTCCCGCAGCCGCCGCTGCAGGCGAGTCCATCTGCGACATCTACAACATGGGTGGTCCTTGCTTCATTCCGCTTTCCATCAATGCAGGCGGTCTGTCCCCCGCATCCTACTACGTAGACTTTAACGAGTACATCGAGTACACCAACTTCAAGGATAACCGTTATTGGGATCAGTCCGCTACCGAGGCAGTAGGCTACTATGGCGGTAAGCTCCACGTTGTCGTTCCTCAGGAGATCGGCATCGGCGCGGCTGCCCTTAACATGGTTACCTACTTCAACAAGGATCTGCTTGCTGCAGGCGGACACAGCGCTTCCGAGATCTATGACCTTTACAACAAGGGCGAGTGGACCTTTGACGCATTCCGTCAGATGTGCATCGATTGCACCGATCTTGACAAGAACGTATACGGCGTAACCAATACCCGTAACTACCTGAGCGTTTATGCTCTTATCTACTCCAACGGCGGTGCAGTTCTTACCAACAACGAGCAGGGCTGTCCCGAGTTCACCGCTGATTCTCCCCAGGCTCTTAAGGCTGTAAACTTCTTCATTCAGCTTGCCAAGGACGACGGCGTTGTTCTTAACACCAACGGCTACTGGCAGGAGGAGGCTCCCTTCTTCAGAGACGGTCAGTCCACCTTCATGGTTACCTATGCTAACCGTGCATGGGAGGGCGAGAACCAGGGCGGTGCCATCTATCAGAACGAGAACATCCAGTACGGTATCGTTCTTAACCCCAAGGGACCCGATGCTACCGATTACGCCAGCAGCAGAGACTGGTATACTCCCTTCTCCGCATTCAAGGGCCATGACAACATGGCAGGCGTTGTACAGTGCCTCAGCCTTTACAACGGTCCTCAGTACGCTGCCGACAGCGCAGAGGCTGTAATGCTTCTTGAGTCTCAGGCAAGCCTGTACTTCCAGGATAACGAGTCCATCAAGATCCTTAAGGATGCCATTGAAAAGAACATAACCGTTTCCTACATGGCTTACTGGGATTTCGGCACCAACGGTGTTGGTCACCTTACCACCCTTCCCATGGATTCCTGGCTTAAGGGTGAGTCCACTCCTGAGCTTGATTATGCCGCTAAGAAGGATGCTCTTAACATCTTCCTTGCTGAGAAGCTCGGATATTAATTGATAAATTAATACTTATAAAGACACTCTCCTTTGAGAGTGTCTTTTTTCATTTGGTCATTCCTCCGACGCGGTCTGCCCATATAAAACACCTAGGATTTTACAACTATTTTACAAATATTTTACAACTATTCCGCATTTGCCCATTGACACGGGTATTTTTATTATATTATAATATAGGTGTGATAATTGCATATCAAGCAGATATGCCGATATTTAAAAGGAAAGGATGATATTATGAAAAAGAAACTGTTAATAGTGGCTTTGATAACGGCGGTGGTGTTACTTACAGGAATCATCGTAGGCTTTGCTGTGGATGCGGCAAATAAGAGCGCTCAGGCTCAGGCCGCCGCCAAAGCGGCTGCAAAAGCGGCGGCAAACAAGAGCGCAGAGGCTCAAGCGGCAGAAAAAGCTGCAGCAAAGGCAGCAGAAAAGCAAGCAAATATCGACAAGACCATGCAGGAGCTTGGGGTATCATCCGATTCCGAGGCGGGTCAGGTATTGCTTGAGGTCTTACAGAAAAAAGAAATGACAGAAACCGAAATGCAAGCCTATCTTAACGCTTCGGAAGAAATGAAAAAAATGAATCATGCACAGGTTATGGCAAAGCTTGAGGAATATAAGGATATCGAGGAGACCTTAAAAACGGTGCCTTGGGAGGAAGCCATGAAGGATGAGACGTTTATGCAAAGAACCGCCGAAATGCTTGCTTACAGAGATTACGCTCAAAGCATTGCAACGGGTGAAGCGTTGTATAAACAAAAATATATTGCGTTATCAAATATTGCGGAAAACGGCCCGAGAATGTGTCAGATGAACATAGATTCATGGAAAGAATATTTGGAAGCTAATAAAGATAACCCCGCCGCAGTAACCAATGCTTTGGAAATGATATTTGCCTCAGAACAAAAAATAAAAATCGGCGAGTTCGCAGGCGAGATGCTGGCAATGTTTGAACAAAATAAAGCAAATGGAGCAGATATTGATCAACTTAACCAGGACATTCAGGATATTATCGACTATGTCGGAGAGCAGAGCAAAATATATAGCGGTTTAGACTCTTCCGAAGAATGGTCTGCGCCTGATATTGCAACCCGCTACCTTGCAGGGGAGAGCATTGAGGATATAGTCGGATATTGACACGGGTATATTTATTACATTATAATATAGGTGAGATAATTGCATATCAAGCCGATATTTTAAAGGAAAGGATGATATTATGAAAAAGAAACTGTTAATAGTGGCTTTGATAACGGCAGTGGTGTTACTTACAGGAACAATCGTAGGCTTTGCTGTGGATGCGGCAAACAAGAACGCAGAGGCTCAAGCGGCAGAAAAAGCGGCGGCAAAGGCAGCAGAAAAGCAAGCAAATATCGACAAGACCATGCAGGAGCTTGGGGTATCATCCGATTCCGAGGCGGGGCAGGTTCTTTTGTCGGTGCTGCAGGAAAAGGAAATGACGGAAGATGAAATGCTGGTCTACCTTAATGCTTCGGCAGAAATGAAAAAAATGAGCTACGAGCAGATAACCGCAAGACTTGAGGAGTACAAGGATATTGACGAGACCCTGGCAAAGATGTCCTTTGATGAAGCAATGAAAATTGAAGGATTTGCGGACAGACTTGCGCAAAAGCTAATGTATGAGCAATATGCTGACGCAATTGCGGTTGGCGAGCCCCTTTATGAGCAGAAGCGTATAGAGCTTTCGAATATGTATGTATACGGAGTACAGAAATACACTGAAAGAATGGCATTAATTGAAAAAGCCTTTGGCGGAGTAGAAAATGCTGACAGCCTCTCTACGCGTAACTATTTTGTATATTCTCAAAAGCTCAAGATTTCTTTGTTTGCAGGAGAAATGCTTGAAATATTCGATGCGCGCAAGGCTGCCGGTGCGGATATCACCCAACTAAATAGCGATATGCAGGATCTTTACGATTTCCTTGGCAATGAACATTACATTTATAACAATACAAGCATAACCGATTCCCACGATTATTCTTACATTGCAACCCGCTACCTTGCAGGGGAGAGTATTGAGGATATACTCGGATAAGGCATAACAAACACATTAAAAGCACGCTTTAAAGCGTGCTTTTATTTTTTAAGGCGGGCAAGGGTTATTCAGAGCTTAATATATAAAATTATAATAGGACGGGGATCTAGCGTTCGGTCCTGTTTTTATTCGGTTATCTCGGGCGAGAAGATTTGTCATATCGTAAATACAAAAAACCTCGGCAGAGCCGAGGGTTATAATTTTAGATATCCTACTGCTTACGACCGTAATGCGGAACAAATGGCAAAAGCAATACACAAGCGGTGGAAACGGTGCCCAAAAAGGCGACGTCTGAAGCGGTAAAATATGTTGAGAGGTATAAAACGGGGTCTAGATCACTTGATATTATAACGCAACTGAACAAAACAAAGGTGATAATACCGCCCAAAATGAATGGAGTGGGTATTGCAAGGGTTTGTAGTGCATCTGTAACAAAGGAGTGTTTGAGGGTAACGCTAGACAATGCAAGTATAACAAGACCGAGATTAAGCAACGTAGTGGCAAAATCCGAATAGCTTGGCGTCAACGTGTGGTAGCAGAAATTTATAAACCCGTCCACAAGATACATCTGACCAAGCCCACAAGCAAGGATTACAAGGGCTATATTAAGTCGGGCGTGCGGCCTGAAGCATTTTACAGCGTAAATGCAGAGCAGGGCAATTTGAACAAGGCTAGGCCAAATAAGCTCAAAAAGCAATGGGATGGATTTCTGGGCTTCATAGGTTAATATATGGGATATATATGCACCGTGACATATCAGATCGATAATTACATACGCAGCCGTCAACATCGCAAAGCAACCGCACAAGGAGCGTTTTTTGAAAAGCAAAGATAAAATTATACCAATACTGCCAATTACGGCGGGGATGCACGCAAGGAAATCCGTAAAGGTCAGAGCCCGACCGTAAACGGTGCCAAACGGAAAAATTATGCTTGCAACCAAAATGCAAGCGCAACCGAAAATTGCGGCAGGCACTCTTTGCTTGTTTTCAAGCACCTCTGTGCGAGGTGTTTTTTTCATAAATATAATGCAGGCCACAACCGTGACGGCAATTATAAATAGCAACAAAAGGGTGGTGTCACGGAGATTGTCGTAGGTGTGAAAGTAATGCTTGGGATCAAACAAAGCAGAAACAACGTTTTCAAGGAAATGATTATTTATTAAGGTATTTTCAAAGGATTGATAATATATGGCGATCATTACTATAATTGCCAAAGATATACCAAAGCACACCCATTTGCATACGGTGTACATAACCCCTTGCCTTGGTGCGGCGGATGGCATTGCTGCGGGCTTGTACAGCTCGCCCTGCGGCTTTGGCACAAAGACGATTACCATAAGGCAAGCCACCGACAGCGTGGCAAATATCATAAACAACGGGAAAAGGTCGTATGATATGCGGTCTATTACTTGCATATGAAAAAGATGTCCCATTATAGCGAATATAGTAAACAGAGTGGCAAATGTGCCAAAGACAAATGGGGAAAACCTCTTAACAATGGCAAGAGAGTCGGTTATAAAGCTTCTTTTAAAATTAACTGCGGAAGCGGCAAGCAGAATAAAGCTGGCCTGGAATGCGCTGTTGGTTATCAAGGAAAGAGGAGAAGAAATAAAAGATTCCGTCGGATAAATACGAAAAATCAGCTCATATCCAAAGGGTATACAAAGCAACAGTATCGGCAGGTTCAGTCTTGCCTTAGGAGCAAGGGATTTTATTATGTAAAGCACCATAAGCGCCACCGTGATAAGGTATAAAAGGATACTGTCTAACCACGAATCATTAAACGAGGAGCTTACAAAACGAATTATATAGTAAACAAGCCGGTAAGTGTAGTAAAGCAGGGGGAGGGTGACAAAGCAAGCGCAAAGCCTCCTCTTTTTTGCAAGAGCGCTTAAAAATATACCTGCACCGCCAAGGAGCACCGCCGCTTCAAGCAGTAGGGATTGTAAAGACAGTATTTCTGCATATGCAATAATGCTTACGGCGCTTGTGGCAAAGAAAAACAGTCCCGCAAGCATTGCAAGTATTCGTGATTTCCTCCCGTTGCGGCAACTCTCAAGGCTCTTCTCGGTCCTTTTATAAAATACACCGAAAACTATAACCGCGGTAGAGACAAGAATAAGAAAAATAAATATAAAAAGGTTGAGCCCGTTGTTTAAGGATAGACTGTTTGGGGCAAAAAGCAATTTAAACAGCCTGGAGGAATGAAGGAAAGATGTGTGCAGACTCTCTATCCTTGTACCAAGCAGAGTGAAAATAAAGGCAAAAACCCCTAAAAACACCCACTTTAATACGCTGTATAAGGTGCTGGGACGCTCTTGCGGGCAAGGCGCGACGGGTAATGCATCACCTGATGCATCGCAGTCCTCGTGCGCGGGCTCATCGGCTTTTTGATTGACCGCACGCAGAAAGTCCTCCTCCTTGATATCAAGCACGCGGCAAAGATTGCTCACAATGGTGATATCAGGGTATGATACCCCGCGCTCCCACTTGCTGACGGCACTTTTTGACACCGAGAGCAGCAGTGCAAGCTCGTTTTGGGTAAGATTTTTTTGTATGCGCTTACTTTTTATGAGTGCGCCGAATAGCGATCTGTCGCTCATATATTACCTCGTTGATATTGCGTTGCGGTCTTGGGCTTGGGGAAGAGAAGCATGGAAAAGAGAAATACAAAGAATATCGGGTAGGAGAAAAGGAGAAAAAGCAATATGATGATCGTTGCGGTGGAAACGTTGATGGTGTCTACGAGGACTTGGATAACAAGTGTTGCTCCGAGGGCGGCCAGTGCGCCCAAAATGAAGGGGGCGGGCTTTGCAAGGCATCGCATGGCGTCGGTAACAAAGGAGCGCTTGAGGCGCACCCGGGATGCACACAGCAGTGCAAGGCCGAGATACCGTGCGGAGAGATAAAACATAAGCACCGACCTTTCTATAAACGTAAAGTCATGGGGTATGCGATTGAAGGTGTATGCCAGGAATATGACGGTAAAAATGACCAAGGGGGTGTTAAGCCCCGTGCTCCTTTTAAAGCACTTGATGATAAAGAGAATAAAGAAAACAAGCTCAAAAAGTATGGGAAGATAGGTGTCGAGCACCAGTGCAAGGTCTTTTATTCCGTACATGACCAAGGGTATCACCCCTACAAGCCTATGTGCGGCAAAGAGCAGGGGCAGAATTGCAAAAATTCCGCAAAGCCTTGGCTTTTTAAGCAGCAGGCAGACCGCGATTCCGACGGCACCCAAGGCTGATACAAATATGGGTAAAGGGTGCTCCTGTGCCATTGCGGAGTAAATGCCGGGGATATGTGTGCTGTTAAGCAATATCCATGCCACCGAGCCGATACACAGCAGTATCGCGCCCGCGACGCCGATGGGGCGGGACCGTCTGCCCGTGACGGGCTGACCCTTGCCCGTGACCTTCAGCATTATTGCTGAGAATATACCAAGTATGACAATGCCTCCAAACAGGATGGTACTTAACGGTAAGAAGTCCCTGTATGAGTACGAGAGCTCCTTTCCAACGCTGAGAGGCTTAAGAGCATCAAACAATTCATCAAAAAAGCTGGTGGAGCTAAACAATTGTATATGTTTTAAAAAGTATACGCCTCCAAAGAGGACCAGCGCCATAAAAGCGCCAAAGAATATCCACTTGCAGGCGGTATACCCCTTGCTTGCCTTGCGGGGGGCGGGTGCTTGAGGGGTGACGGAGCGTGCCGCGCTCGTCATGCTTTGGCAGACCGCCTCGGAGGCGTCGGTCTCGTGCTCCTTTATATCAAGGATGCGGCATATGCCCTCCATTTGCTCGCTGTCGGGCAATGCAGAGCCGCGCTCCCACCTCTTTACTGTGGAAGCCTCGACCGCAAGCAACAGAGCAAGCTCGTTTTGAGTAAGGTGATTTTGGATACGCTTACTCTTGATATATTCGCCAAAGGATCGTTTGTTCATTGGATCACCTCGCTATGTATAAAATAAGCTCATCAAATATAATAAGCAAAAGCCGCTAATTAGTCAATGGACCGTTAAGCCACCTCACGGTTTTGCAAAAAAGAGGCAAAAAAACAGTGAAAAAAGCGGGTCATTTAGCCATAAAGCTGATGCGAAGCATTGCGTGAGGCTCCATGGCCCTGAAATCCACCTTTAATTCCTTGCCGTTTTGGGTGTAGGTGTGTTTGGCGTTCACGGTGCCGGTAAGGCCGCGATAAAATACCGACCTGTCGGTAAAAGGGGTATAAGGATCGATATCAAGAACGTTGAGCTTAAGCACGCCGTCGGGGTAGAGATCAAACCCCGAGATGTTCGACAGGTAAGAGTTGTCGTCGCAACCGGGAAGCACGCTGTCGATAAGCACCCATTCCCCAACCGAAAATCCGTCGGGAGCAAGCTCCTTTGTCAGAGCGTCGGCAAGCTTTTTGCAGAAGGGCTGCATGCTGTAGCTGTCCACTCGAGAGCCGTTGTTAAACATGGTCGGGCTGAGGCGCTCCCCCTCCTTGATGGTAAAGAAATGGCCAAGGCTTTGGCTCACGAGACAATACGCCATATAAAACGGGCCGTTGCCATCGTGGTACCTGGAGAACAGCTCCACATTTCCTCTTAGCTTATCCGCAAGGGCCTTTGCGCTTTGATCTGCACTTTCGTTAAGCCGTTCCTCCTCGCGATCCTCGGGATGTGCAAGATTGTGCCTTATTCTATCCTGAAAAGATGACATATATATTACCTCAATATTTTTTTCTTGTTAAAAGTATATCATAAAAGCCGGCCGTATGCAATAGTGAGATTGCAATTTTTAATATACTTGCGCCTTGTTAAAAGGCGTTTTTTGTTGCCGTGCATTTCAAAAACCGTCGCCGCCTTACCCCCAAAAATTTTGGGTATGATCTGATCCGTAAGCACACAAGGAAAAAACAGCCTTGGCAAAAGCAACCTCAAGCGCATATAATTGCCTAAACAAGGTGTAAAATGGTAAAAATTCGGTAAAAAACAGCAAAAAGCGATTCTGGTGAAGGCACTTCTTGGTGGGAGAAGAAATGCGACAAAAAATGCGAAGCAGGTGAGTGAGAAAACGGCAAGAGTAGATGACGAAAAGTGATAGGAAATTCCTTCAAAAGAGTATCATTACAAAGAGTTGATTTTTGTGTTGCAATAGTCTATACTATAAGCGTCCGTTGAGGATGTTTCGCCCAAGAGCTCGGACGGTAAACATTATAAAATCAAAGGAGGTGCTTGCTCCTGTTTGTACATTAATAAAAATAGCGCTGTTGTTATTAATGATGCATATAGGGCAAGAAAGCAAATCATGGCAAAAAAATACAATAAAGCATTTGAAATTGGTAATAAAAAGTATCGTTTCAATAATGGGAGCTTCAATAGTCTTTTCAAGGATTATTATAAAAAGCAAGATCCGGATAGCAATGGTAAAATTGAGTCCTACGAGAAGGAATTTGGTAAGTTGATTCAAATCGATGGGTCTATAGTGTCGGGAGCTACTGTTCATAGCTGGAGGTTTGGTGATCATCAGCCTAATTGCACCGTAGAGGATTTGGATAACATAGCCGATGCTTTAAACGTGGATAAGATGTGCTTCCTGCAGGAAATATCCTATGCCAATAAAGAATGGCTTTGTATTGAAAGGTTTATGTCGGTAAAGCGAATAAGTGATGCAATATATGAGTATTTGCAATTATTTAAGACAACCGCGGGATTTGAAAGATGCCACGCAACGCCTGCAATAAAAGCTAAATATGAGAGTTATCTGGAGCTTACAGGTGATGAATATCGTGCATCGCAAGCATATTGCCGTGAGAGTCTTGAAAAGGTGGAGCTTGTTTTAAAGCAGGAGGAGTTTCTTCTTAAAGATAAAAAGGTTTATGAAAAGCTGACTAAGTTTTGTGATTCATTATCTGAGTGGAATAACACCTTAATATCGGATTCGGAACAAAGGAATTGTTATAGATCTCTCCTGTTACTTACAGTTGACCAAAACAGGTTTTTTGCGGTAAAAAACCCGGAACAGCTGAATTTTGCCGATGTTTACGCCATGTGGCTTGCAGAAATACTGGACAGTGTAGGTTTTGAACAAGACCGAAAACATTAAAAAATTAGTTGTTAGGAGAGTTTATTTATGAACAATATTATTTGCCCCAAATGCGGGGAGGCTTTTAAAATTGACGAGGCGGGATATGCCAATATAGTAAAGCAGGTTCGCGATAGCGAATTTGAGAAGGAGCTGCAAAGATACCGTGAGCAGGACAAGAATAACTTTGAGCTTCAAAGAGAGCTTGCGGTAAAGAATGTGGAGGAGGGCTATAAGTCCCGTATAGCCGACCTGAACGGCAGGCTTGAAAACAGCGAGACAAGGCTTCAGTTAGAGATACAGAAGCTCAGTGCCAAGCATGCGGAGCATATTCGCTCCAAGGAGGATGAATACAGAAGTGTTATTAGCGGTATCCAGCAGGAGCATGCGATGACCGTAAAGGCTATGGAAACCGAGCTTGATTATTATAAAAACTACAAGCAGAGTCTTTCCACCAAAATGATTGGTGAGAGCCTTGAGCAGCATTGCCTTGCGGAGTTTAACAATATTCGTATGACCGCGTTCCCTAAGGCGTACTTTGAAAAGGACAATGACGTCAGGTACGGAAGCAAGGGGGATTTCATCTTCCGCGAGTGTGATGATGACGGAGATGAGATACTCTCCATCATGTTCGAGATGAAAAACGAGAGCGACACCACCGCCACCAAGCAAAAGAATGAGCATTTCTTTAAGGAGCTTGACAAGGATCGCAGGGAGAAAAAATGCGAGTATGCAGTGCTTGTATCCATGCTTGAGCCTGACAGCGAGCTTTATAACAAGGGCATCGTGGATGTTTCTTATAAATATGACAAAATGTTTGTTGTCCGTCCGCAGTTTTTTATCCCCATTATTTCTCTTTTGCGAAATGCCTCCCTTAACGCAATGAGGTATAAAAAAGAGATGCTTCAGATCAAGCGCCGCGACATCGATCTGACCAACTTCGAGAGCAATATGGAGCTGTTTAAAAAAGAGTTTATGCGCAATTATGAGCTTGCAGGAAGACAGTTTAAGGATGCCATTGACGAGATAGACACAACCATTAAGCACCTTAATAAGGTTAAGGAAAATCTCATCAAGTCGGAAAACAATCTGCGCCTTGCCAACAACAAAGCACAGGAGAATCTTACGGTGGAAAAGATCACAAAAAATGCTCCGTCAGTTAAGGAGCAGATAATAAGCAATAGAGAGGTAGAATAATATGAGAAATACTTTTTATAAAAGACTTAACAACGGAGCCTTCAGAGTGGACAATAGAGAGGTGGCGACAAATGTATTTGCCGCCGCGGATCGGGTAAAGTCGATAGCTACAGTAGTGGCTGTGTTATTGGGCTTGAGTGGTGCATTGCTTTGCTTTGTGTGCATCAGATTTGGAAGCTATTACAATAGAGCATTCTTAATTATCGGCACAATAGTGCTTACGGTAATTTCAATATTGATAGTTTTAGGTATAGGAGCGGCAGTATCCGGTATGCTTATTGGGCGCGCCGCCATGGTGGAAAATGCGGGTAGCGGGGTAAGCTTGCTTTCCGCTAATGCTAAGGTATTGCGTGACGTTCAGAAAGAGATAGGAAAGATAAAGATACCTGATTACAAAGAGGTGGATGATGCTGACTCGGATGATGAGGATCATATATACACGTATATTCATAATGATTACAAGCCCAGCGGTGGCGGCAATCACACAAGACATAAGGAAAACCTATTTTATTCAAAATAATTATATTTGAATTGTAAAAAAAGCAGAGGCGTTGCCTCTGCTTTTGCTTTTATATATGTATTACTTGAAGTATCTTGCAAGGAGACCTTCGAAGGCTTTGCCGTGGCGAGCCTCGTCAGTTGTTAATAGTGGACAGTTCCTCGGGCTTGGGGGCCCGGACAAATTTTAGGCTCTTTTTATCGCAGGCACCAAAGGCTTGATAGTTTTGTTGTGCCTGGAACAATGTTAGTCCGTGATTTGAGTCAGACGGTTCATCAGGCCCGGACAAAGAATCGATTTCCCAAAAGCAGACCGGGCAAATATCACCAAAACAGGGGAAACCTTGGTCATCAGCGATGGTAATATAACCGCAACAAGGGCACTTGTGTTTCTTTTCTTTGAGTTTCTTCTTAGAAATCCATTTCCACATAGTTACCACCTCCTTCCGCTACCAAAAGTATAGCACAAAAATAAGGCGGGAGCAAGCCCCCGCCCTACATTGATTATCTTACTTAAAGTAGCGATTCAGCAGGCCTTCGAAGGCTTTGCCGTGGCGAGCTTCGTCGCGAGCCATTTCGTGAACGGTGTCGTGGATGGCGTCGAGGTTGAGGGCCTTAGCGCGCTTGGCAAGGTCGTTCTTGCCGGCGGTAGCGCCGTTCTCGGCCTCTACTCTCATCTCAAGGTTCTTCTTGGTGGAATCGGTTACCACCTCACCGAGAAGCTCGGCGAACTTAGCGGCGTGCTCTGCCTCCTCGAAGGCTGCCTTCTCCCAGTAAAGACCGATCTCGGGATATCCCTCACGGTGAGCAACTCTTGCCATTGCAAGATACATACCAACCTCGGTGCACTCGCCCATAAAGTTGGCGCGCAGATCCTCCTTGATATCCTCGGGAGCATCGGAGGCAACGCCGACAACGTGCTCTGCAGCCCAGGTCATCTCAGCATCCTGCTTGGTGAACTTGGAGGCGGGAGCCTTGCAAACGGGGCATTTTTCGGGAGCCTCGGGACCCTCATGAACATAACCACAAACTTGACATACGAATTTTGACATAACTTTTTTCTCCTTTAATTATAAATATTTTTTGATTTTTAAGTATTTTGTGAGCATTCACGGCACAATCCGTAATATAGGACCGCTCCGCCCTGCACGGTAAAGTCTACATCCTTGACCCTTGGAAGCTCGCCCTCCACCGATACGTCTAACACCTTGCCGCATTGCAGGCATTTTGCATGATCGTGCGGCTTGACCGTAATATCGTAGCGGTCTGCCCCGTCGTGTACCGGCACCTTTATGGCGCTGCCCTCCTCAACGAGGGAGTTGAGCAAGCGATACACCGTGGCTCTGCCGATGGTGGGATCTGCCTTGGCAACCTCGGCACATACCATATCGGCCGTCGGGTGATTGTACATTTTCTCAAACACCGACCGAACCAGCTGCTTTTGCCTTGTGTTGCGCTTGGCCTTCTGTTGCATCCTGCCCCTCCTTGAGTCGTTTTAGGACTTATTCCTTATCCTTAATGATATAATATCTCAATAAGGGAAATTTGTCAAGAGATTTTTTTAAATTTTTTAAAAAATTTTATAATTAATAAATATGACCGGGGAGATCAAAAATATATTGAAAAAATCACAAAAATAATATATCATAATGGTGATGCAAAAAGTGCTATATAAATATATGTATAGCGGGCAAAAGGAAAGCATCAAAAAATTTTTTAAAGTTTTCTGAAAATTTGTGCAATAAAACGCATCCCTTGTGCGTTATATTTACGAGAAGACGGAAAGAGAGAGAGAAAATGTTCTTATTTATGTTTGGTATGACGTCAACCGAACCCAATAAAGAAGTTTTTTCTCCGGACAGATGCCTTGCGGCGATAGCCGAAAAAAGCAAGGAAGCGCTGGAGGAGCTTTACAGCAACATGGCGGACGGTGTTTTCGGATACGCGCTGTCCATACTTAAGAATCATCATGAGGCACAGGACGTGCAGCAGGAGGTATTCGTTAAGATATGGTCTTGTGCAAGCCAATACAGACCCGGAAGCAACGCGAGGGCGTGGATATATACCATCACCAAGAATCTTGCCATGACGGCGCTGAGAAAAAGCATGAAGAGCTCAGGCGCGGAGGTTCCCGAGATACCCCACAGCGATGCCTCGGTGGAGGATCGCATGGCACTCAATGCCTTGCTTAATCTGCTGGGGGAGGAGGAGCGACAGATAGTAATGCTCCACACTCAGGGAATGAAGCACAGAGAGATCGCAAGCGTAATGCAGCTTCCGCTCTCCACCGTACTTTCTAAATATAACAGATCACTAAAAAAATTAAAAAAATGTCTGGAGGATGAATTTGATGCGTAATAAGGATGTAGAAAAAAGAATTAAAAACGCAGTCAGAAGCTATAGCAGGAATAATTTTGATAACATTCTCCGACAGTGCGACAAGCAGAAGGGAGACGTAATCATAATGAAAAAAAGAAACAATTTAAAAAAGATACTTAGCGTAGCGGCAGCACTCATCGTTCTTGTGGCGGTAGTGATGGTTGGCGCAGGAATATATAACGACAATACAGCGGTAACGTATATCGGACTTGACGTTAACCCCAGCCTTCAGCTTAAGGTAAACAGTGCTGACAAGGTGGTGGATGTGGTTGCACTTAACGACGATGCAAGAGAGCTCCTGGCGGGCCTTGACCTTAAGGGAACAGACACCAACGTTGCACTCCACGCGGTTATCGGCGCATTAGTGAAAAACGGTCATCTTAACGACAGATCTAACTCGGTTCTGGTAAGCGTTGACGGTAAGGATGCCCTGACGGTGGAAAAAAGCGTAATGGCAAAGCTTGACGAGCTGCTTGCGGCGACCGAGCTTGGCGGCGGCGCAGTTATCGGCGTAGTGGTTGCCGATGACGATGATCAGGCAGAGATACTTGCAAACAAGCATGGCATCTCCGAGGGCAAGGCTGAGCTTATACTTGCCATCGTGAAAAGGAATCCCGAAATGCTTGCGGATCAGCTTGCCACCCTTAGCATCAATGAGCTGAGCGTTCTGCTCTCCTCCAACAAGGTGGACAACAGCGCCGTAGACAAGAGCGGCTCTGCCAGCACCGACGCTTATATCTCCCGCGAGGCGGCTCTTAAGGTAGCACTTGACCATGCCTCCCTTACCCGGGAGCAGGTAACAGACCTTGAGGTAGAGCTTGACCTTAAGGGCGGAGTAATGGTATACGACGTAGACTACGATTTCCAGGGAATGGATTACGAGCACATCATCAACGCCACCACCGGTCAGATCGTACGCTGCAAGCATAAGCAGCATGACGATGACTCACACACCCAGCTCAAGCCTGCATTTACCGCGCAGGAGGCAAGAGACATTGCTCTGGCGCATGCCAAGGTAGAGCTTGCAAACGCACGCGACCTTGACGTGGAGCTTGACCGCAAGAACGGCCTTGACGTCTACGAGGTAGAGTTTGAGGCGGGCGGCCTTGAATACGAATACCGTATCAACGCCCAGACCAAGGAGATAATCACCTCCAAATACAAGGGTGAGCACAAGACCGAGAGCACGCAGAAGGTCATCTCGGTCCAGCAGGCCAAGGATGCCGCTCTGGCTCATGCAGGGGTGGATCCCGCAACCGTGGTCGGATACTTCTCCGAGCTTGACAATGAAGATGGCAGACAGGTCTATGACATTGAGTTCTACTGCGACGGCTATGAGTACGACTATGAGATCGATGCCGTAAGCGGGGATATCCTCAAGCATGAAAAGGAAGCCGAGCGCAAGCCTACAGCCTCCGCCGCACCCGAGCAGACCCCCTCTCAGAGCACTCAAGGCCGTATAAGTGTACAGGACGCCCGCGACAATGCTCTTGCACACGCAGGACTTACCTCTGCTGATATCAAGGGCTTTGAATGTGAGCTTGACCGTGAAAACGGTAAAGAGGTCTACGAGATCGAATTCAGAAGCGGCTCCTTTGAGTATGATTATGAGGTGGACGCCCAAACCGGCGAGATCCTCAAGAGTGAGAAGGACATCGACGACTAACAGCACATAACATGTTAAATAGGGCTCCGCAACCTGCGGAGCCCTATTTTTTGTGCCATAAAGCACTATCTCTGCACTTTATGGTGCAAAGGCGGTAGGAATAAAGCCCTATCTCTGCACTTTTTTGCTTCGACTTGGCTTGTGCGACGCACATAAACCGGTGTTTGAGATGAGGTAAAAGAGGGGTGTAATTGCGCGGTGGAGATAAAAAAACGCCCCATTCGGGGCGTGATCGATAAGATCAGGTATTTTTCAGCATCAGATATCCCTCAAGTGAGTCGGTGTCAGAGACGCGGAGGGAGTCAAAGCCGTAGCGGGTCATAATGGCTTCCAGGATGATGCATCCGAAGGGGATGATATCGCCGCGGTTTTCGGGAACGCCCGGAATGAGCAGGCGCTTATCAATGGGGAGAAAAAGATCGGTCATAAGAGCGCGCACGTTATCAATGGTCAGGCGAGTGTTTTGTACCTTTTGTCCGCTATATTTATCAAGCTGCAAAAACATTGCCGCGAGGGTGGTGGCGGTACCCGAAACACCGACGAGGCTTTTGGCGCTTTCGGGGTGAATGGCGGAGTATTGCTCGACGGTGGGGGATATATAATTTCTTACCTCGCTTAATAGGGAGGTGCTTATTCCGTTTCTGCCGTCAAAGCGCTCAAAGAGACGTACTGCGCCGAGTCTTTGGCTTAGTGCGCATACCTTGCCGTTTTGCTTTAGCATCACCTCGGTGCTGCCGCCGCCGATGTCGATGACTGCGCTGTCGGGGCCTTGCACCGCGCCCAGGTAGGCTATTTCTGCCTCCTGCTCACCGCTCAGGATATCAAGCTTTATGCCGTTATTTTGAAGCAATTGGGCAAAATCGTGCTTATTTTGTGCCTCGCGCACAGCGGCGGTGGCGTAAACGTAGATCTTCTCGGCGCCGCACTGCTCAGCTTGGCGGTGGTAAGAAACAACTGCATTTGCGGTGCGCTCCATAGGGGTTGGCTGTAAAAAGCCGTCGGCGCTACCCTCGCCGAGGCGGGTAGTGGTAAGGAATTTGGTTATGTTTGCAAGGGACTTATCTGCCGTGACCTCTGCCAAGCAAAGGCGGGTGGAATTGGTGCCGATATCGATTACTGCCTGCTTCATTATGAAAGCTCCTTATTAAAAAGAATGCATCAAGGTAAATGGGAGAATTATTTTGATGCTTGATGCTTTTGTTTTTTATAAAGTATCAGGTGGGCAAATCCGCACACCAGGGGACAGAGAGCGGCGCAGAGAAGCGCTATACGCAGACCGCCCTGGGAGGGATCCACCCCGATAAGGTCGGAAAAGGCTGCTGCGATGCCTGATTCCGCCGCATCTGCAATACTGCCGGTTGCCAGAGGGACAAGAGCCGCGCCGCTATCACCGAATATGGCAAGGGAAGCATACAACCACGAGCCCGCAAGAGGGAAGCAATCCACCGCGACAATGGCAGAGCCCGGCCACAAAAGGGCGGTACACAGGCCCGATACAGCGCATGCGGCGATGCATACGGCGGGTATTGGGCAAACGGCGGCCACTACATAGCAGACCGAAGCGCACAGTGCGCTTGCTATAATGGTCTTGTTAAGGTTTATCTTACCGCTGAATGCCGTCTGCAGAGTCCTGCCTATTCCGAAAAAGACCGCGAAGCCGCACATGCCTATAAGATCCCCCGTTACCTTATCAAAGCCCAATGCCTTTTCGGCAAAGGTGGAGGCGAACTGACACATGGTTATCTCGCTGGCGGCGCCGAAGAACATTGCCACAAGCAGCAGCAGATATATGGGATTGCGTATGATGCCCGAAGCCCTTTCTCTTTTTTCCTCGGCGATTGCCTGCGGAAACGGTGCGCTAAGGAAGGTGAAGAAGCACACTGCGGGAAGGATCGACCAGAAAAACGGAATAACAAACCAGTTTTCGTTTTTCACTAACATCAGCAATACCGTAGTGAGAATTATAGTGATGATCTGCCCCCATGCAAACGCGGTATGTAAAAGGGAGACGTATTTGCCGTGGTCGGAGTCCATTGCCGTTACCATGGGGCTGAGCAGTATCTCCATAAGACCGCAGGCGGCGGCAATTATTATGTTTGCCAACATAAGCACAAGGAAATGGTCCTGCGCAAATGCCGCCGTGCCGAAGATGACAAAGCCGACAAACGCCATAATGCAGGCGGGAAGCACGAGTCTGCGGTAGCCGAGCTTATCGATGAGGGGTGCGAAGATGAGGTCGACCATCATTTGTACGCCGAAATTGACTCCTACCAGAATGCCCAGATGTACAAAGGAAAGCCCGTACATATCCATAAACGGAACGAAAAGAAGGGCGGTAATGTTGGATACTGCTTGAGTGAAGATACCTAGCATGCTTGCAAGCATGGTGCGTTTGTATTTTTGCATGATAAATACCTCGATCTAACGGTGATTGATATAATGGAGAAGGGTCAAAAAGGTGGAGAAAAGCTCCACCTTAAAAATTATCGCTGCTTTGCCCAGGAATCCTTAAGCCCTACCACGCGGTTAAATACCGGCTTTTCGCTTGTGGAGTCCTCATCCTTGCGGAAATAGCCTACGCGGACCATCTGGAAGGTATCTCCCACCTCGGCATTTGCCGCCGCGGGCTCGCAGAAGCCGTGCTTGACGGTAAGTGAGTTCTTGTTGTAACGCTCGGAGAAGTCCAGATCCTCCCCGTCGCGGTCGTCAAGCAGATAGTCGTAAAGGCGGAATTCGGTGGGAACTGCGGCTTTGGCATCAAGCCAATGGAGAGTACCCTTCACCTTGCGGTTTGCGCCCTCCATGCCCGAGAAGGACAGGGGATCGTGCTCGGCGTAGATGCAGGTGACGTTGCCCTCGGGATCGGTATCGTAGCCGGTGCATTTGATGATGTATGCGCCCTTTAAGCGGACCTCTCTGCCCGGAGCAAGGCGGAAGAACTTGCTCGGGGGGTCTATCATAAAGTCCTCGCGCTCGATATAGAGCTCGTTTGAAAAGGACAGAGTGCGCTTGCCGAGCTCCTCCTTGGCGTTATGGTTTTCTATCTCCACCTCGCGACTGCCCTCAAAGTTGGTGATGACCAGCTTTACCGGATCTACAACAGCCATGCGGCGAAGTGCTTTTTCGTTAAGATCCTCCCTGAGGCAATGCTCAAGGAAGCCTGCCTCTATTACCGAATACACCTTTGCAACGCCGCAGCGTGCGCAGAAGCTCTTAAGCGCCTCGGGGGTATAGCCTCTGCGGCGCAGGCCTGCGATGGTGGGCATGCGGGGATCGTCCCAGCCCGAGACCACGCCGTCGTCCACGAGCTTTTTAAGATAACGCTTGCTCATGATGGTGCGGGTGATGTTGAGGCGGGCAAACTCGGTCTGCTCGGGTCTGTGGGGAACCGAGACGTTATCGATGACCCAGTTATAAAGAGGGCGGTGATCCTCAAACTCAAGAGAGCACAGCGAGTGGGTGACCCCCTCGGTGGCATCCTGAATGGGATGAGCGAAATCGTACATGGGATATATGCACCACTCTGTACCCGTGCGATAGTGGTCGGCACGCAGTATACGGTAGATGATGGGATCTCGCATATTGATATTGGGGGAGGACATATCTATTTTGGCGCGGAGCACCTTTGCGCCGTCGGCAAACTCGCCCGCCCTCATTCTGCGGAAAAGGTCGAGATTTTCCTCTATCGAACGGTCGCGATAGGGGCTGTTCTTGCCGGGTGTGGTAAGGGTGCCGCGATATTCGCGTATTTCCTCGGGAGAGAGATCGCACACGTAGGCAAGACCCTTTTTGATAAGCTCCTCGGCATAATTATAGGTAAGATGATAGTAATCAGAGCCAAAGGTGAGATTATCCCACTTATAGCCCAACCATTCCACATCCCTCTTGATGGCCTCTACGTAGTGCATATCCTCCTTGGCGGGATTGGTATCGTCCATACGGAGATTGCACCTGCCGTTATATTTTTCCTTCATGCCAAAGTCGATGCTTAATGCACGGACGTGGCCTATATGCAGATAGCCGTTAGGCTCGGGAGGGAAGCGTGTGCACACCGTATAGTCGGGCCCGTTTTTGGCGATATCCGCCTCCACCTTTTCCTCTATAAAATTTTTGATTTCCTGCATTTCAGACATATTATTACCTCCGCAAAGAAGATGGTTACATTATTGTATAATACCTTTATATTATAGCCTTTTAATCAAAAAAGCGCAATGGGATTTTGTAAAAAGATGCGTTTATGCCGCCCCTTCGCCCCGGCACCCCACCCTGAGGGTGAAGTTTTGGCTCGGCTCTGAAGGAAGGGTTCATCTTTTTTAGCAAGATATCGGCTTTTTTGTAAAAACAGTTGCGCAAAGAAGGCAATTGCGGTTATAATATATAGGCAAAGAAATAACCTCGCATTTAAGCGTGAAAGGAAACGTATATGAACGAGACCATGTATTTTAAAGATGAAAACGGAAACGAGCTTCCCCTTACCATGGTGGATGCCTTTGAGTTCGAGGGACAGGCTTACGCACTTTTCGTTACCCCTATGGATCAGCTTGCCGACAATGAAGAGCCCTCCATGTACATTATGAAGCCCATCATTGAAAATGATGAGATAGCAAACTTCGAGATGCCCACCGACGAGGAGATGGAGGCGGTCACCCCCTTCCTTATCAAGCGTCTTGAGAGCCGTCACTCCTGCGGCGGAGGCTGCTCCGGTTGCTCGGGCTGTGGCTCGGATCACGACGGCTGCGACTGCGACCACGATCACGAGGACGATTGCGACTGCGGATGCTGTCACTGATATTTGCTTAAACTAAAGCCTGCAAAAATTTTTGCAGGTTTTTTATTTTGGGGTATAGACTTATGCCTTAAAATGTATTATAATAATTACAACATTAAAGAAATGAGGTATTAACTTATGCTTAAAAACATTTCCAAGCTTATTAACGGAGATCTTCTTAAAATATTAAACGATATGGGACACGGTGACACCCTTGTTCTTGCCGATGCCAACTTCCCTGCCGCATCTCAGGGCACCAAGGTGGTCTACACTCCCGGTGCCGATGCCGTACAGATGATGGATGCCATTCTTTCCCTTATGCCCCTTGACCAGTACGTAGACAACCCCGTACAGCTCATGGCGGTAAACCCCGGCGACACCTACGTTCCCACTATTTGGGATGATTTCAAGGCAAGCATTCTCAAAAACAACGGCGAGACCAACATTGAGTTTATCGACCGTTTCGATTTCTACGACCGTGCAAAGAAGGCATACGTTGTGGTATCCACCGGCGAAGAGCGCTTATACGGATGTGCTATACTGAAGAAGGGCGTTATAAAGTAGGTAGTCCGCCATAAAGCACCGTCCTTGCACTTTTTCCTCTCGACTCGATTTGTGCGGCGTACGCATGGTACGCCTCCGCATCTCGCTCGGGAAAAAGCACAATTACGGCACTTTATGACGGACTATAGCCTTCGCGGGGCGTCACCCCCTTACCACCGATGTGGGGTCATGCGGGGTACGTTATGTCTTCGCGGGGCGGTTGTGGCGCATTCTTATTACATTACAGATTTGGTGATCACATGAAGATACTTGATAACATTTTGCAGGCGGTGGGAAGCACGCCGCTTGTAAGACTTAACAATTTCAGCACGCATTATGTGGTAAGACCCATCATAGCCAAGGTGGAGAGCGTAGAGCCGGGCGGGAGCATTAAGGATCGTGCGGCGCTTGAGATGGTGGAGCGTGCCGAGCGCGAGGGCAAGCTGAAAAGCGGAGGCACCATAATAGAGCCGACCAGCGGCAACACGGGCATAGGACTTGCGGTGGTTGCGGCATGTCGCGGCTACAAGGTGGTGCTTACCATGCCCGAAAGCATGAGCATAGAGCGCAGAAGGCTTCTTGCGGCATACGGCGCCCGGATAGTGCTTACCGATGCCGAGGAAGGCATGACGGGAGCCATAAAAAAAGCAAAGGAGCTGCTTGCGGCCACCCCGGGAGCATTTATGCCAGGGCAGTTTGACAATCCCGCAAACCCCGATGCGCACTACAAGACCACCGCGCCCGAGATCTGGCGCGACACCGAGGGAGAGATCTCGGTATTTGTTGCCGGCGTAGGCACCGGAGGTACCATTACCGGGTGTGCGCGCTATCTGAAGGAGCAAAGCATGAGCATCAAGGTGGTGGGAGCAGAGCCTGACGACTCCCCTGTTTTGTCGGGTGGACAAGCGGGTCCCCACGCCCTGCAGGGCATAGGTGCGGGATTCGTGCCGTCGGTAATGGATGTCAAGCTTTGTGATGATATAATACGTGTCACCACCGAGCAGGCGTTTGACTGCGCGCGCGTGCTTGCAAAAAAAGAGGGTATTCTGTGCGGCATCAGCGCAGGTGCGGCGCTTTACGCCGCGGTGGTGGCATCCAAAAAATATCAGGGCAACGTGGTTGTGGTGCTTCCCGACACGGGAGACCGCTATCTGTCCACCGAGCTTTTCGGTCAATAAATATTATACCCCGAGCTTCTCGGGGTTTTTGTTTGCATTTGGCACGCTTTGTGATATAATATTAAGCGATGGCGTGGTATACGCCAAAGGAGGAGCAAATTTGATAAAGAGATTCATATCCTATTATAAGCCGCACAAAAGGCTGTTTATTTTAGACATGATCTGTGCCTTTATTGTGGCGCTGTGCGACCTTGTATATCCGGTGATCGCGCGCAACATCATCAACGTATACGTGCCCAACCAACAGCTTCAGCTGCTCATCACCTGGGCGGTGGTGCTGCTTATTATCTACGTTATAAAGGCGTTTTTAAACTACGTTATCCAGTACTGGGGACACATTGTGGGGGTGCGCATTCAGGGCGACATGCGTGCAGAGATGTTTGACAAGCTGGAGCGCCTGCCCTTTTCCTATTTTGACAACAACAAGACCGGCTCCATAATGAGCAGGATGATAAACGACCTTATGGATATCTCCGAGCTTGCGCACCACGGACCCGAGGATGCGTTTTTGTCGGTGATAATGCTTGTGGGCTCGTTTATAATGCTTGCAAGCATCAATATCTGGCTATGCCTGATAGTTTTTGCTGTGCTTCCGTTTATAGTGCTGTTTGCGGTAAAGACCCGAAAGGGCATGAATGCCGCCTTCAAAAAGAGCCGTGAGGAGATAGCGGAGGTCAACTCCGAGGCGGAAAGCGCCATCAGCGGCATGCGGGTAAGCCGAGCCTACACCGCAAGGGAGTACGAAAACGGTAAGTTCAGACGCTCCAACGGACGCTTTATCAAGGCAAGGAGCAACGCCTATAAGCAGATGGGCATCTTCTTTTCGGGCATGGGTCTGTTTTCCGACCTTCTTTACTTGTTGGTGCTTGCCGCGGGCGGTCTGTTTTTCTACTTTGGAATAATTGATATTGGTGATTTTACGGCATTCCTTCTTTACATAACCATGTTTTTAAAGCCGATAAACCGACTTGTATCACTTTTTGAGCAGATACAAAACGGCATGACGGGCTTTGAGCGCTTTTGTGCGGTAATGGATCAGCCCAACGAGGAGGACGCGCCGGGCGCCGTGGATGCGGGAGTGCTGAAGGGAGACATAAGCTTTAAAGGCGTAAGCTTTGCATATCCCCTCAACGAGGAGCAGCTTGTGCTTAAGGGTGTTGATATTGATATTCCGCAAGGCAAGACCGTGGCGCTCGTAGGGGAAAGCGGCGGCGGCAAGACCACCATGTGCCACCTTATTCCGAGATTTTATGAGATCGGCGAGGGCAGCATCACGGTGGATGGCAGAGACATACGCGAGTATTCCCGCGACTCCTTGCGCCGAAACATAGGTATGGTCGCGCAGGACGTGTTCCTCTTTAACGGAACCGTGGCGGAGAACATCGGCTACGGCAAGGCGGGAGCCACGATGGAGGAGATAGAGGCGGCGGCAAGGGCGGCAAGCATACACGAGTACATAATGACCCTTCCCGATGGCTACAACACCGGAGTGGGCGAGCGCGGAGTAAAGCTTTCGGGCGGACAGAAGCAGAGGATAAGCATAGCGCGAGTATTTTTAAAGAACCCGCCCATTCTTATTCTTGATGAGGCGACCAGTGCGCTTGATAATGCCACAGAGCGCGAGATAAGCCGCTCTCTTGCCGAGCTTTGCAAGGGCAGGACTTGTCTTATCGTGGCGCACAGGCTCTCCACTGTGCGAAATGCCGACGAGATAATCGTGGTGGGTAGAGATGGAGTCAAGGAGAGAGGAACTCACGATGAGCTTATTGAGGCGGGAGGCGTATACGCATCGCTTCATAAGGATACCTTAAGCTGAGAATAATGGCTTTAAGGGGAAAACGATATCAGGAGGATATTATGAAAAGGATAACGGTAATTTTGCTTGTGATCATGCTTATATGTGCTCTTTGCGGGTGCAATACAGCGGTACTGCCCTCGGGTACGGGGGATGGAGGCAACGCCGAGGGCGGGGAGCATCCGTATTTCGGAGGCATGACCCTGCCTGAAAAGATAGGCATGACGGTTGACGGTGAGCGCATGGAGGCGGATATATCCTGGAGCGACAGCGGCTGCAGCTATGAGATAAACGGCTCAAGCTACAAATTTACTTATGATGCCGAAAAAAGAGAGCTGAAGGCCACCGTCACTGAGGGTGACAGAACGGTCGATCTTGAGAAATTATGCAGCTTTGATGACGAGGGGCGCATCATAAGCCTTGGCTTCAGAGGGGAGACCGTGCTTGAGTTTGCTTATCCCGACAATGTCATGACCGTGACCAAATGCTTTGAACGAGAGGATGGCTTTACCATGGCGCTTGAGGCGGACATGGTAAACCGCAGGGTATCAAGGCCTCCCTTCAATCAGGAGGATTTGTACCTTACCTTTACAGAAAAGGGGGATCTTATCGGAGATACCGATGACGAGGTATTTACGTATCAATATGATAGTGACGGCAACACGGTAAGAATAGGCTCTGCCCGGGAGGAAGGAAGCGCGATAACTCTGACCTATTCCGACACCCCTATGACGGCACTTTGGCAAAGGGTGCCTGTTAAGCTTGCAATGGTATACTATTTCGGCACAAGCTATGCGGTAATATGCATGGATCAGATGTGCATGGGATTAAATTATAATTACGCCATTTCGCAAAGCAAGTAAGAAATTACAGAGATAATAGCATACGGAATAAAGAAGGCAAGCCCTCACCGCCTTTGCGGTGAGGGCTTGCCTTTTGCGCCGCCCTTTGGGCGGCGCGAGGGGGCGGCGGGCAAGCGCCTTCAGGCGCTTGCTAAGGGGGCTTTTCGCTTGCGAAAAGCCCCCTTGTGCGGCGTAGCCGCACCGCCGCCCCCCGTTTT
>JAFXDC010000053.1 GCA_017516345.1 Clostridia bacterium | reverse complement strand
GTTAAATTATCAGTTAGAGCCTGCGTGGGAGATCTCTATCAAGTGATTTACCTTATCTACAACAGAGTCAAGGAATACCTTGGGAGACTGCTCGCCGGTGATGAAGTCATCAGCAGTACCGTAGAGATAACGAAGCATGGTACCTTCGCCATCGTTAACGGTCTGATAGAGGAAGTAGTTCTCGATGGTACCGTACTTCTGAATGTTGAGTGCGGTATCAAGAGAGCCCTGATCGGTCAGGTACAAGCCGTACTCAGCCTCAACCATCATCTGATGCTCAACGGTATCAATACCGTATTCAGGTCCGAAGTACTCCTTCATTACGCGTACGCAACCCTGGGGGTTGTTTGCGCCCTTCATAAGAGCAACGGGGGTGAACCAGCTGTTCTCGGAGATATAGTCCTTGGCTGCGGGTCCCTTGGGGGGATTGATGATGCCGTACTCAAACTTAAGGTACTGGTAGATAACGCCGATACGTGCAATGCAGGTAACCATCATGGCAACCTTACCCATACCGAATACGTTGGCTTCACCGGTGTGGCTGTAATCCATATAGCCGTTCTGGCCAAGCTCAACGATGAAATCCCAAGCGGCTACTGCCTCGTTGCTGTTGCCGGCAAACTTGTCACCGGTGCCGTCGTTAACGAAGTAGTGTCCACCGTTGGAGGCGATAAGAGCGGAGCACATATAGTTGTTGTCGCCAATGTAGGTACCGTATACTCCCTTGTCGGGGTTGGTGCATCTGATGGCGGCCTCTCTGAATGCTTCCCAGGTCCATTCGCCGTCCTTGCTCATTTTGTACAGATCATCCTTGGTGTAGCCTGCGTTTGCAAGCATCTCAGCGTTGAAAAGGGTAACGGTGTACATGGAGGTCTGACCTGCGCCGTTGGTGTGGGGAACTATGCAATAAAGCTCACCGTCAAAGGTGCAGTGCTTCTGAGCAGCCTGGTCAAAGAAGTTGGGATCGTCAAAGGTGGCATACTCCTCGTAGTTGGATACGGGATCAAGAGCAGATCCGATCTTTCCGTCATAGAATACCGACTGAAGAACTACGTAAGGTCCTCCTACGTTGAAGATGTCGCAGATGGGCTCACCTGCTGCGGCAGAGCTCAGGGGGAGATCCTGCCAGTTGTTACCTGCCTGCGCCTGAACGTAGGTAATGGTGATACCGTACTTTTCCTGATAGTCGGTCCAACGCTGTCTGTCCCTTTCGGGGTTAACAGAGGTGGAAAAGGGGTTCTCGCCGTCGGTTACGCTCCAGAGATAATATCTGTAGTTGTCACCGGCCTTGATGGCGTTCTTTTCCGCTTCCTGACTGGGCTCTTCTGAGGGAGCAGGTGTAGCGGTAGGCGCGCTGGTGCCGTTTGTGGGAGAGGTCTCGGGGCCACAGCCAACCAACAAAAAGGCCGCTGCAAGCATCAAAGCCACTACCAAAATTAAGGTTTTTTTCATGTTTTTCTTTCCTTTCTTTTATTTATCTAAGCGGTTTTACCGCAAAAATACGTTATTTTTGATTGCACGAGGTATTGCCCGGTGCTTTATCGGCATAATAATATCTGTCGATATAATCTATAAGCCTGCAGATACGGTTTGTGGAAACTATGCTTCCGATGGCAACCTGCTGCTTATAGTATTTATCAAACTGCTCGGTGGTGGTAAGCTCAAATTCGTCATACCAGGTTCCCGACCAGCTCCGTCCACTTTCAAAGAAGCTGGGTCCGGTGGTTCCAAGCGCCTCACGAACGTCTGCTTTCATTTTACTTGCTTCCTCACGGCTTCCCGCCATTCCCGCATAAATGAAGCATCTTGCCGCACCTGTCTTCTTGATGACCGAGAAAACGTCATCCCAATCGCTTGCGGTAAGCTTATCTATAAGCACGAAGCATTTTTCGTTGCATACGCTAAAGACCTCCTCAAGGGTGACGATCCGATAGTCGGTTATCTCGCTCTTCTTACCCGCGGCATACTCGCCGTTGCCCGTGCGCAGACACAGCTTGCTTAACTGCTCATAGGTCCATTTACCTATATCGAACGAGGTAGGAAGCTTAACGCCGTCTATGGTCTGTCCGCGCTTTTCCGACCAGTCGGTGGTAGCGCGAAGGTCGTCTCCGTGGTTGAGTACCAATACGTTGTCGCTTGTGCGACAAACGTCCACCTCTACAAGGTCTACTCCCTTTTTAATGGCGCTTATTATACCCTCAATGGAATTTTCGGGATAATGCTCAACATCTCCTCTGTGCCCGTAGCTGATGGGGCGAGAGTTGCTCATAAGGAAATCCTTTATCTTGCTTGAGAAATCATGTGCCCATTCGGGAGAGTGCCAATCGTATTGCCAAACTGTCTGGAATTTATCAATATCGGCTATATAGTCGGCTCTGTTACCGTAATCACAGCTAATAAGCAAGCCGTCGTCTATACGACCGATGTTTATTGCATCATTTTTTATGACCTCAACGATATATCTGCTCACCGCGGTATAGGTGTTTTCGGCATTACTGCCGCTGAGCACCACGGTGCCGCCGCTTTGCCATATAACGTATCCGTTTTTATTAAAGCCCTGCCACGCATCGCTTGTGTGACCGGCGGCACCCACGTAAACGGTAAGCTCTCCCTCTACCGGGGTGTGAGAGGCCTTTATTTGGGTGTCAAGCTTTGGAGCAATAAGCTCCTTAAGCCTTTCCGCGGCATTTTTAGTATAGATGCGAGCCTCCTCATCAACGACCAGCGTGCACGCGCTGTAAAGCTCCGTAAGCTCCTTGGCGGGCTTATTAAAGCCGTCGCTTGTGGTGGGCTGTGCGGTTGGCGATGTCTGCACGTCGCAGGCACTCAAGATCACCAGCAGAGCACAGGTCAAAAGCAAAAATCCTGTTTTTATTTTTTTCATTTTATCACCTTATTTCCTTGGTCCAAAATGTCTGTCTATATATTCCACAAGCTTGCTGACTCTGTTTGACATAAGAAAGCTGCCCTTTGCGGCTTGCTCGGAATAATACCGTTCAAACTCCTCGTCCGTGGTAAGGCTCAGCTCGTCAAACCAAGTGCCCGACCAGCTCATGCCGCGCTCCCACATGGTGGGCCCCGACACTCCGAACTCATCAAGCACGCGTTGCTTCATCTCCATCGCCTGCTCGGGGCTTCGGGCAAGATCGGTATAGCAGAAGCTTCTGCAGGCACCCGTTTGCTTTATAATGTCAAACACAAGGTCCCAATGAGCATAGGGAAGCTTATCGATGAGCACCAATATCCTATCGTTACACACCGTAAACACCTCGGTAAGGGTGGCAATGCGATAGTCGGTTATCTCGGAGTCGCTTGAGCTGTAACCGCCGTTACCCGTCCTGAGTCTTAGTCTTTTAAGCTGATCGTAGGTCCATTTTGTAAGATCTCTCTCGGTGGGGAGCCTTACCCCGTCCACCACTGTGCCGTTTTTCTCCCGCCAGTCGGTGGTGGACTCCAGGTCGGTACCGTGGTTGAGCACGGGAACACCGTCCGCGGATAGATAAACGTCCACCTCCACAAGGTCGGCACCCTTTTTAATGGCGCTTATTATCCCCTCAATGGAGTTTTCGGGATAGTGCTCAAGGTCACCTCGGTGGGCGTAGCAAATGGTTCTGCCTCCAACCTCGGCCATGGAATAGAGCTTCTCCTCGTAGTCGGTCATCCAAGCGGGCGGACGCCACTGATACTGCCACAGCGGCTGAAACCTGTTGATATCGGCTATATACTCCTCACGCTTGGCGCTATAGCTTACGAAAAGCTCCTTATGCACGGTATTTTTAAGCTTTTCTACACTTTTTCTTATCAATACGTTGATGTATCTGGTGGTAGCAAGATAGGTATTCTCCGCATTACTGCCCTTGAGCAGCACCACGTTGCCCTTTTGAGAGATAACGTATCCGTCAAGCACCCTTTGCGCAATGCATTCGGGTGCTTTAACGTCTCCGACGTAAAAGCTGATATCCGCTCCCTCGTTATCGGTCTGCAAAAGCTCACAAAGCGCATTGACCGCTTTTTTTACGTATTGTCTGTCATTTTGCAGATAGTATACCGTATACCTTCCGCAATTGACCGTGCATGTCATAGTTATCATCCCTTTTGCGGTATATTTACTTAAAATATGTAATGCCAAGGGTAAGATGCATCCAACAAATTATTAAAAAGGAGGTTTGTTTTTATAACAAATGATGCATCCTTACCCTTGACCAAATATCGGTCTAGCTGTTCCTGCGTTTTTTAGCAACCAGCGCAGAGGAAACTATTATAATTGCGGCTATTACGCTAGCTATAAGCAACACGTACGCATTATCCGGCTCTGCGGGAGCTTCGGGCTCTTGGGTCTTATCGGGCTCCGCAGTCGGGGTAACATCTGTTCCGGGCACATCGCTAACGCCGGGCTCTTGGGTGCTTCCGGGCTCCGTGCTCTCTGCGGGAGCAGATGCTCCCTCGGAGGGGGTGGGTGTGGGATCGATCACGGTAGGTGTCACCTCAGGAGTTGGGGTGACCTCGGGGGTAGGCGTTACCTCAGGGGTAGGCGTTACCTCGGGAGTGGGCGACGGAGTGGGCTTCGAGGTGGGTGTATAATGCTCAGTGGCGATCTTGGTGGAGAAATCCTCCACGTTTTTATACATACAACGGATGTTGTCCCAACGCCAATCGTAGTACGAGGTGTTGCGCTTGCCGCGCTGTGTTGCATAGAATATGTAAACTCTGTTCTGCTTATGGTCTATAAAGGTCTGAGGGATCTGATTTGCATCATAGCCCTCATCGGGGAGGAAGTATCCCGTAGGTATCCAGTTGATGCCGTCGTAGGACTGATACTCAACTATCTGTCTCTGGCTCCATTTGCTTGCATCATCGGCATAATAGGGGATATCTCTGTCCTGAACGTTTACCCATGATACGTACGGATCGCCGTATGCATAGTAGATATCGCCGATCTTTATAACGTCAAGGTCTACACCGGTGAAAAGGCCGTTGGGAACGTTCTTGACGCGCTCCACCCATTCACCTGTGATGAAGTCGCCCTTGCACTCTGCATAGCCTATCTGATTGGAGCGGAAATCGTACCACATCTTCCAGATGCCGTCATCAAACATAATGCTTGGACGCTGATGTCCGCCGTAATAGGTGCCGCCATGGGAATTCTCGTCAAAGCCCTTTTCGTTTTCCCAGATGATGAGGGGCTCGTCGCTTACATCCCAAGTGATGCCGTCCTTACTTGTAGCACCCACTATGCAGCCCATATTGCCGTCTGTACCGCCCTTATGCGAGGGTATCATGTCCTCGTCACAGCCCATGGAGGAGAGCGCCATATACAGCGTGCCCTCGTGGTATACCACGCTGGGGTCACCGATGTGCCAGGAGTTAAACCAGGTATCATCGGTAAAGATAACGGGGTACCAATAGAAGGGGTCCATCTCGGTGTCCCAATAAAACTCGTCGGGCTGTCCTACCTTGTTGCCCTTATTGCTGTAGACCTCCCAGGGGCCCTCCACGTTTTTGGCTCTTGCGCAGAAAACAAGGTCTCCGCCGTAGTCCTTACCGTCCTCGCCCTTGGTCTTAAGGCCCTCGTAGCCAACTCCAAGCTTAGGGTCGTTCTCCTGGTTATATGCCCAGGCAAAGAAATACATCATGTAGGGGTAACCGCCCTCAACGTCAAACTCGGGAATATAAACAACCTCGGGCTGATACATGCTGTAGAAGTTGGTGAGCATATTGCCCTCCACCCTATTCCAGCCCTTGGTCTCGTCAAGCTTGACGGGGCGTCTGTTTTTGGGGATAACGTAATCGGAATTATCGCAATCAATATGATTATCCTTATCGTTCTTGGGTGCGGCGGAGGCCACAAGGCTTACCGTGAGCATCAACACAACAAGCATTATCAATATTATATTTCTTATTGCCTTCATATTAACCTCTTATTTTTTGATATTAAAAAGCTCTATATCGCGCCAACGGCATCTTATACTGTCCCAGCGCCAATCGTAGCTGTTGCCCTCGCGCTTGCCGCGCTGCGTTGCGTAATAAACATATATTCTGCCATTTTTATGGTCTATAAATGCTTGATCTGAATTGCATCGTACCCCTCATCGGGCAGAAAATATGATTATCGGTATCGTTTATATGACCGTTATTTAACATTTTCCTTCACCTTTATTTGTTTAAAACTCGGGTTACTATGTTTGATATTATTTTTTCTTAAGTATAACTGCCGCGGCGGCTATCGCACCAAGCAGAATTACAGCGGAAATCACATAGATAATAACGTTGCCGTTGCTCTTGGGAGCCTCGGGTGCAGTGGTGGGAGCGTCGGTGGTATCAACTGCGGGCTCGGTGGTATCACCTGCGGGAGCGCTGGGCTCATCAGTGGGAGTCTCCGGCTCCTCCGTGGGGGGAACGGTGGCAGCACTGAGGGTGATGTTGCGATCGATAAGATTCTCAGAGTTATTGTCGTTGCAGTCCTTACCGAAGTAGAATACGTTGTCAATTACAATGCTCTCTCCAATCTCGCCGTCAATGAGCATATTGGTGATCTCAAAGCCGGGCGCTCCGATGGGGTCAGCGCTCGGATCGTATGCGCCCTGCGCCCAAAGGTTCATAAAGTCCTCGTAATAAACGATGACGTAGCCCTTGGCACCCGCAGGGATCATTGCCATGTCCTGATCGGTTACCACGCTTTCGGTTACCGTGCCGTTAAGGTCAACAAAGGTAAGCACAGTATCGTTTTTGTTCTTAAGACAGCTTGCGCTGCCTATCATGTAAAAGCCGATGCTCTGCACCTTTGCGGTATTGTTCTCAACGTAAAAGCCCATTCCGATGCTTCCGGAAATATCTGCATTGCTGATCTCGTCGGTCATAATACGGAAGGTGAAGCGGCTGGGCTCGTTGCCCGCAAGTCCGGGGAAATTGGTAAGCACGAGCTGACCGTTCTTCCACTGGGCATCGGGCCACTCGTAAAATGCCTGACCTGTCCAGTATCCCGAAGCGGCATCATCCCACTCAATGGCGGCATCTCCTCTTGAGGAAAAGGTCTCTGCTATCTGTATCTTAATATCGGTGCTGTTCCAGGGATTATCTCTTTCCTGTGCGCTTGCCAGAGTAAAGGTAAGCGCAAGAACCGTAAGGATCACTAAAATCACTTTTTTCATTATAAGCCTCCATATAAAAAACGGTTATTTTTAATACAATACTACTACTTACCGCCCGCAAATTATTAATTATTGTTTACTATTTCTCTTTCTTACATAGAATGCCAGAGCGAGAATAAATGCAGAGCAGATAACTGATACAGCAAGAACTATATACTGCTGTCCGTTATTTGTCTTAACGGGCTCTACTGTTGCAGTGGGAGCATCGGTTATTGCAGGTTCTGTAACAGTGGGCTCAACGGTGGGGGTAATTGTCGGTGTAGGAGTAGGAGTAACAGAAGGTGCAGGTGTTACCATGGTGTTTGCATCAATGGCAAAAAGCTCCACGTCTCTGTACATACAACGAATGTTTGCCCAACGCCAGTCATACTTGCCGCCCCACTGTCCCTTCTTAACACCGCGCTGTGTTGCATAGAAAATATAAATTCTGCCCGTTTTATGGTCTATAAAGGTCTGCGGGATCTGATTTGCATCGTAGTCCGCATCAGGCAGGAAGTATCCTGTGGGAACCCATTTGAGTCCGTCGTAGGATTGATACTCTACTATCTGTCTCTGGCTCCACTGCGAAGAATCGTTACTGTAGTAAGGAATGTCCCTATCCTTAACGCCAACCCAGCTCATATACGGGTCACCGTATGCATAATAGATGCTTCCGATCTTTATTACGTCGAAATCCACACCTGTTAAAAGGCCTGTTGCGCCGGTCTTGTGCTCGGTCCAGGTTCCGTTAATAAAATCTCCGTTACACTCGGCATAGCCTACCTGATTTCCTCTGAAATCGTACCACATCTTCCATTTGCCGTCCTCAAACATAATGCTTGGACGCTGATGTCCGCCGTAGTACTTATCGCCTCTTGCATCCTCGTCAAAGCCCTTTTCGTTTTCCCAAACGATGAGGGGCTTATCCGATACGTTCCAGTTTATGCCGTCTGTACTTGTTGCGCCAACTATACAGCTAGAGTTTCCGTCCACGTCCCCTGCCTTATGAGTGGGAATAAGGTCTTCGTCTGCGCCCATGGAGGACAAGGCCATATAAAGAGTGCCATCCTTGTATACTACGCTGGGGTCACCGATATGCCATGAGTTGAACCAGGTGTTGCTGGGCATTATAACGGGATACCAATAAAAGGGGTTCATATCCTTGTCCCAATAGAACTCATCATCCTGGCCCTTCTTGTTGCCCTTGTTGCTGTAAACCTCCCACGGTCCTTCAACGCTCTTTGCTCTTGCGCAGAAAACCATATCGCCGCCAAGCTGCTCGCCGTTGGGGCCTTCAACCTTAAGTCCCTCGTATCCGGTAGAGGGGTGAGGATCGTTCTCCTGGTTGTATGCCCACGCAAAGAACCACATCATGTAAGGATATCCACCCTCAACGTCCCATTCGGGCACGTAGATAACCTCGGGCTGATACATACTGAAGAAGTTAGTAAGCATATTACCCTTAACCTTATGCCAGCCGGTGGTTTCATCAAGACGGATGGCGCCGGTGGTAGGAATAACGTAGTCGGAGTTATCGCAATCGATATGATTGTCGGTATCGTTTTCAGGTGCTGCAAATGTATTTCCAACAATGCTTACGGCCAATAAGAGCCCAAGCATAATAACAGCCATTACTTTTTTTAAGCTTATCATGGTAAACCTCTTTTATTTGATTTCAAATTCTTTTATATCACGGTATCGACAACGGATGCTGTCCCATCGCCAATCATAAACGTCACATTCGCGCTTTCCGCGCTGTGTGGCATAATAAACGTAAATTCTACCTTGTTTATGGTCAATAAAGGCTTGTGGGATCTGAATTGCATCGTACCCCTCATCGGGCAGAAAATATCCGCTAGGATACCAATTGAAGCCGTCGCGGGACTGATACTCCACTATCTGTCTTTGGCTCCATCTTGATGCATCGTCCTCGTGCAGAGGTATCCTCGGGTCGTCTATGCCCGCCCAATGCACGTACGGGTCGCCCCATCCGTAATAGATATCACCTATTTTTATAACGTCCAGGTCAACGCTTTTCATTATGGGGTTGTGTCCGCACCTTATCTCGTGCCACGCATCGGGATCAAGAAAATCTCCCTTGCATTCTGCATAGCCTATCTGAGCGCCTCTGTAATCGTACCACATCTTCCAGATGCCGTCCTCAAGCATAAGGCTCGGGCGCTGATGTCCGCCAAAATATCCCTCGGGATGACGGATCTCATCATATCCCTTTTCGTGCTCCCAAACAACAAGGGGAGCCTCGGAGCGTGTCCAATTGATGCCGTCACGGCTTATCGCACCCATTATACAGCTTGAGTTGCCGTCGGTATCCCCCTCCTTATGGTAGGGTATACCGTCCACGTCGGCGCCCATAGAGGAGTACGCCATGTGGAATACACCGTCAAGATACACAATGCTTGGGTCACCAACGTGCCAGGAATCGTACCAAACGTCCTGACAGAGCAATACGGGGTACCAAAGCTCTGCATGGCGCTCCTTATCCCAGAAAAAGCCGTTTTCGTCCTTGGCATAGACCTCCCACGGGCCAAGGGGATCCTTTGCGCGGGCGGTGAACATTGCATCTCCGCCGGGATATCCCTCGTAGCCATCGCAGGGGTCGTTTTCCTGAGTATATGCCCAGGCAAAGAACCACATTCTGTAGGGGTAGCCCTCCTCGGTGTCCCACTCGGGCACGTATATCACCTCGGGCTGATACATACTGTAAAAGCCGTCTATAAGCACTCCGCTTTGATGCCAACCGTTGCTTTGGTCATTAAGCACCGCCTTGGTTGGCGGAGTCCATTTGGAATTGTCACAGTCGATATGGTTATCTCTGTCGTTTAATACATAGTCCTGTTTTTTCTGCATAACAGCATCTCCTATAATGCAAATATGCTACGGCCTGCCCTTATCAAGCGAAGACTTACTTCTTTCTTATAATTATAAATGCGGCAACCAGCGAAGTAAGGAAGATCACTCCGGAAAGAATGTACACGATGAGGCTGTTGTCCTCAACGGTTACGCTTCCGTTACCTGCAGGCTGGGTCTGCTCTTCTCCGGGCTCCTTGGTGGGAGCAGGAGTGGGCTCAACGGTGGGGGTGGGATCGGGCTCCAGGAAGGTGCGCGCTATAATTCCCTCGCTGTTGTTATCCGCGCAGTCTGTTCCGAAATAAAATACGTTATCAATAATAACGGTTTCTCCCTCCTCACCGTCTATAATAAGCTTGGTAAGCTCAAAGCCGGGCATTGAAATTTTATCCTTATCGGGAGAATAAGCGTCGCTTGACCAAAGGTTCATAAAATCATCATAATATCCAATAACGTAGCCCTTTGCTCCTGCGGGTACTATTGCCATGGAATCGTCGGTAACAACGCTCTGGGTAATGTTCCCGTAAAGGTCTACAAAGATAAGCTTTGTGCCATTCTTGTTCTTAAGGCAGCTTGAGCTTCCTATCATATAAAAGCCTACGCTCTGGTCGTATTTAGTGTTGTTCTCAATATAAAAGCCTATACCTATGCTACCGCCGATGTCTGCCCTGGGCATCTCGCTGGTCTGAATACGGAAGGTCATTCTGCTGTCCTCAAGCTCCAGAGCATTGGTCATTACAAGCTGACCGCCTCTCCACTCAGCCTCAGGCCATGCAAAAAAGATACTGCCCGTCCAATATCCGGATGACTCGTCATCCCATATTATGGTGCCGTCGGCTCTGTCGGAAAAGGTCTCTGCTATCTGTATCTTAATATCGGTGCTGTTCCAAGGGTTATCTCTTTCCTGAGCGCTTGCCAGAGTAAAGGTAAGCGCAAGAACCGTAAGGATCACTAAAATGGCTTTTTTCATTATAAACCTCCATACAAAAAACGGGTGTTTTTAATACAATATTTCTATTATATTATATCCTCTTATATTTTACTTTTTTTTAATGTATTTTTCAATATAAAATACTAACGAATATAAGCACTAATCTAATATTAATTAGCACGATTCTAATACAAATGAGGAACGGCTCATATATTGCTTGCATTCCGCAAGGGACTGTGCTATAATCATAATAAATATTAAAGAAACGGGAGATGGCACTATGGTCAAGCTTGCCAAAAGGCTGAACATACCAAATGAGCTTGTAAATGAGACCTGCGAGCAATTTGAGCTGATGCAGGCCCGCTTTGCCGCGCCCGGCTCTCAGCCCATGCTTCACCCCTTGCCGTTGTGCAATAACAATCTGCGCAAGGATGCAAAGCCCGAGGCTAAGGATGCCGCAAGGATCAACATCGGCAAGCTTCGCCAGCGCTCAAAAGAGGAGGATCCCACGGGCTTAAGCGTAATGCAACGAAGCTCCGTCATCCGCACCGAGGCCCTTTCATGGGAGGGCATGCTTAAAAGCGCCTTTGATACCGCTTCAAGCGGAGGCTCCTTTGCAGAGCTTTTCAGAAGCGATACCCTTGACGGTATCAACTCCGATATCTCCTCCATGTGTATGGGGGTGCCCTTCGGAGTAAGTCAGGATATATACGTTGCCTCAAGAGCCTGCTCCTGGCGCGAGGGTACAGAGCTTGATGCCGACGCCGTAGCCAGCCTTAAGAGCAAGGGTGCCGTCCCGATAGGGTACGTAAAGCACTCGCCCTTTGATGATCGCAATCTTGCACCTTATGCGGTTGCGGAGAGAAGTGTTCCTTTTGCATTAAGCATTGATCTTCTTGGCTCCTCGCTTGCCGATGCGGCAAGAGCAGGAGTTATCGGCATGCGCCCGACCTACGGGACATGCTCCCGAATGGGGCTTGTATGCACCGCCCCATCCATGCAGAGCTTGAGCCTTCACTCCACCGATGCACATTCCCTTGCTACGGTGCTTGAATACGTTATGCACGGCGAGCACAACGATTGCACCAGCTACCGCGCCACACTTGCGGGATGGTACAGCTATATCTCCAAGGTGAACGTATCCAAGCGCAAGCTGGGACTTGCGCGAAACCTGCTTGATATGCGCTCCAGCCCCCGTGCCACCTCCGAGGTAATAAGATCCGCAGAGCTTCTAAGCCTTATGGGCACCAACGTGCTGGACATTGAGGCGCCCATCTGTAACGACAAGCTGCTTATCCGCGCCCTGATCGCCGGAGAGAGCAGATACGACGACGTTGTAAGGCTTATGAGGCTCGACCCCGCCGACCTACCGCTTGATAAGCGTTGTGATATACTGCTTAAGCATATGCTTCTAAACGATGGCACCACCCTACGCAACGCGCGGTGTCTGAGAAATCTTCACGCTCAGAATATGGAGCGGGTCTTAAGTGATATCGACTGGTTTATCTGCCCCACCGTGTATGATGATTCCTCTCCCTCCCCTGCACTTAATTCCCTGTCCCTTGCGGGGATCTGCGGTCTGACTCTGCCCTGCGGAAGCACCGCAGAGGGCAACAAGCTCGGTCTTCTGCTTATAAGCAGACAGCTTTCCGAGGCAAACACCCTGGGACTTTGCAATGCACTTGAAAGCTCCAATCATAGGTTAAAGGAGGTGCCGCGCCGTGGACGCCGTAGTAAAATATAGGATCAAGGTGGATACCAAGCTGTTTTGCTCCTGCTTTGAGGGCGAGACCTGCCCCGTATGCCGCAGGATAGCGGGAATGCTTCCCATGATTAACAGCGAGGCACTGCGCAAGACCATCATCGCCGCGACCAAGATAAAATGCAAGCTCTCCTTCTCCTCCTTTTACAGAATAGGCTCCGTTAATAGCCGGGCTGCGGGCTTTGTGCGCTCCACGTGCTTTTCTCCCATCGGTGAAAACGGCAGTCTTGAGGGTAAAAAAATTGACACCATATATCTTGAGGAGGATATTGAGTATCACGGTGAGCCCTGCGGCGGTATGCCCCTGCTGTGCTTCAGGATATCCGAGCTTTCGGACTCCTTGCTTGACGGTCTTACAAGCCTTCTGCGCAAGGAGGGGCTCATAAGCGGCAAGCCCACAGTGGTTGAATATGGCGAGGATATCATCTCCTCCCTTAACGCAGAGCCCGAGCTTGATATGTGCATGGTACACATCGATCCCTATACCGCAGAGCAGCTTCACAGCATCAAGGATATTCAACCTCTGCCCATAGACGTAGGGTGATCTCTACATAAATGAGATATATTAACGTAAATTTTCCTTGAAAATACGTGAAAATCTCATATTTGTTCTTTTTTGCCATCAATAAAAAATTTTTAGTTGCAAATAACAACTTCTTTGTGTATAATACTAATTGAGGCGTATATTTCGCCTGTATTGGGTCCTGTGCGATGGAGAGCTGTGAATCATGTCAGGTTCGGAAGAAAGCAGCATTAAGCGGATTCCTTCATGTGCCACAGCAAAGCCGGATACAGGCGCAATATACGCCTTTTTATATTTAAAGAAGGAGGGGTTTTCTTGGAGATCGAATACAACTTAACCGTTAAGCAAGGCGACGATATCTACACCTATAAGGTCGAGTACAACACCCCTCTTTATCACGTTCTGCTTATGCAGGGCTTTATAAGCACCCATGACTCCTGCAATGGAACCGGTCTTTGCGGCAAATGTCTGATAAAGGCAAGCGGAAGGCTCAACAAGCAGACCGCTGAGGAGCGTTCTCTTGTCGGAGACAAGCTCAGCCGAAGCGGCTACCGTCTTGCCTGCTACTGCTATGTCAGAGGCAATTGCACCGTGACCCTTCCTCCCGCAGAGGACGGCGGCATGTCCCAACACGAGTACGGCTTCTCGGTGGATCTTGGAAGCTCTACTATAATGGTCCATCTCTACGACGTTAAAAATCAGCGATTGATCCAACGGTTAGAGCAAAATAATCGTCAGCTTGCCATCTCACTTGATATTCCGGGCCGCATCAGAGCATGGAAGCAAAGCCCCGAGAGCAAAAATGAAATGCACAGTATGCTTGTTGATCAACTTGAGTCCATGATGCTTACCATTCTTAACGAGCAGTCCATTTCTCCCAAGCGCATCAAGGAAATATACGTTGTGGGAAACACCTGCATGATACATATGCTTGCAGGCATCGACGTTTCCCCCCTCGCCTCCCCCGACAGTGCTCCTCTTACACGGGATAACCTTTCGGTCAAGGCAAAAAACGTGGGCTTTCAAAGCCTGGGACACGCTCATCTCAACCTTATGGGCAGCATTTCGGGCTCCATAGGCTCTGATGCCGTGTCAAGCGCTTTGGTGGTGGGGGTATACAAGAGTCAGCTTCCCAGCCTCATCTTAAACTTCGGCACCAACACCGAGATACTTCTTGGAAACAAAAACGTTCTTCTTGCACTCAGCATCGGCTCCACTCCCGCCCTTGAGGGCTCAGGCCTTAGCTGTGTTCTTTCCCCCGCCTCCAGACCGGGGGTAATAACCAATCTTTATAAGGATAAATATAAGATCTGCTACCATACCGTTGATGACGCTCCCCCAATAGGCATCAGTCCCGTCGCCGCCTTTGAGGCGTTGGAAATAATGTTAGACATGGGCATCATCGATAAGCACGGCAAAATGCACGATGCCTCCACTCTTCGGTCAAGCAGGCTTCGCATGCTGGGCACAGTGAACGGCGAGCAGGTATTTTTCGTGGACAGAAAGCACGATATCTATATCACCCAACAGGATATCTATACCCTCATCAGGCTAAAGGCAACCATCTTATGTAACGTTCAGCTTCTTCTTGAGGAGTTTGATATCTCCTCCGCCGATGAGGTCGCCGCATTATACTTCACCAATATTTTCGGAGGCATGCTAAACCCTCAAACCGCAATTAATATCGGTATTGTCCCCGAGATATTTGAGCACTGCGTTTACGGCATAGGCGACTCTGTAATACGCGGCGCAAGCATGCTCCTTTGCTCTCCGAGAGCCCGAGCCAATGCAGAGCATATCCGTACCTATGCACACGAGATACGTATCCCTCCCTGTGAGGATTACGAAAAGCGCCTTGCCGATGCAATGGAGCTTCGCAGATATTAACGACTCTTATAAAAGTACTGAAAGAGCTTCGGATATTCCGAAGCTCTTTTTTTACTGCGCCTGCCCGCGAATGGGTGGGTGGGCGGGCGGGCAGGCGCGCCATTTTATTCATTGTCGTTTACAAGCAGCATATATACCTCGTTTTTACTTACGTTGTTTGCTCTGGCAACCGCCTTAATG